>SDNW01000020.1 GCA_004524725.1 Promethearchaeota archaeon
CCGGAAGTTATCCAATCAGAAATAAAAGAACTATTGGAAACTGTGAAAGATTAAATATTTTATATCCATATTTTTATACTAATTTTTATAAAATTTTTTCTTTATTAAATCCTATTGGGAATTATTCAAGTTTATGTAGAAATCCACAATCCTAATAAACGAAGAATGCGTTATAAATGGAATATACTTAACCAAAGAGTCAATCAAACTCAAGGAATTATTTCTACAATATCTTTTCGATATGTTGAGATTTAGCAAATTTTAAGGTCTATATTCTACCTTACATATGAATGCGTAGCACGCAAGACATATTGAAAAATAAAACCTTAAATGGTTTCAATATTCTACCATTATAGAGCACAAGAAATATTGGGATATTGATATTTTAGAAGGAAAGAAACGTTGTTAAGGCATGTTTGATAATTCAGATATGATAGGAGAATATAGGGGGATGGTAAAAAATAAAGTGATAACAGCTCTTTTACAGTCTTATTTAGATAATCTCGATTATGATGGGATGAAATCAATTCTTCGAGAAGCCGAACTATTAGAATTAAAGGACATGCGAGATGTGGATCCAAATGGAACTATTGATTTTTTTTCATTTAAAAAACTTATAGCGGCCCAAAATTGTTTATTATATGATTCTGATGAATTATTATATGAGATTGGGCGAAAATTTGCATTTTATCTCTTTCCCTATGGCAAAAATTTCGAAGATATCATTAAAGAAATTAATGAGCTCATTGTTACAGATTGGAAAGTATCTATTTTAGACCATACAGAAAATTATGTAATATTAAAAGTAGATAAATGTGTCTTTTGTTCAGAAATCGGTGTTTCATGCTATTTATTTAAAGGATTTCTCGTCCATTCTTTAGAAAAGACTTTACCTACTGACTTTCAAGTAACACCGTTAGGAGCTGAAAAAGATGTATACGATCCCGATCATAACACTTTTCTTTTAAAACTAGGGATAGAAAAAATATTTAAAATCTAAAACAACGAAAAATAAATAGTAACAAAAATCAAAGAAGAGTTAAATAGATCTTTGGTAAATATACATTTGCATAAAAAATACTTGAAATAATTGAAGGGTAATGTGTGCCGAAGAAACGAAGGAATACGTATTTAAGGTGACTATATTAGGTGATGCCGCAGTCGGGAAAACCTCATTAATAAATCAATTTGTGGAAGGCGCATTTGAGGAGGATTACAAACCCACGCTTGGGGCGAATATTATACGAAAAGATGTGACTTTAGATAAATTTAATGCAAAGATTCGTTTGATCATGTGGGATCTAGCGGGACAGGAAAAGTATAACGTTATTCGCTCTATGTATTTTCAAGGATGTGTAGGTGCACTTGTTGTTTATGATATAACACGCCATAATACATTTAAAAATGTAGATTCTAAATGGTTGAAAGATTTTAAAAATTACGTAAAGAAAGAAGGAGCATATATTTTAATAGGTAACAAAAGTGACTTAACGGACCAGAGAGCGGTTTCTAATGAGGAAGGAAAAGAACTGGCAGAGCAGATAAAAGCTAGCGATTTCATTGAAACAAGCGCTAAATACGGGGAAAATGTTGAGATGGCATTTAAAAATTTAGTATATCAGATATTGCGCAACTATGGAGAAAAAGTGTAAAAGTTAATATTTTGCGCCCTTGATAAAAATCTAATTCTTCTATACAAAATCAAATCGTTTAAATATAATTGAATAGTTCATAATTTATGAAGGAACTATCGCAAAAGGTAGCTCAAGCACCGAAATCTAAAATTCGAGAGCTATTCGACCTTGCTGCTGGAAGGGAAGATGTAATTAGCTTAGGGATTGGGCAACCGGATTTTAAAACTCCACAACCAGCAATTGAAGGGAACATTGAAGCGCTTAAAAAAAATATTACACATTACGCTCCAACTCGAGGAATTCCAGCATTACTTGAACAATTAGAGAGGAAAGCTAAACAATTTAATAAGATTGATTTAAATTGGAAAGAAAACATCATCGTCACAAATGGAGGTTCACAAGCTCTTTCCCTTACCTTTGCTTCTTTATTTAATCCCGGTGATGAATTAATTTTATCCTCTCCGAATTTTATATCCTATTTTTACCTATCAGTATTTTTTGGCGTGAAACTTGTAGAAATTAAAAGAAGAGACGATTTTAGTTTAGATCTTAATGCGATAAAACAAAAAGTAAACGCTAAGACAAAAGCAATATTAATAAACTCTCCGAATAACCCAACGGGTCACGTTATGAGCCGTGAGGAATTATATGAACTAATTGAAATTACTAAAAAAAATGACCTCTATTTGATATCAGATGAAGTATATGAAAATTACACTTATGATGGAACAAAACACATTAGTCCCGCTTCCATAGAAGGTATGTTTGAAAGAACTATAACATTAAATGCTATGTCTAAATTATTTTCCGCAACTGGTTTTCGATTGGGCTATGTATTCGCAAAAAAGCAAATAATTGACTTAATGGAAAATTACCACCAGTATACTGCTGCTGGAACAAACCATCCAGCTCAATACGGATTTCTTGAAGCTTTAAAAATGGATACAGCTTTTTTTAATAATATTCTAAAAAGCTTTGATGAGAGACGATTGTTTACTTACAAACGATTAGAAGAAATCGGTTTTGATGTAATAAAACCAAAAGGAGCGTTCTATATTATGCCCTCTATAAAAAATCTTAATCTCGATGGGGAATCATTTTCCAAAAAACTTATGAAGGACTATAGAGTGGCTGTAGTTCCCGGTAAGACATTTGGCTCTTATTCTGATAACATGATACGAATTTCATATGCCACTGAATATCAAAAACTTGAAGAAGCTATGGATAGGATAGAAAAGTTTGTAGAAATGCTGTAAATATTATTAATAAAATAAAAATTGAAAGAATAGAACGACTGTTATCTATTTCTGTTCTCTTCTTTTTCATGGTGGAGCATAATGACTATACCTAATATTAACATAGCCGAATCATCATCCAAATCAGGTACCATTTTGATTCCGTAAGTACCTTTAAGGATGCTTTTAAAGAATTTTTTATTAATTTCAGCCACCACCTTATCATCTTTGAGAATTTTATATTTTAAGGTTAAAATGTTTCCTTTCATAGTAAAGACACGATTTTCTTGGGGATCCTCAAACCAAAATTTAGGTTTTACCGAGACAATTTTGCGTTTAAGTTTTCCAATATACTTATCTTCATCTTGTTCCCCACCTTTGTAAAATGTATATGCTGAACGCATTGAAATTACCTTTTCATGGACTGTTAATACTGGGTTTTCTTCAAGGTCTCTTATCCTGTAAGTGTTACCTATTTTAATGAGCTTTCCTCTGAAAGTACCTAAAACCTCTTTGTTAGTATTCATTATTTGACCTTTGTCTGTTAAAGAGAACATTTTTTCTTGAAGTATAAATTCTCTTGTTTTTTGTAATGACATTTTATTTATCCTCCGCTATTAATAAGCGACTCTTAAAAGTATTTAGTAAGAGTGTTTATAGTAAGAATCGGTTTTGAGTTTATATATTTATTCTATCTTCCTAAATATGATAATTAAATTAAAATAGGTGATCCAATATACAGAGCTTAGAAGTGATAAATAAAATAAAACTTAAATATAAAAATGTCATTAATATATAGTTCTGAGGGATACTTCTGTGAAAATGATGTTCATGGGGACTGGCAATTTAGTATGGAATTAGGAAAGATATTGTTAACAAACCAATATCTTTCACTTCTGAAAAAGTCCAACATTAATCTAACTGAAATTGGCACATCTATCGATAATTATAATGAGGGTTATAAAATCCCATTAGATAGTATTCGAAAAGTATATCCGTTAAAACAAGGAAAAATTCACACTGTGAAAGTTGAAACTCGCGACAATCATCAATTCTCTATTACGTTAGCTGATAACGAAACGTATGGAAAAAATAGAAGTGAAGAATTAAGTGAAATTATCAACTCCACAATTTTACATGCAATCAAAGCGGAGGATATGGTTACAAATAAAAACTTAGAATTAAACAGCGATATATCAACTGAATACTGCAAATTCTGCGGTTCTACGATTAGCCCAAAAGCTAAATATTGTAAAAATTGTGGTATGAAATTATAATTTCTTTTTATTATTAATAATTTTTAAACATAATCGACTTCAAATGGAGTTTTGGGTAAGACTTCTGCTCCTTTTTTAGTCACCAAGGTGGGAGACTCTAAACGTAATCCTCCGAGACCTGGGCGATTAAACACCACTGCAGCAATTTCCACCATATTTTCCTCAAAGGTCATTGGCCCCCATTCCTTCCCTGGAATAACTACAGGCCAGCTTTCATTCCCAATACAGCCGATACCGTGCCCCAATCCGAAGAATAAATCATTTTCATACCCCTCCTTCTCTGCAATCTTCTTTACTTCTTGATAGCAATTATCAAATGTATTTCCTGGATACATATTATCTATTAAGGCATAACACATTTGTTCATATATATCATTAAACTTTCTTAATTCAAGGGGACATGTTCCAAGGATATAATTATGGCTTAAATCCCCTAAATAACAACCATATTCACTATGTAAGTCAACAAGCAGAGATTCCCCTTCTAAAACTTCTTTATTTGTAGCTGGTGTGCAGCCATTAAAAGTCCAGCTTGCGCGATAACCTGATCCAATTTCTTCACTACCGGTGAATGTCCATTCGTAATTACTTCCCGCTTTTCTCATAGCTAGTGTGCCAATTCCTGCAATTTCGTTTTCTGTAAATACTTTTCCTTCACTACGTTCAGATAACTCTTTTTTAACTGCTTCTTGTCCAATATCTGTAATTTCACTAGCTTTTCGGAGCATCGCAATTTCCTCAGGTTCTTTAATGAACTGTATCTTCTCTGTTTTTTCATTAAAGTCTATAAATTCACATCCAGGGAACTTTTTCTTCAAGTAATTCGCTTCTGTATAAGATAACATCTGTCCAGTCACACAAATATCAACCCCAAGTTCCACTCCGATTCGAGGAGGTTTCCCTTTAGGATCATATACTCCTGCTTTTTTTGCTAATTTTTGTATCTTTTTTTCCCAATAAAAACCACTCATTGGTCCCCAACCACTCACATTATTCAAATGTGATTCAAATCTCACCCTTTCCACATCTAATAATACGGTTAATAATTCAGGTTCTCCTTGACCTTCTCGTGGTAAGAAAAAATAACTTTTCCAAGGTACAAAACAACCTGCGAGATAAGTAATCGATTTTACTCTAGTAAGAACACAAAAATCTAAGTTGAGTTCTTCCATCGCGGATTGATATTTTTTAATATGCCCCGCCCAATTTATTTCAATTTCATTCACTTATATCACTTCGTTTATTTTAAATTCTAAATAGATCTAGATGTAGATATATAAAAAGTTTTAAACAAAATTAAGATAGAGTTTATAAGAAATATTAAAAAGTTAAGGGATTAATTTAAAAAGCATTTATTTGTAGAAATCAACCGTAGATTCTTTGATATTTCGGGATTCTGTAATTTCCTTAGCCATAGCTTCGTATCTTTGGATAATTTCCGTTGGTAAGGTAGATTTGATTTTTTCTAACGCAAATTCGAAATGGCGATACTCGATTTCATCGAAATTCTCCATTTTTTCTCGAATTGCTTGCATTCCGGCTTCACGGCATAGATTTTCTAAATCTGCTCCACTATATCCATCAGTAAGTTGTGCAATATGTTTGAGTGATATATCTTTTGCTAAGGGCATATCTTTACTATGAACTTCTAAAATTTTAATTCTAGAATCGAAGTCTGGGGCTTCAACATAGATTAAACGATCAAACCTTCCAGGCCGTAAAAATGCTGAATCTACGAGATCAGGGCGATTCGTACTGGCTATAATGACAATACCTTTTCGATTTTCAATACCATCCATCTCAACTAATATTTGGTTTACAATTGAAGCAAATACTTGTGTTCCAGCGTATTCACCTCTTCCTGCAGATATAGAATCGATTTCATCAAAATATATGATTGATGGAGCCGCTTGACGAGCTTTTCGAAATACTTCTCGAATTGCTTTTTCACTCTCTCCTACCCATTTTGAAAATACTTCAGGGCCCTTAATTGAGATAAAATTTGATTGTGATTCAGTTGCGATTGCTTTTGCAAGAAGTGTTTTTCCACAACCAGGTGGACCAAAGAGAAGTATTCCATTTAGTGGTCGAATTCCGGCTTTTTGGAATAATTCAGGATACTTTAAAGGCCATTCAACAGCTTCCTTTAGTTCGCTCTTAATCTCTTCTAAACCACCAACGTCATCCCAAGAAACATTTGGCACTTCTACCATTACTTCTCGCATGGCCGAAGGATCAATCATATTCATAGCTTGCATAAAATCATCATCAGTAATCTTTAACTCTTGAATGATTTTGCTGGGTACTGGTTCATCTAAGTTTATTTTTGGCAAGATTTTCCTTAACGCAAACATCGCCGCTTCTCTACATACTGCCATTATATCTGCACCAACGAAACCATATGTAATATTCGCATATTTATCTAAGTCTACATCATCTTCAAGTGGCATCCCTCTTGTGTGGATTTGAAAGATCTCTTTACGGCCTTTCACATTAGGAACCCCAAATTCAATCTCACGATCAAATCTACCAGGTCTTCTCAATGCTTCATCTAATGCATTAATTCTATTGGTCGCGCCTATACAAATTATCTCTCCTCTCCCTCGCAAACCATCTAAAAGGGATAATAATTGGGAAACAACTCTTCTCTCTACTTCACCAGAGGTATCAACTCGCTTTGGAGCGATTGAATCAATCTCATCAATAAAAATTATTGAAGGTGCATTTTCTTCAGCATCTCGAAAAATTTCTCTCAATCTACCTTCGCTTGCTCCATAGAATTTACTCATTATTTCTGGACCATTGATAATAATAAAATTTGCATTTGATTCCTGTGAAACTGCTTTTGCCATTAAAGTTTTTCCCGTACCAGAGGGTCCATAGAAAAGCACTCCTTTTGGAGGATCAATATTTAGTCTATGAAATAATTCGGGGTGTTTTAAAGGTAATTCAACCATTTCTCTTATTCTTTGAATTTCATCAATTAATCCACCAACATCATCATATGTAACTACACCTCCCGAAACATTTAAGACAGCAACTCGTTTATTAACTTTAATCCGTGTGTCTCGCGTAATTTTCACGATTTTATCTTGAGGTTTCGTATTTTCCACAATTAATCTGAGTAATCCTAAGGTTGGTCTTCTTTTAGGAGATTTCATAAGCATTCCCATAAAGTCCATGGGATTATTTGGATCTTTCTTTTGATAAACAGCTCCTAATACATCAACAATATCTCCAATAACCACGGGTTTGTCGATTAACTTTGCTTTTATTGCATCTGCTTGCCGTTTCAAATCAATATCTGGTTTGGTAGGAGTTAATTCTATTTCTTCTGCAGCATAAACCTTAGCCTCTTTTACAACTACATACTCTCCAATGGTGGCACCCGCATTCAATCGCTGAATTCCATCCAGTCGTATAATTGCTTTTCCTTTGTCGGCTATACTTGATACTACTATGCCCGTAGTTTTCTTTTTACCACGGATCTCAATAATATTCCCAGTAGTTAATCCTAATTGTTCAAGTATTTGTGGATCGATATAGCATAACGATCTGCCGCTTCGACTTTTATCTAATTCTTCAATTCTTAATTTGATTTTCTTTCTTTCTAAGTTTTTAGTAGACATTTTAACATTTTTTACATTTTTTTCAATACAAATAACTAAAATAAATACTACTTTAATTTTTTTTCCTTATTTTTTAAAATTGTTTAATGTGAAGAATTAAATTTTTCTCTCTTTAGCTGCATTTTTAAAAAGTAATTAAATTTTTGAGCGATCTCTGAATTACTCATCTCTTTATCCAAATTTTGCTTGATGAATACTTTTCTCAAACTTAATATTTCAGTTATCAATGAATTATCGCTCAAATCTTTTAAGTAATGATTTACAATTTTACGGGTAATTTGATCTAATTTTTCTTTATATCGATTCTTAATTTTTTGTGTTTTATTTATAACAGACTGTTCTAAGGTTAATTTTATATCTTGCTCGATAAGTTTGAGTAATTGCTCAATCTTAGGCCTTAAATTCATTACTTCTGAAAGATTAAAGCTACTAAACGGTGTGTCCCAAGAATACGTATTAAATAAATCAAATTTTTGGTTAATATTATAGATTACTTCATTCGGAATCGGCTTCCCTCTTTTTTCATTCCAAGTAATACATTGATCTACAGGCGTCGAAATATGAATAATATAATAAGGTAGATGAAGTTTTACGGCAACTTCTTTTAAATCATGTCTCATACTAGTATAGTAATTTAAATCATCGCTAATGACAATGAAACCTTTTTTTAACGCACTTTGAATCTCTCTCAGATTTCTTTTTCGTACTATACTTTCTTTTTTATAATTAAAAACGCCAGAGTATAACTTTTTCCTAATTCTATCGGGATCAACAATTCTAGCATACGCTCCATTTCTAGAAGTTTCCAAAATAGATTTAACCTCTCGTGCAAACTTAGATTTACCCGATGCAGGTAACCCACATAATATAATAAGATAATTTCGCTTAAGCATCAATTGGTTCAATATCGTTAAAATTTTTTATAAGTTTTATTTTTTCCTTCCTTGAGAGTGATTTAATTTCTAACTCTCTTCTCATTGCCCTAGATCGTTCTCTGTAAGTTTCAAAATACTTGAGTTTAATTACTTTTTTTCCGCGACAAAATTGTGCGCCTTTTCCGGTTTTATGTTCCTCTATTCTTCGATGCAAATTATTAGTATATCCTGTATAGTACCACTTTTTATTCTTTTTTGATATTGTTTCGAGGATATAAACATAATAAACAGACATTCAAAGATCACTAACTTTAGAATGGTTTTCATTCTATTTATCTTTTAATCCAGATTATCATTGTATAACTTTAATTTTTCTTGAATCTTACTTTTTAGTTGTCGATTCTGTGTGCAATAACTAATTTAAAAATTAAATTTATTAAGAAAGAGTTTTATAATTTAAAAGTAGGTTATAAGAATTTACCGGTGATGTACTATTCCTTTAGGTGTTTTCTTAATTAAATGGGATGAGGTAATCGGCGGGACAATATATATGAAATATCCCGATGAGTTAGACATTCCAGATAATATTGTCCAGCAAATTCAAATTTCACATAACTTTATTGAATCCTACATAACAATTGAAGAAAAGAATTGGAGTTCTATATCCTATTATAATGAACAGAAGGACATTATTATTGTTTTAGTGCTCGATAAATATGATGATAGTTCAGATTATACTATCATATTAGATGAATTTAAGAAGGAGCTTCAATTAGATTTAAAGGAAAAGGAACTTCGATGGCATTTAGAGAGAATTTTTAACTTATCTCTTAAAGTGTTTCGTACTAGAGATGAAGTTATTGCTAAATTAAGTAATGAGGTGGCTCAACTCAAGACATTAGAGTATGATCTAAAAAAAAAATTTGCAAAGATTGCTGATTCTGATCATCTTAAAGTAAAAAGTAAAATTCAATTTTTATTAGCTATAAATGATGAATTGTCGTATGTTGAGCTTAAAAAAGCAATTCATACCAGTAATAGATGGTTTAATGAAGTGTTAAAGACCCTTCTACAAAATAAAATCATAGCCTATGACCACGAAAAAGATAGCTATTACTTGTTGTTTTAAAAACCCGAATCTTTGAGTGTTCAATAATCATATTCATATAGGTGTTTTTATTTACTTACATAAATTATTGAATTAAAAAAATAGTTAGCTTACCAATGAATTTATCAAACGAAGAGAAAGAGGCTGTAATTAAAGTAATGGAGTCTCAAATGCTCACATTACTTCATGGCACTTATGTAAAACAATTTGAAGAAGATTTCGCTCAATATATCGGAGTTAAACATGCTATTGGAGTCAACACTGGAACAGCTGCCCTTCATATTGCCCTTGCAGCATTAGATATAGGTCCTGGAGATGAAGTTATTGTTCCCCCCTTTACATTTATTGCTACCGCAAGCTCAATATTGCACAATAATGCAATTCCTATTTTTGCTGATATTGATCCGAAATCTTACACCCTGGATCCTCAATCTGTAGAAGAAAAGATAACTGAAAAGACAAAAGCAATTATTCCAGTGCATTTAGCTGGTATAAGTGCAGATATGGAAGCGATGAATAGCATAGCGGATAAACATGATATTCATATTATAGAGGATGCTGCTCAATCAGTTGGAACTCAATGCAATGGCAAAAAAGTAGGTTCAATAGGCACTCTTGGATGCTTTAGTTTTTACCCGAGTAAAAATATTACCACGGGCGAGGGAGGGATGATCACAACAAATAATGATGAACTAGCAGAACAATGTCGTTTGATTAGACATCATGGTGAGCCCTCTTGGTACGTATATAATCGCTTAGGTTACAATTATCGTATGACTGAGATTCAAGGTGCGATTGGAGGGGTTCAATTGAAAAAATTGCCTGAGTTTATAAAAATAAGAAACAAGAATGCCGAATTTCTCAGTAGTAGTGTAGATCAAATTGAGGGAATAACATCTCCTTTTGTTCCTGAATACTGTAAACCCGCTTTTAATTACTGGATTGGAAGATTAAATCCCCAAAAATTAAACCTAACCAAGGAACTATTTTTAGAACGCTTTCCTAAAAGTAAAATCTTATATCCAAAACCTCTTTACAAAACTAAACTTTTTCAAGAAAAAATTGCTTATCCAAAGGGATGTCCATGGTCTTGTCCTTTCTATGGAAAGGAGATTGATTACAAAAGTATTGCTTTACCTAATGTAGAGTTAATTACTACAGAGATTTTTGCCCTAGATATCCATCCAAAAATGGCACATGAAGAATTAGAAGAATATGTTCGAATTATGAGAAGGTTGGCTAAAAATTAAATGCTATTTTCCCCTACTTATATGCATGAGACGAATTATAATCAAAGTATATGGTTTGGTCCAAGGGGTATTTTTTCGTTATACTACGAGAAAAGTTGCACGTAAGTTAGGATTATTAGGAATCGTTAAAAATATGCCTGATGGCAGCGTATATATCGAAGCAGAAGGACCCGAAGAGAACTTATCTGAATTGCTAAAATATGCTAAAAGAGGACCAAAGTACGCTGAAGTAACAAATATAGAATATGAATATACTGATTCTCAAAGCAAATACAAAGGTTTTGATTATGCTTTCTAAGTACAAAGAAGATAATATCGGGATATTATTCGTGAAAATATAGCATGATTCCAATAAATAATTTATGTCGCTTAGTTTAAAGAGAAATAAATATCTCGCTCTTTTTAGTTCTCTACTTCACCAAGATATTAAATTCCAAAGTCCCTTAATCTTAAGAATGTATGGCTTACTAAATGATCTAAATCTTAAAAAAGAGAATCGTTATATTTTATGCAATTTTATTGATCAAAATAGTGATCTCTTCAGTATCAAGGCAGATATTTACCGAAATAATCATAAATATACCTTGAATCAGTTATTTCTCTTTGCAATTAAAAAAGCGAAAGAATGTAATCTAATTGGGGCTCTTTACGAGGAATACTTAAATACCATTGTGGCAATTAATCAAAAAAAAGAGATCTCTCGCTTTTAATAGTACTAAAGGAAATCTTTCATTAATTTCATATTATATTCTAGTTCTTTAAAATAAAAGAAGAAAATAGTTAATAAGGAATAATTTTATTATGAAAATATTATATGAACTTGTAAGATATTAATTAAGGTGAATAATTATAAAAGAACCAAATTATATTATAAAAATTTGCTTACTTGGAGAAGCGAATGTAGGTAAAACTTCTCTTGTTTATAGATTCATTGAAAATAAATTCAGAGAGAATTATAAAAGTACTCTTGGAGTCAACTTATTGAAAAAGGATTTCCCGTTAAAAGAATTCGGAGATATTTCTGCCCAGATCTGGGATTTAGGAGGTCAAGAAAGTTTTAAGAGTTTGAGAAAGTTATATCTCGAAGGTGCAAATGGAGCTTTAATCGTATTTGACACGACCAAATTGAAAACCTTTGAGAAACTTCAAGATTGGATACAAGATTTTAAACAAGCACGAGGAGACGAGCCATTGTTGCTTATCGGTAATAAAATTGATTTAAAAGATAAAATAAAAATCTCAGATACCCAAGCTCGGGAACTAGCTGACACTCATAATATGCAATATATTTCAACATCAGCAAAAACAGGTTCAAATGTAGAGGATGCATTCATAGAACTCACAAAGACCATTCTAAATAAGAACCTAAACAAATAAACTAACCCAGAAATAAGCATTCTTTTCATCAAATTTTAAGCTTTATCTAGAAAGTGGTTTTTATAAATAACTATTTATAAATGTCTTTATAAAGGATAGTTTATTTAAATAAAATTATATATAAAATTACGATTTTTAACGAAAATAATCTTTTTATAATGGAATATAAATCACATTTATCAATTTTTGATTGAATATGGCAGAAGAAGAAAATGAATTTGACGATCTAGAAGATGAAGAGGAAGAAGAGGAAGAAGAAGACGAGGAATTTGATTATGAATCCGATTTGGATTATAAAATAGAAAATGTTGTTGCAACAGTCACCGTTGAAATTACAGAAAAGATTGATCTTAATCAAATTGCTCGAAAACATGCGGAAGTAGAATACAATCCTGAGAGATTTCCCGGCTTAGTCATGCGAATTGAAAAACCAAGAGCCACTATTTTAATATTCTCAACCGGTAAAATGGTGGTCACAGGTTTACGAAAAGCAGCAGAAGCAGAAAGAGTTGTAGATAAGGTTGTGAAAAATATAAGAAAGGCAGGTATAAAATTAGCTAATCCTGAGATTACTATACAAAATATTGTAGCAAGCGGGGATCTTCACACAAATATTGACTTAAATATGGCTGCTATCGTTATGGAATATGCGATGTATGAACCCGAAGTATTTCCGGGATTAATATACCGAATGCAAGATCCAAAAACAGTATTTTTAATTTTTTCAACGGGTAGAATTGTATGTACAGGAGCAAAACAAAAGGAAATTGTACGAGATGCTGTTAAAAAGTTAAATCAACAAGTCCGAGATCTTGGGGTCGCTAAAAAAGAATTGGACTCCTCCGATTACCAAGATATAACCTTTATCTAATTTTTATTCTAATTTTTTTATTTATTTTTGAAGAATAGATTTTATTTTGAACGAGAAATTTTTAGGAATGTAGAAATTATTCTCTGAATTTCTAATCTTTTTGAAACACAATCATAAACTCGCAATAATTTTTCCCCGTTTGCAAGCTACAATTAACTTCTTGTGCAAAACAATGAATGTTAGTCATTCGCTCCACCATACCGGCTAATAAACCCGCCTCAAATGAACAAAAACTTCCCTCTGTTTTAATTCCCTTATTGATTAAATCTTTTATAGAAGAATGATCAGCGAGTTTTAACTGGATAATCTCATCTGAGCTGTCAGTGATATCAATTTTTCCTAGATTATACTCTTGTACAAGTGTTTTCAACTCATCTGGGATTTTATTAACATCTTTTACGTGTTTAACGTTTAGAGTAGTCCCAAGTTCATGTCCAAGATAATAGAAAATTGCTTCTAATTGGTGCCCTAATTTTAGGGTTTCTAGGATATCTAGAAAGTAATTAACCTTGCTAGTAAGGCACCAACCTTTAAGTCACCTATATGCTTTCCATTTCTTAGATGATCTTTCATTTGGATTAAAATTTTTGATAATAAAGGTCTATCCATAATTTTTCCCTTCTTTTTCTAATATATTAACATATGATGGAATTAATTTTTATAGTTTATTATAAATCCTTATACCACACAAAACAAATTAAAAAAGATTTTTTACTTCTATTCGATTTTTACTGAAGAAATAAATCCATATAATATCGCATCAATAATATCTTCTTCTTGGATGTTCAAACTAAGCCGCCGATCCGCAATGATGATAGTTGGTAATGAAACTATTTTGTATTGGTTAGTAAGACTATAATTTTTTTCCACATCTATTTTTTGGATATATAATTTTTTACCGAACATGGAAATATTTATTCTTTTTAACATTTCTTCTACTGGTTTACAAGGAGCACAATGAGTTGATGAGAAAAATAAAATCTTTGGATAAGCATCGTTGAATTCTATAGACATGGGTAATCCTTGTACATACCAATAATCTATTATCTATAATTTTATGAATCTTTAAACTTTTCATATAAATCTTTAATGATTGCTTGAAATGCTTCATATACGCCATTACCGGTTTTAGCACTGGTTTTAAAATATCCAAGGAAAGCACGTTCATCTACTAATTTTTCTGCCTTAACATCATCGAGAGTTTTTTCATTTACTAAATCTATCTTATTCCCAAATAACATGATTGGGATGTTTCCACAATATTTTTTGATATCTTCATGCCAATCGATAATATGATCAAAACTCTTTTCTTCTCCCGGTGCATGAGAATAAACAATAATAGCTGCCTTGCTACCTTTATAAAAGGTTGGTCGCATAAAGGAGAATTCCGCTTGTCCAGCTATATCCCAGAAAAAAAGTTTACAGTTATCCCCATCTACTTTTTCGTCATATTTTGAGAATTGAGCTCCAAGCGTTTTAATATACTGTTTCTGAAAGGAACCTTGGGTATATTTCTTGATCAAAGAAGTTTTTCCTACGCCCCCATCGCCAATTACAGTTATCTTGAATACAAAATCCTTTCTCTCGTTCTTTTTAGGCATTTTATCACTTTTTAGATTTTTTCCAAGTTTAATCTTAGTTTAACGATAACAATTCAAAATATAAAATATATTTATGAATTTTTCTTTATATTTGTAATATTGTAATCAAATACTATAAATGTTTATGGATCAAAGAAATAAAAAATAATAAATGAATAGATCATGGATGAATTAGAGAGATTGGAAACCATTATAAAAGATCTTACTTCTAAAGATAAATGTCTCGCAATTGCAGAATCGTGTACGGGAGGTTATGTTTCACATATGATTACCAATATCTCGGGAGCATCAAATGTGTTTGAGAGAGGTATTATTTGTTATAGTAATCGATCAAAAATTGAATTACTTAATGTTGATCGGAAATCTATCGAAGAACAAGGAGCTGTTTCTGAGAGTGTCGCAAATCAACTTGCCCATAATGTTCGAATTCTTTCAAATACCGATATCGGGATTGGGATAACAGGTATAGCTGGTCCGACAGGAGGTACTAAAGAAAAACCAGTAGGGTTAGTCTATATTGGTTTTTCCACCCCCCAAAAGACAGAAGTTCATAAATTTGAGTTTAACGCAGATAGGATTACTTTTAAAAAACTAGTTTTGGAAAAAATTCTTAATTTTTTAACTAAAGCGTAAGATCAAGTCAATAAAAAATTAAAATTGGAAAAAGCGTCCTAACTGATTAAAGAGCCTTGTTCCATGATTTGTTTTTTTGTTCCATCGAGATATTCTATAGTAATATTGACTTTAGGTGCTGTGACAAAATCCCAATGCATTTGAGATTTCGAAGTCCCTCCAAAAGAACTATTGAATCCAAATGCCACATGAACACTTCCATTAATCTTCTCATCTGTCAAGATATATCCAATGGCTTTTGTAATTTCAGGGTTACAGCCAATTCCAAGTTCTGCAACATTATAAGTCCTAATCTCAGGAACACCGCTCTTCTTATCAAGGTCTTCACAATATTTAAAAGAGGCAACTAAATCTTCTAAATTTGTATCTGCCGATACTTGATCCATCTCTAATTTTCCATCTTTAAAAGAGAGATCTACATTTTTGATAATCTTATCACTTATTCGATCTTTCGTCAATGGACAGAATAATCGACCCTCTCCTAACTTTTCTTGAGGAGGAAAAAATACTTCACCTGCAGGTAAATTACCCCCTAAATCTCCTAGCTCGATCTGTTCATCAGAGATAACTCCATCATCAAGGATTTTTTTTCGGTTCTCGATAGATACCCAGAAATCGGTTCCGTTATCATCAGATACATATACTTTCTTTGCATTATCAAAAAAACGTCCTAAATGTGTAGTTATCTCGTTCATCCTTTCTGAGGGAATACTCATACCATCTACGATAAATTTTTCATACAATTCATAATCAATTTTATAATATTCCGCTGCTTTTTTTGATGGCCATGCAGCATAGCACCACTTCTTTCCAGGAGCATATTCCTCCTTAAATCCATATAGCACTTCACGGATTGCAGTTCTTGATTTTTGAACCGCATCAACTTTTTCTCGCGGGGCATTCGCGTTTATTGACGGATCTTCGAGCGGTTCTATTACTATATACGCATCAATATGTTTAATTAAATTCAGATGATGTTGCGGGGTTAATTCAATAGTCTTAACTTCAATAGAGGGATCTTGATAAATCGTGTTAATATATGTATCTGATGTATAAGAAATAAAAGGAATTCCTCCCTTTCGAAAGATACATAAACCTATTTCTTCTAATAGATCTCGTGAATATAATCCGCCTCGAATAAATACATTCTCGCCCTTATTTACCATATGGATACTTTTAGCGATATTTTCTGCGCATAATTTGACTTTTTCTTTTTCAACCATAGATAAAAATGATATTAAAAAAAATATAAATTTTTATATCGATTTCATACGCATCTCGCTAAGGAGCTAGTCAAAGAATTTATTAGCCTATAATGTTATATTAAATATATTGATTGATAGACTTCAATTTGATTAAATATATTTTAAGTCATGGCTAAATATGGTTATTCGAGAAGCAGGATTACTTTTTCGTGGTTTTAACCTCGTAAAAAAGAGTTATCACAAAACCACCCTTGGAAAAATTGATTCGGATCTCCGAAGTGGATTGTTGACCGCACTTTTAAATTTTGCGGAAACTGCATTTGAATCAGATTCAATAGAATATTTTGAAGGAGGAAAATTTGTAACTGCCTTTATTAATGATAAAATTAGCGCAGAAGATAGTGTGGAGCCAGAACTCTTAATTTCCTACGTAATCATGGATAAAGAAAAAAAAATTGATAAACATATCACAAAAATTATAAAACCCATGTTAATTAAACTTGCTATTGAGTTTAAAAATCAAAATGAGATGAAAAACTTATCAGAAGTGTCGCAATTCTCAGATTTCAAAAAGGATATTGATGCTATATTTCACTCTGATTCTCAAAACATTGACCAAAAACTTGAAGGCCTTTTTTATTAAAAAAATTTAGTGCTAATTTTAGCTTTTTATGCTATTTATTATCTTTCCTTACATTTTGAAGGTACCATAATATCAAGGGCAAGGCAATCGTAGCATCAGAAATTATAGTGGACAATTTGGCATTCTTATTAACTTTGCCCCACGATATAGCTTCATTCAATGTCGCTCCACTTAATCCTCCCGTTTCAGGTCTATCTAAGGTAATTTGAATGGCATACTTCGCAGAATTAGGACAAAATTGTAATGATTGCATAATGAAGTTTTTTGGGACTCCCCCTCCAACAATGCATATTCCCGCTTGTTTTGCGTCCCAAGCTAAATCCACCATTTTTCGCATGTCTTCAAAATGGTTTAAATTTAATGATTGATGATGAAATCCTAACTGTAAAGCTAAACCTGAATCTGTGAAAGCGGGACAAAAGATGGGTATATCATTTTCAGCACATAAACGTAAAATCGAAGTTTTATCTTTTGGCAATTGCTCTCCTAAGAATTTAAGGAAAGAACTCACTGACATATTATCATCTGGAATTTTCAAGCCAGAGACAAAATCTTCTATTCCTTCATAAACATCATTGGGAAGAAACACATCATATATTCGATTGAGGTGCTCTTCGTTCAATTTAACATCATCCACATTATTTGCTTTAAGTGTACCCTGCTTATGGTGATATCCAAGCGTCTCAGCAATATCATGAGTTAGATTTGCTCCCGTTGTTACCAAAATATCAATAAATCCCTCTTGAATAAAATCAAAAATGATACCTTGCATACCAGCTGGAACAATTGCACCAGCTAACCCAAAAAATTTTACACATTCCTTATCATCTATCATTTCTTCATAGATCTTGCATCCTAGCGCTAAACGTTTTGCATTAAAACCCGTATTTGATAAATTTGAAATTAAATTAGCTATTCCATCTTCGGGTTTTATATGAAATTGATTCACATCTTTTAAAAATTCTTTAAATTTCTGTGGTTTCATTAATGTTTTCACCAAAATTGAGGGAGATGAAGGAAATAAATTCAGCTATCAGCTTTGCTGCCAAGTTAGAAGTAAGATTGTTGGGAAGATCTAAATTTGGTGCAACCTCAACTAGATCAAATCCGATAATATTGAACTTACTAGCTATAGATTTTAAAATTTGCCATATTTCGCGATATGTTAAACCTCCAGGTATTGCATACCCTGTAGCGGGAGCTGTTGAAGGGTCAAAAACATCTATATCAATTGATACATAAAGATATTTAATTTTTGAGTTTTGGAAGAAATCAATTATGTTATCAATAAGATTAGATAATCCATACTCACTCACTAAATACGCATCAAAATGATGAATATTCTCTTCTTCTGAAAGCTTTAATTCTGGAATATCTATATCACGAGTACCTACAATCAACAGATTAGTATCGTTAATATATTTTAAATCAAATACTCTATGAGATATAGTAGCATGGGAATAAACTCCTTTATCCCACTCCTCATAAAAATCTAAATGTGCGTCAAATATCAATACTCCAAACTCATCCTTTCTTTCAAAATTATCACCTACTGCCTTAATAACGGGATAGGAGCAAAAATGATCCCCTCCAATCATAATCGGTATGACGTCGTTTTTTTGGCGATATATTTCTTTTACAAATTTTTTAATTTTGGTTAAATTCGTTTCTATGTTTTCTCTCTCAATAGGGATATCTCCAATATCTACTACTTTCAGCTTTGGGATTTCTGCGCCCATTTCTGTAGAAAGGGCAAGATTATTTGTTACCTCCCTGATTTTATCAGGAGCTATAGCTGAATTGGGGGCTTCAATCGAAGTTAAATAATCCCAAGGAATGCCAAAAATCACGAATTTCGTGTTCTTATCAATTACTCCGCCATAATCATAAAAACTCATGTAGTTCAACTCTATTTTTATTTAAAGATCACATCTGATCTAATGTTTCAATTCCCAAAATGGTTAATCCTATTTTAATAATTATTTGTACACACTTAATAAGTAATAAGCGCGCTTTTTCCAGCTCTTTATCTACTGAAATCACTTGACAGGATGTATAAAAAGAATTAAAAGTCTGACAAAGACCAAGAAGATATTGGGGTATTAAATGAATATTATAAGTTTGCTCGGCCATTTTAATGATCTCTGGAAAATAAATCATCTGCTTTATTAAACTCTTTTCCTTATCATGGTTGAATAATTCCCAGTTTATATCTAGAGATATTGGTATGCCTGATTTTTGAATAATTGATTCAATTCGAGCATAGCAATATTGTATATAGGGACCAGTTTCTCCTTCAAATGATATACTCTCGTCAGGTTTAAAAATGAATCCCTTAGTGGGATTATATTTTAAAATATAAAAAGAAAGTGCTGCTAATCCTATTATCTCTGATCTTTTTAATTTTTCAGATTCCGCAAGCTCGTTATATCGTTTATTAACCTCCGAATAAGCTAACTGCTCTACTTCATCTATTATATCGTCGGCATCAACGACAGTGCCTTCTCTGCTTTTCATTTTTCCGCTTGGAAGATTAATCATCCCATAGGATAGATGATAATTATTTCCTTTAAAACCTAACGTATCAAGAATTGCAAATAACCATTTAAAGTGTTGGATTTGTTCATCTCCTACGACATAGATACTTGTATTAAAATTAAAATCCTTTTTCTTCTGATATGCCAAGAAAATATCTTGGGTGATATAGATTGAAGTTCCATCACTTCTTATTAAAATCTTATCGTCTAAATTATATTTCGCTTTAAGCCGAGCAATTATTGCGCCATCTTCTAGTTTTTCAAAAATTCCTTTATTTACGCCATTTTGTATTATTTCTTTTCCTTTTAAATATAAATCGGATTCAAAGTATTCTTTATCAAATGAAATTGAAAGTTTGTCATAGGTTTTCTTATGTCCATTCAATGCCCATCCATTCATTTTTTTCCAAAGCTGAATAGTTTCATTATCTCCATTTTCCCACTTCCTTAATAATTCATATGCCTCTTTCTCTAAATTACTATCTCTGGATGCCATTTCATTATACTTTACGTAGTAATCTCCGACAAAATGATCGCTTTTTTTATTTGGTTGCTTATCTTGTCCCCATTTTTGGTAAGCAAGCATACTCTTACAAATATGAATACCTCGATCGTTATTTAGATTCACTTGAAACACAGTATTTCCCATATAACTTAGTAAATTTGAAAGACTCTTACCTAATAACATATTTCGAATATGTCCAAAGTGAAGAGGTTTGTTTGTATTTGGAGATGGATACTCGATCACTATACGTAGTTTATGCTTTTTCTTTTCTTGGATATCGCGAATTTTACCATAATTCTCTTGCGATTCAAAAATGTTTTCTAAAATAAAACGCGGCTTTACTTTAATATTAAGATAGGCTCCTGAAACTTGGACTTCCTCTAAATATTCTACATTACCTAATTTTTCCTTCAGTTCTTTGGCAATATCATTCGGAGCTTTTTTTTCGGTCTTTACTAGTCGAAAGCATGGAAGTGCATAATAAAAGTCAATTTCAGGAGGCGGGATCTCTAAATAAGATTTAATTTCTTCTGGAGTTATACTAGAAAGATGCTTTGCTAAAGTATCTGCGACGGTATTTTTATCTATGTAGATCATAGGCAACTGGGGATATTATAAAAATTAAATCAGAAAAATGATTGTTACTTTTATCTGTTTTGTTAAATATATTTTAAATAGCTCATAAAATTTATGATATCAATATACCTTAAATGTAAAAGAATATGCCTACTCAGAAGATAAATAATTCTCGATTTCCAACTTGGCCGATTTTTAATGAAGAGGAAGAAAAAATCCTTTCGGAAGTGATCAGATCGGGAAAGTGGTGGTGTGGTGCACCAGAAGCTCCTGAAGGTAAGTATGTTTGGCAGTTTCAAGAAAAATTTGCTAAGTTTCAAGATGCGGAATTTTGTATAGCCCTATCTAATGGTACTGTTGCCATCGAATCAACTTTGTTCGCCTTAGGCGTTGGATTAGGTGATGAGGTGATTGTTTCGGATTATACTTTTGTTGCGTCAGCTTCAGCAGTCATCGCAACTAATGCTGTCCCTATATTTTGTGATATCAATCCCGAAACATTTGTAATGGATGTCAATAAAATAAAAGGATTGATTACTGATAGAACTAAAGCAATAGTCCCTGTTCACCTAGGGGGAAATCCAGTTGAGATGGATAGGCTAATGGAAATCGCAAAAAAAAATGATTTATTCGTAGTAGAGGATTGTGCACATTCGCATGGGTCTTGCTATAAAGGCAAAAAATTAGGAAATTGGGGGAACGCAGGAACATTTAGCTTTCAAGCGTCTAAAGTTTTAACCAGTGGAGAAGGTGGGGCGATTATTTGTAATTCTAAAGAGCTTGCAGACAAAATTTATAGTTATATTGATTGTGGGAGAAAAAAGGGACGGAGATCATATGAACATTTTTCCTACGGAACAAATTATCGTATGACGGAATATCAGGCTGCTATCCTTCTTACTCAGATGAAAAATTTTGAAAAACAACATAAACTCAGAAATCAAAATGCCCGCTATTTAAGCAAACGATTAAATGAAATTGATGGAATAAAAGTTATGTCTCCGACTCAAGGTACTTCTGCATTGGGATGGTATGTATTTCCATTTTTATTTGAGTCATCAAAATTTGGAGGATTGAATAAAGAAGAATTCAATAAGAAACTCCAACAGCAAGGAATCCCTTGTGTTGATAATTATCCCCCTCTGCATACTTTAGCGTGCTTCAAAGATATTAAACTTAAATCAGGGATTGATTATTCAAATGCTAACTGGGGAGAGGATAGAAGTAATGACAGAAATTTTCCCATTGTTTCAAATATATACTCGAAAAGTATTGAATTCCCTCAAGAATTATTACTTGCATCCACCACGGATTTAGATTCAGTTGTTGAATTTATAAAATCTCTCCAAAATTAAAGAGATACTTCTCTTTTCTTAGAGAGATTGTACTTCTTCAATTTTTTTCGTCTCTGCACTCTTGTACATGGTCTCGATGATATTTAATATTTTTAATCCGAAATAGCCATCAGTAAGAGGCTTCTTTTTGTTAATTATACACTCCATAAAATATTGAATCTCTTGGGGATAACCAAAGGACCATGCTTCCGAGGGAACGGGGAAGGTCCATCCTTTAGTCGTTCTCACTTTCTCAACGGCATATCCGTATCCCTTTTCACTATAAACACTCAATAAATTTGAAAAGGTGGGTGCAACCTTAATATGACCCTCAGTTCCATACAATTCAAAGCGCATATCATAGCCTCCTGGCGCAGTCCAAGACTCTTCTATTGAAATCATTGCTCCATTATCAAAATGTAGTATTCCCATCACATTATCTTCCACTTCACATTTTCCAAAAGTTTCTCGAGTTTCTTGAATGCATTTTGTCTGACAAAACACCTCTTTTACCTCTGAATTTAAGTACCAATATAAACACGCAATATCGTGAACACCTAAATCAAGCAGAACTCCCCCTCCTGCTTCCTTCTTTTTATAAAACCACGCAGAATGAGGTCCCGAGTGTTGCTCTTTTCCTCGGCCCATATAAATCTTGCCTAAAGCACCATCCTCAAGTATTTCCTTAACTTTACTAAAGGATGGGGCATAGATGTTATTCTCGCAATAAAAAATACTTCTATTGCTACTTTTTTCTGCATCTAACATTTGTTGACCCTCTTCAACAGATTTTGCTAATGGCTTCTCCACAAGAGCATGTTTTCCGGACCTGAGGATATCTTTGGTAATCTTAAGATGCAAATAATTTGGAACACACACAGATATCGCATTGCAATCCAATTTAAGGAGATCTTCATATTTTTTATATATCTCAACATTGATATTATACTTTTTCCTGAATTCTTTAGCCTCCAACGTATTTAAAGAAGAAAGCCCCACTATCTCTACGTAAGGTATTTGAGAATAAGACGCACAGTGATGTTCGGCAATGAAACCAGAACCTATGATACCAACTTTTATTTTATCCATTTTAATCCTCTCATTTTTCGTTCCAAAATTCTGAAGGACTTAGAAACTTTTTAATTTTACTAAATGGACATACAGCAATGCAAGAACCGCAATCTGATGAATTTTCAATCCAAAACTCGAAACATTTTTCAGCGTTGACATAATATTTTTTTACACCCGGATTATTTGAAATAGTAGGGTTTTCAAAGCTAGGAGCTCCTTTACTAATAGCGCCTGTTTCGCAAACTTCTGCGCACTTATAACAGCTGCTGCATATTTTTCTTACATGTTCAATGAATGTTGTATTTGGTTGATCAGAAATTAAAGGCAGATCAGTAAAAATTTTACATATTCTCACCCTTGGTCCGTATTCTGGCGTAATTAATAAGCCATTTCTTCCTAATGCACCTAATCCCGCATCAATTGCTAAAGGTATACTGAGAGCTGTATCATTCCCACATTGAATTGCTCGATATCCTAAATTTCTGATAAAATCACCTAAGCATGTTATAATAAAAGCCATCTTTGAATATGCTAAAGATGCTGCCGCCGCTGCGGGTTGAGCGGGTGCAGTAGATATCGCATCTCTATCCATTTCTATCGCTATAACAATTACTTTTTTTATACCTTGAGGTAAATCAATAGGGGTCTCTAAATTTGAAATGGGTGCTTCTCCTTTCCTTACCTTTATTTTTGACTCCGCTTCGCTCATAAGTGCTGGTCTTACGAACCCTGTTTTATAAATCCATTTTTCGTTTATATCGGCAATACCAACCAAAGATGCTCCATAAAATCTCGCGGCTTTTTTAATAGTACAGGAAATTGATTCTTTGTTTTCGAAATTACATTTAGTCTGCATCCAATCAGTACCATATCCTATGTCATTGATATCTTTTCTTTCCCAAGTAAAAGCTAATGGGAAATTTTCATAAATGCTCCAACCCGCTGTGACTAAACTAAAATCTATTCTATTATATCCTTTTTTACCAGAGCTTATATGTTCTTTTATATTCTCCTCAAACATCTTGCCATAAGTAGATAAGGATTTATCCCATGTTCTCCGGTAAATCATATTATACTTTTCATGAAATCTCTTGTACTGAGCGTCGTTAACTTCATATTCACTGCTAAGATGTTTCATGATTCTTATCAGAATTTAATTCTTAGTCATTTAATTTTAATTTATATTGAGTTTTCTGTTAAATGAAATTTTGGATTTAATAAAAAGTAAAGATTCATTCTAATATCTAATTAAATACTAATCAATTCTTAATATGAATGAAAAAAGGTTTATTACTCAAATAGGTATGGGAGTAGATCAACATGGGCATCATGATGATTGTTCCCATGCAGCTTTTAAGGCGATTAAAAATGCCATCTCGACTAATTGTTTAACCGGTTTAATTGAAATATGTGGATTAAAAGAACCTCAAGACTTAAAAAAGATGAATGTTCATGTAAGAATAGCAGTTCCCTTTCCCGAACATATAGACGAAAGAAAAGTATTAAAGGCCATCCCACTCGGACAGAAATCAATTGAAATAGTAAAAGGAGGTTTAGTTGTAGCGGGAATTCAAATTAATGAATTAGGAGATACCTCTGACAACATAATTGTATGTAATGCTGCTGTAACGGTTTCAATCTCACAATAAATATAAAATAAGGCGAAAGATATTGTCGAAAAAGAGATGTGAGTGGGCATTGCATAATGAACTAATGAAAAATTATCATGACAAAGAGTGGGGTGTTCCTCAACATGATGATAAGGTGCTTTTCGAATTCCTAATCTTAGAGGGAATGCAAGCGGGCTTAAGTTGGGACACAATCTTGAAAAAAAGGGAAAATTTTAGAAAGGCATTCGATAATTTTGATTATATAAAAATTGTCAATTATTCCGAAGATAAAATCGAAATTCTACTACAAAATAAGGGTATAATAAGAAATAGGCTTAAATTACAGTCAGTCATAAGCAATGCTAAAGCGTTTCTCTCTATTCAAAATGAATATAGTACTTTTGACAATTATATATGGAATTTTGTTAATTACAAACCTATTGTTAATACGTGTTCCTCATTAAATGAAATACCTTCAAACACAGAATTATCAGAAAAAATTAGTAAAGATTTAAAAAAAAAAGGGTTTAAATTTATTGGAACAACAATAATTTATGCTTTTATGCAAGCTGTAGGAATAGTGAACGATCATACCACTGATTGTTTCAGATATGAAGAAATCAAGCAATTATATTGAGATATTTTCTACGTGTCTAAGTTCAATTCGGTTTCTGCATATTTTTTTATAGCCTTCCACTGCTCTTCTGAGGTTCCATAATATTTGAATAATCCAACTCCATAACCAAAATTAAAACCTCGCATTTGTTTTAGCATCTCTTTGGTATTGCACTCTACTGAATTTGTAATTGCTAATACGGGATTCTTAAATTCATGGGCTCGCTTCTTCATATTTCGAATATAATACCAATAAAAAAAATCCGCTAATTTCCCCCAAAATAGCCCATCATCCCTCGTTCCCATAAGATATGGATATTCCATTGGTAAAGAAATATCAAAAATTGATGACAATTTCTCCCAGTCCTGACCTAATCTCTTTTGAGATAACATTTTTTTTGGTCCAGGAAGACAAAACCACCCCGAGATACAATTACTATTATTAGTTTTTATGGTCTCATGCAATTTCTTTCCATATGCCACAATCGTATCAGCCTTAAATTCATACCATTCTTTGCTTGTTAGTAATTTTGGTTTTGGGCCATACTTCGCTCTAAATTTCCTAACACACCTTTCACATGCACATAAATCAGTATAACCACCATCATAACGTATATAATCAGCAATTAAACCTTTAATAGGATAATTATTCACAAGCTCCTTAGCTAATTGCAATAAGTAGTTCACATGTTCACTATTTGGACACATAAAGCTAGTAGTAGGAATGTAACCGCTTCCTCTATCCCCTCGTGCTTTACCTATCTTCTCATCAAAATTTTCTGTTAAAAACGGGATTAACTGATGGTATTCTTCAAATGACATTCCTTCCGGTAAATCAACTCGCATTTCACCTTCAAGATGCGTTGAAATCTGACCTTTTTTATATCTAAACCCCGCTTTTTTACCACTTCTACCATGAACACTCACTCTTTCAGGATGAATTGTTCCTTGATACGCATCATTCATGCTTGTAAATGAAGCAAATACATTAATATTATAATCCTTTCCAGCATCACAAAATTCCCCTAAGATATCACGTTGAGTGGGATTCCACCCAAATTCAGTATTCCATAGACACGCACCATCAGTATCTTTAATAACCAAGCCTAAAAAATTAAAGTGCTGCTGGTCGAGTTTTTTCATAACTTCTTTTACGTTCAATTGGGTGCGAGCAAATTCATAATCTAACTTCCTAAAGCCTTTAGGACCTCTTACAGGCATAAGCCCCATCCCAAGAAATTTATCGACTCCATAATTACTTCTTATATACTCATACTGTGCTTCATCGATTTCAAAATAATTGGACCAGTTAATCTTATTCTTCATATAACTCAAAAAATCTATTTATAATTATTTCATAAAAATAATCTAATAATTTGTTGATCCCTACATTTCAATTATTAAATGATTTATATTTAATTAATAAAAAAATTTTAAGTGCTTAACATATTTGCATTATTATTAAATAGTAATAAATTATTTACATAATCAAGTAAATATATACTTGAGATACCAATTGATTTAAATTATATTAATAAAATTATATAAATAAAATCGACAATAAATACAACAA
>SDNW01000110.1 GCA_004524725.1 Promethearchaeota archaeon
AAGAATTTAACAAATAAGTTAGATGTTCTCAAATGACTGAAAAACAAATAAAAATCGCAGTAGTTTTTATAGGAAAACCTCAATGGGAGGCGGGATGGCCATACTTGGGCTATAATAATGAAGCCTTAATAACATCAATTAAAGAAAATTTACAAAATAATTTTCCTAAGATTCACTTTAAAAACTTACCAATGATCACTACTTATGATGTTAACTTAGTAAATGAAATTAAGGAAATCATCAAATCATCTGATGCGGCTATTCTTTTTACTATTGGACATTATGGAGATCCTGGAATCGTTCAGGCAGGAATTGAATTCGTTGACCTTAATAAACCAATTATTTTAGCCAATATGATATATCAAGGAGATCATACATTCACTAAAGTTTATTCTAGTATCAAAAATAGAGATCTGAAAGTATTTCCTATTTCCTTTCCTAATCTTGAAGATTTCAATACTTCACTTGAGATATTAATCAAAATATTAAAGATACAAGGAAAAAGAGTACTAGTATATGCTCCTGATAAAATTAAAATGGATTGGAATAGAATTTTAGAGTTATTTAATCCAGAGCGTAAACGTATTAGAAAAGAATATCCGGAATTTCTTGACCAAGTAACAAATTTGAGTTCAGAACAAGAGTTTGAATTCTATACAGATGTAGTAGGCAAAGATCAAGCCCACCAATGGAGAAGGGATGAAGAAAAATATAAGAAGAATTTAAAGGAACTTTTCGATATTGAGATGGTAAAAGGCGATCCCGATGAAATTATAAAATACTATGATGAAGTGGATGAAATCAAGGCAAGAAAAATTGCCGAGCAATGGGAAAAAGAAGCCTTAAAGATTGAACCTAATGAAAAAACAATTTTCAATTCAGCAAAATTGTATATTGCATTTAAGGAATTGCTGGAAACAAAGAACTTTAATTTCTTTACCCCAGATTGTGGTACTTTCTTATTAACTGGAAAATTGCCTGCATATCCTTGCTTAGCATTTATGGAGTTAATTAATGATAATATATATGGAATTTGTGAATCTGATATGGATTCCACAGTAAGTTATATTTTTGGATTAGCTATTACTAATCGTCCTGGATTTGTTTCTAATCATACTTTTGATACTATCAATAATCAAATCACATATATGCATTGCGTGGCTCCAAATAAACTATTTGGGAAAGAGGGGTCTCGTTCTGATTATGATATAATGTATCACGGAGAAACACATTATTTAGGAGCCTCTCCACGTATTAAATTCCCTATCGGAGAAATTGTGACAACCATAAAAATAAGTGTCTTGGACAAAAAAATAGCTATTCGGAAAGGAAAGATAATTGATAATATTGTGGATAAAAGAGGTTGTGTTTCTAAGATGCTCGTAGAAAGTAATGTAAAAGATATAATGGATAATTATAACTGGGATACTTTTGGATGGCATAGAGTAACTTTTATAGGCGATTGGAAAGAAAAATTCATTATAGGAGCCAAATTATTAGGTTTAGAAATTATTGAAGAGGATAAATAATTATGGAAATTGAAAATAAAAATGATAATAATATTCATTCATTTAAGGGCCATTTGTTATATTCATTAGGTGCTGTTCCTTCAGCCCTCCCATATAATATGATTTCTGCGAGTATCTTATTATTCTATGAAACTGTGGTGCTTTTAAATCCGTTTTTATTCGGAATTATATGGATTCTCTATGGGATTTGGAATGCTATTAATGATCCATTAATTGGGTATTTTATGGATAAACTCAGACTGAAAAAAGGGAGAAGAATTCCCTATATTATATATGGAACGATACCATTCACGATTGGATTTATCTTCTTATGGTGGGTCCCATATCCGCCCTCAGCCCAAGGATTAATCTTTACTCATTGTTTAATCATGTTATTTCTTTTTGATTTAGGCTTCACTTTATGTATGACAAGCTGGTCGGCATTATATACTGAAATGTATGAAACGGAAAAGGAAAGAGCTTCTGTTGTAGCGATTAAAGATCTCATAGCATTCGTTTCATCTTTTATAGGAATAATTATACCTACATTTTTAGCAGCAGTAATTAGTTGGGAAATTACTGGGCTAATTCTGGGTCTTTTTATTCCTCTTACCATGCTTCTCTCAATTAAAGGAAGTAAGGAAAAACAAGAATATCAAATTGATAGTCCCTTACCTATAGTTTCAGCATTCAAGCAGACCTTTTCAAATAAACCGTTTGTCATTATCGCATTAACGTACACTCTAATTGATTTCACGTTTGGATTAACAATAATGGTTCTACCTTTATTTGCTAAATACGTGCTTCTCGTTCCAGAAGGTTTAGAAGGAATTGCAGCTGCAGGAGTTGCTCTTGGGATCATAGCAAGTATCCCAGTATGGAGGTGGGTTTATGCAAATAAAGGACCTAAACTTGGTTTATTATTAGCAATAATTTTTTATGCTCTAACAATTTGGCCTTTATTTTTAATTGGAGATTTGATATCATTAATACTTGTTACCATTATTCCTGGATTAGGAGTGGGTGGTATGTTAATGACTGAACCCGCAATTAGTACTGCTATAGATTATGATGAAATAAGAATAAAAAGACGAAGAGAAGCAACGTATAATGGCATTTTGACTCTGGTGGCTAGGCTCTCTATTGTCCTTTCCGGAATTACTCTTATTATAGTCCAAGAGTTTAGTGGTTTTGATCAAAATATTGAAGATCCATTAATGCAACCTGCTACGGCAAAAATGGGTTTAAAAGCTTTAGTTTCTTTAGTTCCCATCTTTGGTGGAATTGTTGCTGCTATTATCTTCTCCTTTTTCCCAATTAATCTCAATGCGTTCAATGAGATGCAGAAAGAGTTAACAATACTCCATGAGGAAAGAAAAAACAAATTAGAACGTTCTTATTAAGAAATAAAAAAATATTTGAAAATGTTATTCCCTCATTTCCTTTGGAAGGGTGAGGACTCCCGTTAATGGATTGTTTAAAGGATCTTGGCAATATTCAATAGTAAAATAAATTAAATCATATAAAATGTTCGGATCTTGTCCTGATTGTTGCTTATAATCATATAAAGACAACTGATATTCGGCTTCCGTAATTGGTGGTTCAGCGTAACTCACATTTCCAAAAACACTTTGTAATATGGGTTTTAAGAATGGGGAATAGAGAAATCCCAACTCCTTTAATTCATCTTTCAAGTAGAAAAACATGCGCTGAACGGCTTGCATCATATATCTAACTGGTTGACTTTCTGGTCCAAGATATTGTTCTGCAAAATCTTTATCATATTGAGCCAACTGTTCACGTGAAAGGTTTTGCGGTCGAAAAAGTGAGATTAGCCCCCGTTCTATTGAGGTTTTTCGGTTGTATGCGATGGTTTCACTCCCCGCATCAGGAACCCAAACTCCCTTTTCAAGGAGCTTACGCGCTTTATAACACATAGTCTGAATTAATAATGCAATTCCGATTCGTCGACATATGGATATCTGAGCATCGCTAACTCTTACTTCGATAGTTCCCCAATCAGTAAAAGGAAATACATCCTGAAAGCGACCATCTTCTAGACTCGCTTTTTGAACTACTTGAAGGAAATGATTTACCGAATCCTGATCAGAATTTGTTAAATATGGAATAAAGTGTTTAGGGTCGTTATTGCTAAGCATCGTCGTGTTATTTTTAAGACGCAATGAACGTACACAGTTTGGAGCTGTAATTCTATTATTAACTACTTTTATCTCATCTGTCGGTTTATTATTTATAATCGGAGAGTTGCAAGTGAGCGCGATAATATGTGGTATAAAATTTCTTATCATGCAATAGGCTTGCACCTTTTCCAAATCAGATTGAAAGGAACCTAAGTGACTATGATCTGCTTGACTTAATCCCCTCATATATTCCTTAGCTGCAGGGTTAATTGCTGAAGCGATAATATGAAGATCATTTGGAAGAGTGTTTTTTGCCAAAAGAAAGAGCGTACTTGCCCAGTACGCCAACTCCTCTACATATTTACAAGGGGGTGTGACTAGTTCCAAAATATATGTTACTGCCGTAACATTACCATCCCGTCCAAAAGTATCAATATCAACAACATTACCATCTGGGAGAGAATATCGAATATCCATTACATAACCCTTTTCGATATCCTCTTTTCCATAAGGACGGGCCAATACTTTTTCTCGAATATAATCAGGTACAGGTAGGAAATCACTGCGACCTTCGTAGAGTATTTGATCCATGATTCGGATTGCATCTTTTACAATCTCCTTCATCCGAAAGACCATTTCGTCACCTGGAGGGTAATTACCATTATCATCAGCCACAATCAATTCCATTTCAATGCCATGGGTAAAAGGAAGTGGAGTCCAATTTTGGATGTCTGCCAATATTTCTTCCCATGATCGTTCTGGGATATGGACTTCACGATAATCAGTACCGACAAACAATTTATCTTGCGATCTATCGATTTTTTCACCAATGGATATATCCAAAGAGACCGCCTTGGTTTCTTTGGCTTTATGCTTTGAGCTTGAACTTGAACCTCCCATTAATTGGGAAAAGGTGCCGAGGTCTTCATTTGATTTATTTTTACTTTTCTTTTTTTTCTTCTTTTTGTCTTTACCCATTATTATTCACTTTAAAATTAAAATAACGATTCAATAAACATTGTAAACAGGTCATAATCATTCAAAAACTCATAAGATAATACTAAATTAACTATATCTGCTCCCATTGCGCCGAGCGTATTCTTTATTGGTTCTAAGGAGGTCCCCCCTTGAAATATTCCATTATCTACGAGAATAGTTGCCTTCTCTCCTAACAGCTTCTCCACCTTTGATCTTATTTCTTTGAGCGCCAGTGAATTAGAAGCAAAAATCACCGTCGGTTTACCTAAATAGGGAATAAAGTCTAAATTAAAAATTACCAAATGCTTTTTCAAATTATTTACGGGAAAGAATTGTTTTAAGGTCCTTTGGATAATAGACAACTCTTCTTGATCGTGGTTATTGATTGAAGGATAAATATAATAGGCAATAGATTTTTTGGATTTATATTGTAAATCATTATAAGCTCGATCTAAGAAAGGGAAGATGCTAAAATTAAGACTAAATAGCGAAAGAAAGAGAATATTAAAATCAAACTCTCTCAAAAGTGCATTGGAGCTTGCATTTCCTCCAAGAAGTGCAAATTGTTGCAATTCATTAGATAATTGCGAAACATACGTATTTAATGTATAATATTGGGATTGTATCACAGTAGGTTCTACTTTTGTTTTTTTCTCATCAACCATTTCGTATATTAAATCGAATAAATCTTTTGAGAGACGATCTTGCGTTTCTTTATTTTGAATGCTTTTTATTGCCTTATCTGCTGATTCTGGACAATCCAATTCAGCAATAAAACAAATCGTATCCTTAAAAAATGAGTATGCTTGGTTATTAAACTGGTTTTCAGTTAAACTAAGTTGAGTTGAATTTTTAATAATTTGATCAATGGTGGTGATAATTTGGAGAATTTGTTCATTACGCTTGGACTTATTTAATTCTTTGATCAGATTAAAGAGAACTTTTATCTTTAATAACTCTTCAGTAATCATATGAGAGAGTGTAAGTGCAAGATCAAATTGATTAGTATAGCATTTACTTACTATGTCTATGATTGCTTGGTCTCTTAATGAGGTTGTGTTAATTAAAGAAATTATTTTTGAGATTTCCAAGGGGTTGATATCTATATAACCAATCGCAATTTCAGCTAAAACACGATCTCGTCTATTTTGGTCTTTCAAATTCTTGATGATCTCTATTGTTTGTCCAAGATTCGTGAAGGCGTAAACTCGAATCAGATCGTAATAAAATTGAATTTGTTCTTCCTGTTTTGATAGCTTTAAAGACTTTTCTAATGCTTTATAAATATCTCCAACAGACAAATAGCTTTTAGCTAGACTTTTATAAAGAGCATCAATCTGATCGATATTAATTAACCCATTTTGTTGAAGACTTGCTTGCTGTTGATTATAGTTTTCGAGAAGAGTTTCTAGTTCTTTTTCAGTTTTTTTTATTTCGTTCTTATTAGTTTCTACTATGAACTCGTTACGACTAAAAGTATCGATAATCTTTGAATTCAAAACCTTAACTTTTGAGAGAATCTTATCGATTTTGCTACGAGAAATTGTAGTTCGGATTTTTTGCACTTTTTCAATATATTCTATAACCTTTAACCAATAAATATTAATAATGAGTTTTCCATACCCATCTGCTTTTGGGGTAAGTTTTAAATTTACTTTTTTTGGATCATTTGCCTTTAATTTGATATTTCCATTAAATTCTTCTGGAATTACTTGAATATCGATATTTTCGCCCTTGAATTCGAATTTAAAGTCTGCTTCTTTACCGACAATGTTTACTATTTCTAAAGAAACTATGTTATCTATATTAGGAATTAATAAATTCTGAGGAAACTGAGAAATTGTCAAAGAAATAGCATTAGGATTGCTAGAACTTGTCATTTTAATGGCTATGTATTATATTTATGTATTCTAGTAATTCTCCATCTAAGTTAATTATTTCGATTCTTAAAAATTGCAGAATTTGAGATATTACCTTAATATCCTTCATATAAAATTATTTTTTTTTAAACTTTTACTTTCAAAAAGCAGATTATTTTCCCTTTCTTCGGTTTCTCATTGAAAAATCTCTTAAGTCTTCAATGATCATTTCACGGTTATAATCTGGCCATAAATCTTTACGGAACTTAAATTCAGCATACGAACAATCCCATAGCAAAAATCCAGAGATCCTTGCTCCATCCTCCATACCAGTTCTAATGACATAATCCACTTCCGGAAAATCATGAGTGTATAGATATTTTTTAATCAAGTACCGATTGACATCTTTGCTTTTTACATTATTTTGGATCATTTTTTTAACAGCATCAACAATTTCTTCCTGACCATCATACATTATACATAAGTTAATGAAATTTTGATTATGTTCCTTAGTATAGTCTACTAATTCCTGAATCTTTTCTTGAACTTCAATAGGTAATAAATGGGTTCTTCCTATAACATTGAATTTAACTTTTTCTTCTTTAACTGTAGCTTCCTTGACCACGGAATCAACAGCATCTAAGATAATCTTAAAAATATATACAATTTCTTGCTGCTGTCTTTTTCTGACATTTTCAAGGGAGAGCGCATAGATGCTTAAATAATGGATTCCCGCTTCGAAGAAATCAAAT
>SDNW01000111.1 GCA_004524725.1 Promethearchaeota archaeon
AATAACACTATATTGAGGTAGCTAATAAGTTCTATTTTCCCCAATTTCAATTCCGAAATAACTACTCTCTTATATTCTGCACTCGTCTGCTTAAAGTCACTAAGATCAATCTCACTAAGATCAATCACAATCTTGCAATAATCCCAGATCCCTAAAAAAATCCAAAAAAATCCAAATGAATAAATTAAGAAATAGATAAGATTAAAGTAAAGACCAAAATCATTTACTAACTGAGGGTGATATATTGATTCTGCCCCTATCCAAAAAAGTAGAATCAATTGGAGGAGTGCAATAAATATCAATCGATCAGCATTCTTGTTTTCCGCACCTAAAGGATTATAAAAAATTAATTGTTTTTTGTACAATATTTTCTTTTTATTAGTACCGATAACCCGAAAGAAGAGCGCAAAACTAATTGATATAATTGGGAATAGGAGGAGCAATAAATTATCCCATCCCTGTGCTAATATAAATAAGTAGAGAATGATAAAAAGGAATGAATCTCGCACCAATGCTTCATTTAATATTTCTCGTAAGAGTAATTCCGACTGATTGGTATTATTTTCACTCATTTTTTTATTTAAATTTCCTTAATAATTAAACTTTTATACTCTATGCTAATATAAATTTTAATTCATAGCTCAATACCACTTAACAATTATCATTGGTGGACAAAATTAATTACTTGGACTTTTTTCCATATGAACAATTTAGGCAAGAACAAGAAAAAATTACACAACTAGTGGAGCTAGCATCAAAAGAAAAAAAAATAACCTTGTTAGTTGCTCCGAATGGAACGGGAAAAACAGTCATTGCATTATGTGCTTTATTACCCTTAGTAGTTAAGAATGATTTAAAGATTCTATATATGTGCAGAACTCATTCCCAAAATACCAGAATTATAAAGGAATTAAGAAAAATCTCTAATTTTCTTGAAAATAGTGGCCCAAATAGTCGATTAAATGGGTTATCGATAAGGGGTCGAAATGAGATGTGTTTAAATAAAACTTTATTATCTCTAAAACTTGATCCAAAAGAATCGATGGCTGTGTGTTTTGATTTGAGAACAAATAATAATTGTAGTCATTTTACTAACCTTCTGAAAAAACGAGATCAAACAGAAAAAGTTACCTCTTTAGCTCCAGAATTGTTAAACCAGCCTATTGATGCTGGAGATCTTCTGAATTTTTGCTCAGAAAATAAATTATGTCCATATTATTTAAGTAAATACCTTTTGGAAGAAATTAAGGTGATCATTTGTAATTACCAGTGGATTTTCAACCCTCATATTCGAGAAAATTTTTTAAATTTTATTGGAAAAGAGGTGGAAAACTGTATAGTGGTTATTGATGAGTGTCATAATCTTATCGATGTTGCTACAGAACTAAATTCTGATAAAATAACGCCATATTTGCTTCGCTTATGTTTAAGAGATTTAGAGATGTATCGTTCTCCTCAAGAAATGCAGAGTTTTGTAAGAATGCTCATGAGTAATTTGGAAAGAGTGAAAAATTCCCAGAAACAAACCGAAAAGGGGATTGATCCGGTAAAATTAATTACAAAAGTGTTTACAAAATTAGGGAAATCGGATTTACAAGAATTTAAGAATCTTGTTCGTGATTTACAAGAATTCGGGATCTCTATACATCGGGAGAAGGTAGACAATGGAGAAATTGCGCGAGATTATATCGGTTCTCTGGCAGAATTCTTCTTAAAATGGATAAAAGTAAGTACCCTAAATAATTATTTCTTTTCCTATAATTTACATGAAAGAAAAGGGAAAATTTCTGTTTCACTTGACATCATAGCGTTAGATCCTCGTGAGATTACAGTTCCCGTATTAAATGAATGCTATACATGTGTCAATTTATCAGGAACTGCCAATCCCTATGTTTATGCTAATTTAATTGGTATCAAAAATTCTTCAAAAGCATATAAGGGAATTATTGCGGACTCGCCTTTTAAAAAGGAACATATCAAAGCTTTGATTACTGAAGGGGTTGATACTCGACGAGCCAACCGAAATCCGTTAATGTATTATAAAATGCTAACAAAAATAGAGGAAGTAATAGAATCAACACCCGCTAATATTGGTATCTTTTGTGCTTCCTATAAGATCGTTGATGCGTTATTACAACATGGAATTGAACCTATCGTCAGAAAACATGGTAAACAACTCTTTGTTGAAGAATCGGGATTATCTGCCTCAGAAAATGCATTATTAGTAGATGATTTTAAATCTCATGCTAAAAAACCCTATAATGGAGCAGTGTTACTTGGAGTGTGTGGAGGAAGAAATTCAGAGGGAGAAGACTATCCCGGAGATACGATGAATTCTGTTATAATAGCCGGCTTTCCGTATCATTTACCTTCTCCAAGAGTAGATGCAAAAATTGCATATTATGATGAGGTCTTTAATAAACAAGGATGGAATTTTGCCTATCTCTATCCTGCGATACAAAGAGCGAATCAAGCATCTGGAAGACCTATAAGAAAGCTAAAAGATAAAGGTTGTATTATTTTCTTGGATAATCGCTTTAAGCAAAAGTACAAATGGATATCAGGGTGGATTCGTAATGAAATCGAGTTTATTCCCGACAAAGAAGGAATTATTAATAAAATATTAACATCTTTTTGGCAAAAAAGGGAATAATCTACTTTAATTGCATTTTAAATAGTTTTAAATATAATTCAACTAATTTTTGAGAAACTTTTTTCCATGAAAAGTTCTGCTTTACTCTCTTATAACAATTTTCTTTGATCTCTTCATAAAATCTTGGATTTAGTAGTACATTTGATTTAATAGCTGCATCTGGAATTTGATTAACGATATTTAACATTTCCACATCTTTTGAGATTTGTTTAACCGGTTCCTTGGCTTTATGAGCTACTTGAGCTGCCTTTATTATTGATATGATAGCTTCTTCGAACTGTTTGGTGTTGTCTTTTTCAATTAAAATACCCGTACCAATCTTAGGATAATCACGAATATCAATTATGGTTTCTTGTAAGCCTCCCACTCTTGTGGCAATTACAGGCAATTTAGACGCCATTGCCTCTAATGCCATGATTCCAAACGGTTCCCATCTGGAAAGTGCACAATAGACATCTGCTGCTAAATGTGCAAGGTAAAAAAGGTCAGATGCAACCCCAAATATAATTCTTAGATTATCTGGATACTTTTTTACATAACTTGCATACTCTTTTATTTCATTAAGACTATAATCTGTCGGAAGAATTAAAAATAGAAATTTCATATCTGGAATTTTTTCAATTATAGCGGGAATTGCTTGTAAGATAATTTCAAATCCTTTTTGTGGCGAAATTCTCCCTGTAGTGATTAATAACGGTCCATAAGAACTAAAGGGTAATATAGTTCCATTTTTAATGAATGGATTACCATTTGAAATCTCATTAATTGTTTTAAGTACTTTAGAAGATTGAATTAATGGGCTTTGACTTAAGTGCCCAATTTTGTATTCTAACAAATATTTTTGCATGTCCCTTTTTGACAGAGGGACATCTTCAGAAACATTCAGTACATGACGTATATCAGCAGCATGTTTATTCATTACATCATTAAAAATTTCATAATAATCCCAATCGCAACCATCCCAAATAAAATCGGCCTTAAATTCAATAAGATCTTTCCCGCAATTAGGGATAATATCTGAAATAAGGTAGGATTGACTTACAGTAGTTACTATATCAGAAATGACTGCACCAATTTTCTCTACAGAAGGAATATTCTCACTATCGGATGCTTGCTTAAATATTTCTTCAATGGTAAAGAATTTTATCCCCTCTTTTAACCGTACACTTATCGGAGAATCATTAACACCACAAGTGTAGAAATAGTTTAAATTTAGGTGGGGATAAGTGAGTAAATGAATTGTAATAATTGATGCTATATCTTGTCCATTCTCACTTAATACTTGCTTGATATTAATAAATGGAATTACCACATGGTAATCGTGCATATGCACGATGTTCGGGAGTTCACTTTTGTTCCTATCAATTAAATATTTAATGAAACACCGGATCCCTAGGCTAAAAAAACAAATTTTTCCCTTAAAGGTATCGGGACTATAAATTGTGCTTTGATCTAAAAAATTACGAGTGAATTCATTATCACCCGAGAGTAAGATAACTTTTGCTTTTCCAATTCGAAATTCATAGAATGAGATATTATAACTTCTTTCGGATATCCCAAGACCGATTTGTTCTGTATTGATCTGACCTATACAATTGAATGGATACTTTCTCCATTCATATAAGCCTTTTAATCTCTCAACTTGGCCATGAGAGGGCATAATAACCGATATATCGAATGAATCGGATATACTTTTTACTTGATTGGCGGGAACTTCCCCAAGACCGCCGAATTTGGCTACGCCAGCATATTCAAAAGTAAGAATCCAAACTTTATTCTGTTTTTCCATCGAAATATAAGAATAAATATGAAAATTTTAAATTTTTATTATTCACATTGTTTAAAAATTATTGTTATTAAAAGTTAATTAATATTAATCTTGTATTTTCCATTAGAACAACATTTTAAAAGCCTTTTTCGTTGACTTACGTTTTTCAAGAAATAACAATAAAATTTAATATTTAATGAATAAATACCTATCCTACGAATTAATATTAATGAGAATGATATGTGTGATACACTCGTTGCTTTAGGGAATTCTACTAAAGAAGGGAATGTGATTTTCGGGAAAAATAGTGATAGACCCTCTAGTGAAGCACAATTAATTACATATTCTCCCGCGATGCGTCATTCTAAAGAGAAAACAGTTAATTGTACTTACATTACCATCCCCCAAGTATCGGAGACTAATGCGGTTCTTATGAGTCAACCTTTTTGGATGTTTGGATGTGAAATAGGATGTAATGAGCATGGTGTTGCAATAGGCAATGAGGCCGTTCATACTAAGGAGCCTCTTAGGAGTAGTGGCCTCTTAGGGATGGATTTGTTAAGACTTGGACTCGAAAGAGCAAAAACAGCCGAAGAAGCCTTAAAAATAATTATTACTTTATTAGAGGCTTTTGGACAAGGAGGAAGTTGCTCTTTTACTCCCCCTCAATGGTTATACCATAATTCCTATCTTATTGCTGATTGTAAAAAAGCATTTGTTTTAGAAACCGCAGATGAATGGTGGATTGTGGAGGACGTAAAAGATGTACGCTCTATCTCGAATAATCTATCTATTAGAGGAAGAGGTGATAAGAGAAAGAAGGGTATAATCCAACATGCAATCGAAAAAGACTATTGCAAAGATGATGATGATTTTGATTTTGCGATGATATTTTCTGATCCTCAAATTCCTAAACGATTTTCACCCTATTCAAGAGACGGTTGCACCTTAAATATGTTAGATCAAAATAAAGGTCAAATTACTGAACAATTGATGATGAATTTTTTACGAGAGCATGATGTTGGAATATGTATGCACGGAAGTTTCGAATCAAACTCTTCGCAAGTCTCAAAATTGAAAGATGATGGATTAAAATCAATTCATTGGTTTACGGGGAGTACACTACCATGTTTAAGTATTTTCAAACCCTATATCTTTCCGGTGGGAGAAGAAATAGTTTTAAATCCTGGACCATATCCCAAGGTAGATCCAGAATGGTTTTGGACCAAACATAGTACTTATATAAAAAAATTAAAACAAAAATCAGCATTAGACAGGAAAACAACGTTTATAGCACAAAGCAGAAAGATAGAACAAAGCACAATGAAACAAGTAAGAGATCTTGAAATGATGGAGGGAAAACTACCTGCAAAGCAATATGAAGAGTATTTTTATCGAATCAATATACAATGCTGGAAGCAATCAAAGACATTAATCGAATGATTATTTAAGATATGCCATTTATTAATCGTAAGATCTCCCTATGCACATAGTATCCACATACAGGACTGAAACTAGGAGTGACCTCATAGCCACCTTCTTCGATATATTCTCTTAGAGAAAACAAATATGCAACCCAGTCCTGCGTATTTTGGAAGATTAATGTATTATTATAACCAGAAGGTGATAATCGTAATAATTTCTCTCCAAGTGCGAAAAAAAGCTCTCCAGGAACAGTAATTATACTAAAAATCCTTTCTTGTTGCCCAGATCCAACTTCAAACTCAATATATTGAACAATTGTCTTACATTTATAATCTCCAAAACGATAATGCAAGGCAAATATAGGGAAATTTGCTTTTAAGATTTGATATTTTGCAATATTGATCAAAAATAGTTTTTTAATTAAAAATATAAGTTTATTCTTAAACCATTTTCTCGAGAAATATTTAACATCTTTCATAGGAATCCAAAATCTTTGTGTTAATATTTTAAGTTTATTTAACTCGCAAAATTCTTGATTTGGGATTGATTGCGCTAATTCTAAAGCAGCTTGACCAATCTTTTGCCCGATTTCTTTGGTATCCTCATATGTTCCTAATTGTTCATAAATAGAATCTTTGCCAACTTCTTCAGTAGCATTCACTCCTCCAAAGGTAGTTAATGGATTTAGATCGCCAGAAGCACTGTTAAAGTATACAGATTTTATCTTTCCTTGTGATAATTGCGAAATCTTTTTATGAATCTGTCCTATAAAATCTGCTGATAGTTTACTATTCTGATAAGATAAAGTGGTAGGGTGACACGCATAATTTATAATTATTCCAATAAGTAATTCCGATTCTAAATTCTTAAAAGCGATGACATTTAGATAAGGGAGAATTGTTTCCGATGGATGTCTTCTGTTAAACACAAGGTTCGGATTGAAGGATGTCTTAGTCCAAGCGACTTTACATGGAATCAGCTGTTTAAATAATTCATTAACCATCAGTGCAATTCTATTGCTGAACCATACTATATATTTATCATTTCGATTCGCTCCAAACATTATTCCCCGTAATACACTTAAAACACCACCCTGCCAAAAAAATTCCCCGGTTAAATCAAATCCCGCGTGAGTATGAGTGGCATGGATTAATATTTGTTCTTTTTTTAAAAATGAGTGAGTTTCAATCATTTTTTCCTTTATATAATTGGATATGGATATTGGTATTTTTAAAAGATCCACTGCAATTAATACTAAGAAATTTCTTTCAGAATTAAAATTAGAGCAATCAATTAATACGCTATAAGCATAAAGGTCATCTAACTTTCCTGAACACGATTCTTTTCGGGTATATCCTGCTAAAGCCTTTCCGATATA
>SDNW01000112.1 GCA_004524725.1 Promethearchaeota archaeon
ATAATCAGAATAAAGGCTTGTTTACTTTAAATTATTCCCTTCTTCAATTTAATTATTTATGAAAGTTTTTGAAATAAGATTAAATGGTTTTACTTCTTTTATTTTAACTTAGTAATTTATGATGAATCAAGTTAAATAAGATGAATATAAATATTGTTCCTATATCGAGATTGAATGGAACTTTATGGGCTCCAGGTTCCAAAAGTTATTCTCATAGAGCTTTTATTGCCGCAGCGTTATCTAAAGGAGTTTCAATACTTAGAAATCCTTTGACTACTGGGGATGTTGCCGTAACTATTGAACTTCTTCGAAAGATAGGAGTAAAAATTCTTAAAAAGGAAGATAATTCATATCTAGTAGTTAGAGAAGCAGATTCATTTCAATCAACTAAGGGGATATTAGATTGTAAGAACTCTGGGACTACAATGCGATTCCTAAGTGCACTTTCTTTATTAGTCGAAGAAGGGCTTTCTCTAACTGGGGAATTTTTAGATAAAAATCGTCCCATAGTTCCGCTTTTAGAAGCATTGAAAAACTTAGGTGCAAATTATAAACGCACCAAAACCAAAATACATATAAAACGTGTCAATCATAGTTGTGATCCAATTCAGATTGTAGGTAATATTAGCTCCCAATTTATCTCTGCATTATTAATGATCTGTCCTATATTGTATTGCGATAATAATTGTTTTATTCATATTAAAACAACTACTCCCCTAGTCTCTTATCCTTATATTCAAATAACGAAGGAGGTTTTGGATTCATTCGAAATTGCCATTCAAGAAATTATTCAACCAGATAATACTGCAAAATATAGTATCAGATGTGCTCAAAATTATAGACCCCAAGTTTATGATATCCCGGGTGATTTTTCCTCCATAGCATTCCTCATTGCTGCTGGGGTTTTAACTAAGACTGATTCAAAAATTACTATCCAAAATCTTGATTTCAATAAACCCCAAGGTGATAAAAAATTCTTAGAGATACTAGAAGAAATGGGCGCTAATATTGAAGTGGAGGAGAATAACCATCAACTGACTGTTTATGGTAATATTTACAAGCATCCATTAACTGGAATTAATATCGATTGCCAAGATATTCCCGATCTATTCCCGATCTTATCTATCATTGGTGCGTTTGCTAAAGGAAAAACTTTCTTATATAATGCATCTCATTTAAGATATAAAGAGAGTGATAGGATAGCAATCGTAAGCAGAGAATTACAAAAGTTAGGAATAAAAGTTAAAGAAAATACAGATTCTCTTATAGTATATCATAGCGAAACTCTGAATGGCTCCGTTATAAATCATGAAAATGATCATAGAATTGCAATGGCTTTTATTGTTGCTTGCCTTTTTGCAGGTTCAACATCTAAAATGAATAATATCGAAATAATAAATGATTCTTATCCAGATTTCTTAACACATTTAAAACAAATAGGAGCTAATATCGAATTTGAAAAAAGTTAAGTCAGTTAAAGGCTTACCTAAATGATTTTTGCCTTCTTGCTCTTGCTTTCTTTCCTCCAAAATGCTTAGGTTCGGTTCTTCGAGAATCACCGGAAAGTAAAGCTTCATCATATTCCCTGAAAATTTTCTCAATTGCTTTTGTTCCAATAAATTTATTAATTGATTTTGCGATGGCGATTCGAACTGCATCAGTTTGACTCATCTTTCCTCCCCCCTTTACATTTATTTCAATATCACATTTTTCAACCTTGGGATGGTTAATCACTCCAAGAACTTCCTGAATTCTGTATCTGGCGATCTTTGGCTCATAAATATCAATAGGAACATTATTAATTTTTATCTGCCCCTTGGCGGGATATGTGAGTACCGCACGAGCAATTGCAGACTTACGTTTACCCGAGGATTGTATATGCTTTGTTTTTTCCGACATTCTCATTAAACCTCGATATTAATCTTATTCCAACCTAAACGAGTACATAAATTTTCTAATGTAATAAACTTATTATAATATGAGAGCCTCTTCTTGTCAGCATTATCAATTTCCATAGAAGTCAATTTTTGATATCTTTTTTTAAATCTTTCAGGAATCTCTCCAATATAAACATGGACTCTCTTATAAGCTTCTTTTCCCCTCAATTTCTTACGAGGAAGCATTTTTTTAATAACATTTCTCATAAAAGTATCAGGTCTTCGCGGCCAAAAGGGCCCCCTTCTTGGATTTGTAGCGGTGCTGATATTAAGTTTCTTTAAAAAATTTTCATGGATATTACTTTTTGTACCACTTATAATAGCATCTTTTGCATTTATTATGACTATATTATGACCTAAAAGCGCTAATTTTGCGATTTGACTGCAAAAACGCCCCAAAATCTTATCTTTGGCATCTATCAATTGATATTCTGGCATAAATTATCATCTAATTTCTATAATATTTATACTAATAGAAGATTTTTACATTATTTCCTTCTGGATTTTGTTCGAGCAATTCTTCAATAGTGAGTAATTTACTCCCTGAAACCTCAACCTTTTGTTGGGCCGCCTTTGAAATTGCTAAACATGCTATAGTAATTTTGTGATCTAAATCTCCGTTTGCCAAAACTTTACCAGGAATTACGATAACGTCATTTTCTTTAGTTTTTTTATTTATTCGATATAAGTTTGCTTCTAATCTGTTTTTTCTAGGACCAGATAATTTTTTCGATAATTTTTTCCAAATTCGTCTCTTAGTTTTCCATAAATCCCGAATCAATTTCCTTGTATAATAATTACTTGGTCCTGTAATTCGATGGCTCATTTTAATTACTATAATTCTTCTCGTTTATTAATATGAATGTGTAAATTTTTGATATTTTAATAAATTTTTGATCTAATTATGATTCTATTTCGAGCTCTTCAAGTTTAGTAATGAATTCATCAATTTTCCCATTAAAAATCCTAAAGATTTCTTTAATAAGTACATTAAAGGGAAGAACCCCATCACTTTCAATAGTAAAAATATATGCGTCTTTTTTGTGTGATACTTTGATTTTTCCATCAGAGCTATTGGCACATGACATACACAGAGTGCATGTCTTCCAATAATCTTCCTTTAATTTTAAAGTGGTTCCGTTTTTAGTACTATATAGATCTTCGGGACACATTTTTATAATGTGTTCAATTTCTTCTGTATCCGTTATTTCCTTATCGTCAAATTCGATTAATGGGAAATATCTGAATGCGACATTAGAAACTGCTTGCCATTTTGCGTGATCTTTAGCCCTTCCGAGAATTGCGTAAGCTTCAATAATTACTTTATCTTTTTTATCAATTTTAACGATAGGGATTTTTGAATGGACAGGTATGATTTTTGGATCGTTAGATTTTAAATCTCCAGAATAAATCTCCAGAGGATTATTCGTTGTATTTGTAACATCACATGTTAATGAAACTTGACACATAGGACAGCCATAACCACCACATTCACATTCTTGGGGTAATTTATATACGGACAAATCTGTTTTAAGAGGAATCAAACCTAAACGATGTGATATGATCTCATCATAAAGAGGACTGTCATTTTTTAGTACGATTACTTCATCAATTGCCATAACCGGTACCTCTGTCAAGATAATTCTTCTTAATGCGTTAACCATCTCAATAGAGGCCCCTTCAATAATAAAAGATAGTTTTTCTTCCGTATTTTCGAATACCTCAAGCTTCATAGGGCTCATAATTATACAAAACTTAATTGCTTAAATCAATTATTTGAATATTAATTGAAAGATGCGATTTTAGATAAATTTTACTGTTTAAGCTTAAAAAATAGAATAAAAAGAATTAATATAATTTAAAGTACTCATATGCTTGATTTCCTTTTTGAAAGCAATATTTTATCTCCTGAAATTCTTTTCGAAAATCGATTACTTCTTGTTTAACTTTTTTTGGTTCTTTTTTATCGATAATAATCTTTTTGATAAATTCAGCGATCTCTTGCATTTCACTCTTACCCATTCCAAGTCTTGTGATTTCCGATGTTCCTATACGAAGTCCTCCAGGATTTTCATAGTGTCTACCTTCTGCAAGATCGCGAGGAAGTAAATTTCGGTTCAATATTATATTGCTTGATTCTAGTAAAGCCTCAATATCCCCTCCTAATCCAATTGATTTTGCATGATCCGCAATATCTACAACAATTTGGTGAGATTCAGTAAAGCCTTTATGCTCCATTAAGACCTTTAAACCTCTCTCATTGAGAGCTTGACCAAGTGCTTGAGCATTTGTAATGACATTTTTATGATAGTCTTTACCAAATTCAAGCATCTCAGCTAAAGCCACAGCTAAACCCGCGACATTATGTAAATGATGGTTTGATAAAAGTGCTGGAAATGCGCAAGAACGTAATATTTCTACTAAGTCTTCTCGATTTGATACCAAAGTACCATGTTGTGGTCCTGGGAGTGTTTTATGGGTGCTCATCGTCATTACATCAGCGCCCTCTCTTAAAGGATCTTGAAAATATCCCGAGCCAATTAAACCTGCTACATGAGCAGCATCATAGCCCACACTTGCACCGACTTCTTTTGCGATTTCACCAAGCTCTTTTACTGGATGTGGAAATAGAAAAACTGAACCCCCGAAAAGTACTAATTCTGGTTCGAATTCTCTAATTATTTTCGCAGAGGCATCGATATCAAGATTCATTTCATCATTATCAAATGCAAGATATTCAATATTCAATCCTCTTGTCGTTCCTGCAGTACCAAATATTTCTCTACCACTTTTCGCAAATCTTGGGCCATGTGATATATGTCCTCCTCTAATGATTGACATGCAGCACATTTTACCATTATTATCTGAGGTAAATGCGTTATACATCGCCAAATTTGCTACTACTCCAGATATGGGTCTTACATCTGCATGTATGCATTTGAAATACTCCTTAGCAAGTTCCATACAAATATCTTCAACTTGGTCAATGTACTTACATCCAGCGTATACTCTCTCACCAGACCAACCTTCAGCGTACCGATGACTGAAATCACTTAGACATGCTTCATCAACTGCAGGACTGGTGATGTTTTCTGAAGCAATCAATGGTATAGCCTTTTGGAATAAATCGTGATGTTCAAGTAATATATTCCTAATTTCTTCAATCTTCTTTTTCAATTTAAATCAAATCTTTTTATATAGTTCATATATTAAATTTAAAATAAAATGACAATTTTTTTAAATCTTTTTGGAAAATCTGGATGATATTTATATTGTTTCTTTTAATCATCTTTAGGTATAAATAAGATTAAAAGAAATTATTTCTCGGATTTCTCTAAAATAAGTCGGGCTTCATATAAATTTAATTTTTTACCCGCTTTTTGTTTTTCTAAAGCTGTTGCTAATTTATCTTGCTTCAGTTTCTCGATTTTTTCTTCTCGCTTGCTACTAGTTTTATAATTCTTCTTATATCTTTTAGAAGAGGTCTTATATGGCCTTTTTCCTCGCGAAAGTTTCTTTTTTTGATTCATAAGGCCTAAAAATTTATCATGAAAATTGTCTGCTGCTTTTTTATTTTCAATTAAATTTTCTTCGATTTTTTTTTTCTGGCTTTTTAAATCATTTATTTTTTGATAGGTTTCTTGCATTTTTGAATGATAATTTTGGGATTTATTTGACCATTTATTCAACTGCTCATAGATTTTGTTCAAATTGATTTTAATAATCTGAATTTTTCTTTCAATTTTAAACACATCCGAATTCTGCTGTTCTGCAAGATAATCTTGTTTTTCTCCCATTAACTCTTTAATTTTATCTATGATTGCATTCTCTTCTGAAATATCTAAATTTTCAGTCTCAATTACTCTTTCTAATCCTTCAATTTTTCTTTCTATTTGTTTAATTGATCGAAAATTTCTTTCTGTATTATTATTAAATCCTTGAATTTTTCTTTTTTCATCAATGGTGTTATCAAGCATCTTCTTATACTCGATTTTCTTATCCTTTAATTTCGCAACTTTTTCATTCCAATAGTCTCGCTTTTTCTTATAATTATCTTTAGCTATTTTTAAATAATTATTTATTTCAGAATCTAAATCTTGTAACTGATTAATGTATTCTTTCGTTTTATTATTCAGTTCATCCCGTTTTTTCCTAAATTCTTCTATTTGAGATTGAAGTTCTTGAAACGAGTTTCTAGAATTTTGAGGGGGGTTTAATTTCTCTCTACTCATATAAGAAGTCATTATCGAGTAATTGTATAAAAATCGATATCATCAACGATTATATATTTCAATTTTCCATTTATTTTATATTTTTTGTAAAAATTTTAGTTGGTTGCTCTAAAACACATATTTCTTACATTTATGTAAATATATTCTAAAAAAATATGCTTTGAAAAGATAAGAAAATGGTTGAATAGAAATAATTTTCGTAAAAAATATATTATTAGAAGATTGTTAGACAATAAAGAAGTATTATTTTAGGCAAAAGGAGAATGAGTTCTGAGCGGATTAAGGAAAATGATTTGATTTATTTAGTTTATGACAATCGAAGGAGATGGTTGGTTTCTGTTTCAAAAGGAAAGATATTTCATACTAACAGAGGCTTTATAGAGTTAGATGATCTTATCAATAAACCTTTTGGGTCTGTTGTTTTTTCAAAACCATTCAATACACAAGGATACAAATTTTACGTTCTTAAACCTTTACCTTCAGATTATATCCTTCATATGACTAGAAAAACTCAAATTATATATCCTGAAGATGCAGGTTTAATTCTGCTATATGGCAATATCTCTCCTGGAAGTAAAATACTCGAGGCAGGATGTGGTTCTGGAGCGCTCACTTGTATTTTAGGTACTTATATTCGACCCAATGGGCATGTTTACTCCTTTGATAATAGAGACTCAAGTCTTCAAAGAGCTACTAAAAATATTAAAAAGGCTGATCTTGAAAACTACGTAACGATTAAAAAAGCGGATATTTTGAATGATGATTTGCAACTTCGGGAAATTGATACAATTGTACTTGATATTTCTCAACCATGGAAAGCAATCGCAAAAGTAAAGCATTATCTAAAATTTAGTGGAATTCTAGTATCTTTTTCTCCAACAATAGAACAAATTAAAAAAACTACTTTGGAATTAAAAAATAACGGATTTTATGATATTAATACTTATGAACTAATAAAAAGAACTATGCAAGTTAAGGAAAATGCAACTAGACCCCAAGCCCGGATGATTGGACATACAGGTTATCTAAC
>SDNW01000113.1 GCA_004524725.1 Promethearchaeota archaeon
ATAAGGAGTATCCCCAATTCCATCGTCATTAGCATCAACTCCACCATAATCGCTCCAGTAGTTGCCAATGGCACCATTATCCCAACTTGTATTAGTTCCATTGTCATATGCATTTTGTGCCGAGGGATTATTGAATGAATTTAAAGCGAAGTGATTACTATTACTTTCTGCTGTATCTGCTATTACGAGCGCACCATAAACTGTATTGTTAAGGATTGTATTATTAATAATCCGGTTGTAATGAGAACTGTGCTCAATTTTTATCCCTCTGTCATTATACATAAGAATGTTATTCGTGATATTGTTGCTTTCACTATCTCTAATTCGAATTCCATCTCCGTGAGTCGCAGCTCCAGTATTATCTTGAAAAGTATTACCACTAATACTGTTATTATTACTGCCCGCCTGAAGAAACAATCCGTAATATTGGCTTCCTTCCTGTTCATTATTAATAATTAAATTCCATTCACTGTGGGCAAGGATAATTCCTTGTCCTGGATTACTATCTATGCTATTAAGCTCGATAGTGATGTTTTTAGCATTCGATAAAATAATTCCCGCATAATTATAGCTTATTTCGCAATTAAAAATGGTTCCATTATGCACGTAATCCAATTTTATCCCGGCTTCACCTCCGGTGGCTTCAGCATTCATGATAAGGCACCCATATATGATAAAATACTCTGTATAGGAATTCTGTATTTGAATACCGGATCCTGAAGATTGAGCATCAACTACCACGCTTTCTATTTTATACGGATTTCCATAACTTCCGTTGCCCGAGCACCATGCGAATTGAGAAACTTGATTCCAGGTGAAATCACCCCCTCCAAGCTCATCAATAATAAAAGGATCGAGTATATAATCACAAACATTCCATTCTTCTTTTGTATTTAAGCTAGATTGAATTGAGATGCATCCATCACTATTACCCTGAATTTTGTTTCCAATAATGTTCACATCATCACTATCATCAAGATATACTCCATAATCAAGATTATTTTCAATAATATTGCCGAAAATGGTGTTGTTATTACTTGAGTCCACATATATTCCGCTTCCTCTATTATTATGGACATAATTATTTCGAATGGTATTATTAGTACTGGGATTTCCACTTTCGGAAACATATATACCATGATATACTCCAAAATAACCACAATGGTTAACCTCATTATCAATAATAATATTATTATCGCTGTTCCAGAGAAATATTCCGTGTAAATCGCTATCTTCTATATAATTATTAATAACTTTATTATTATTTCCATAAGTTAATGAAACTCCATAACCATTGTTTTCTATATAATTATCTTCGATTAAGATATTATTCCCAACATATACTGAGATAGCCCGTCCGCCATTATTTGTAATATTATTCTCAAGAATCTTTCCATTACTTACAACATCTAAACGGATAGCAGCATTAGGAGATGCTTGCGAATTAGTTAATGTACAATTTTGGATGATGAAATAATCACTCGTACTCTCAATATAAATACAGCTGCCCGAATTTTGGGCGTCAATCGTAACATTCTCTATAATATAAGGATTTGATGAACTGCCTAATCCCGTACACCAATCATAAGTACTCGCAGTAGCACTCCAATTAGCATCAATATGAATTCTTGGCAAGACCCAGAAATCAGATCCTCTTATGCTTTCGATTTCTTCTAATTTAATGGTTTCATTGTTAATGAACCAAGATGTTTTTATAGAAATTGATTGAAATAGTAGAATTCCAAGCACCAGAGCGAATAATATGCAATATTTATTTCTAAATGTTTTTAATTTCATGAATTATATCCACTTTTTTGATACCTAAATTTAAGATAAATACTTTAAGTTAAGCATCAATTTAATGTTTCCGTCCACAAATTTGGACAATTTTATCAATTTAATCTCTATAGTAGATATTATTGACCTTAGAAAAAAGGCGGTTATAGCCTTTTTTTCTTAAACAATTAATTAAAAATAAATAAGAACTCGAAAGTAAAATAAAAAAAAAGATATTAAATTGGATGAAAAGTGCTTATTTATACTTTTTATGATTTCTCTTGTGAGTGAACAGAATTATTCCCATTATTGAACAAGCGCTAATTAGCAAGACAATATACAATTCGTATCCAGGGATTCCTGGTAGTGAAGGTGTTGGACAACTCATTAGAGGGTATTTATCCTGGCTTCCAGCACTTCCAGTTATATTATAAGGAATGTCCCCGATTCCATCATTATCAGCATCAGACCCAGAATAATTATCCCAAAAATTTCCTTTATTTCCATCATCCCATTCATTATTTAAACCATCATCAAGAGCGTGAAGTGCATTATCGAAAAAACAATTTCCATGAATAAAATTGGTTTCCGATAAACTATAAGCTCTAACACCGCAAATAGAACTATTTCTGATATGGTTGCCAAGAATAGTATTATTTTTCACAAATGAACCAATTTCAATTCCATAAGGATTATGCCAGAAAGTATTGTCTCTGATCAAGTTTAATTGACTTCCTAAAGCTCTAAATTGAATCCCTGCATCGGAATTATTGTTTATTACATTTCCATAGATTTGATTCATTTGAGTTAAACCGGGAGTTGCATCAATTAAAATACCATAATAATATCCTGCGGATGCATTATTGTTGTAAATTAGATTAGAACTCGCGTTATAAAGCCATACCAGAGCTCCTGTAGTTGGATACATCATATTGGCAGTTATGCGTCCAAATGAAGTATTGTATAACTGTATTCCCGCGTAGTCCCAATGACCTTTGAATTCACAGTTTCTAATAATAAAATGCTTTAATGAATTCCGAATTGATAAAGAATTATCATTAAGAGTAGAAGTATTAAAGAATAGATTAGAAATTACATAAGGATCTCCTAGAGTACCTGAACCAGTACAATATCCTTGATCCTTAGCCCAGGTCCAATTTGTAAGACTTCCGGGGAAATCATTAATCGTAATGGTAGTATTTATTTCTGATAATGCAGATATATTCAATTGGTCAATTTCTTTATTATTAACTCCGAGTGAGATAGCCATTGGTAAGGATGAGATCATTGTACTTGAAACTATTAGAAGAATAAGTACTAATAATGTTCGATTTCGCATTTTTTTCTTTCTCTATTTATAAATTTTAATTATGAAATTAGTCGTGTCTTTAATATATATTTTTAATGCAAAAAAGTCTAACCCTTGAATCGTTTTTGAAGGACTTTTGCGTGTAAAATGAAAGCCAAAAAGAGAAAAACGAAACCGAATATGATTAAGTATCCAAAATCAAAGAATAGACCTAGAGATCCAAATGCACTCGGACTTCCAAGACCCACATTTAAAATATCTAAGAAATAACTGAGTGGAGATATAAATGTTATGGGATTTAACGAAATGGGCATAAATAAAGGACTAACAAAGATCAGTGGAAATTTGATAAGTATGGTTAAAATCATCGTAGAGGCGGGAGTATCGGTTGGGGGAACAGAAAGAATTAAACTAAAGGAAGAGAATGAAAAAGCTGCTAATAAGATTCCGGGCACCAAGATTAGTAAATTCATCTCTTTCCATAACCCTAAAAAAATAATTCCTAATATTAAAGGAACTGTAGAAAAGATACATCCAAAGAGAAAAGAGCTCCATACATTCCCAAGTAGAATTGTTCGAATGGAAATAGGACACGTAATTAAACGCTCGAGAGTTTTTTGTCTTGTTTCCCATGGGAACACTACGGGTCCAATTGACGTGGAGGTGAGAAAAAGCACCATCGTCATAAGACCTGAAATGATATAGATAGGGAGTATTTCTCTCCCAATGGTAAAAGCTAAAAAGAGCATGATGGGAAATAGAATTCCTTGGATAACTACAGGGCCTTTATTATAATAGATGCGTAAATCTTTCTTACTAATTGCAAAGGAACGCTTAATTTGAATCATTAAAGTTCTTAATTTTGATTGTTTCTCAAAAATTTCGTCATTCAAGATTCTTAGTCTCCCCCTCTTTTATTGCGTTAATAAAGACTTCTTCTAAGGACGGTTCAGGAGTGTTAATTTTGTGTATCTTAATATTGTGTTCCGTCGTTATCTTAATGATCCCAGAAATCGCTTGATCTATATCACTGACAATGGCATGATAATAATCTTTAACTTTGGAAAAACTCTTAATCCCCTGAACATTCGTAAATATAGAAGGATTAATCTCCTTTGAAAGATATAAATTAATTGCTTGATATTCGCGCTCCACAGTTCGTAAATTATCCGGTGTATCGCATTTAATTATCTTTCCTTTATTGATAATCGCGATTCTATCACACATCTCATTTGCCACGTCCATATTATGAGTAGTAAGAAAGACGGTCATGCCATTTTTATTATATTCTTTAATTAAATTTTTAATAATAATACTTGATTGCACGTCTAAACCAGATGTGGGTTCATCTAAAAATAAGATTTTTGGTTCACTCATCAACGCCATGCATAATAAAAGCCTTTGCTTCATACCTTTTGAATATTTTTTTGCAAGACTGTTCCTACGCTCATATAATTCAAATTGTCGAAGCAGATTGAATGCCCGCTCTTTTCTTATTTCTTTAGGAATGCTATATAATTCTCCAATAAAATTAAGATTTTGAAACCCAGTTAAATCCATATATACATTTGCTTCTTCTGGAACGTTTCCAAGAATTTGTTTAATCATTATTTGGTTTTTCCATACTTCCTTGCCGTAAATTTGAATAGTCCCAGAGGTTGGTCTGAGCACCCCCGTCATCATGCGAATCGTAGTGGTTTTACCTGCGCCATTTGGACCCAGAAATCCAAAAATCTCATCTGTTTTCACAAAAAAGTTCACTTGGTCAACGGCTTTAACTTCTCCGAAATCCTTCGAGAGATTACTAACTTGGATAACGTTCATTGTTATTCGTAGATTGTATTGATTTTTATAGTATAATCTTTACAAGATCTTCTTTTTTTTAAATTTCACTTTTGATAAGTTAATAGTCAAGATTAAAGAATAATTTCTTCACCAGGATCTAAATATTTTACATTCACATCATTATCTTCTAAAAATTGGGCGGTATTCTTTCCCATTTGCTTTTTGTCAGGCCCGAAATGATAAGGAATGGTTAATTTTGGCTGTATAGTCTTAATAAAGTCTAAATAATCGTGATAAAAATTCTCAAAGGTCGCAACAAAGCAGCAATCAATTCCTTTTTCTATAGTTCTAAGCCGATCGGAATATTTTGCCGAATCTGCTGTATGTAATATTCGCTTACCATCTACAGTGATCAAATATGCCACACATGCTTCCGATTTCCAGCAATCTATCTTAAATACTTCAATCCTTCCGCTATTTATTTCAATTTTAGATTCATCCTTAACAACAATTAAGACTTCATTGATATTGACTTTATCCTTTGTCGAGATTGGACCAAATATCTTGAATCCTTTATCTTTATCAACATATTTCTCATAAATTATCCGAATTTTCTCCGGGGAGAGATGGTCTTCATGCTCATGTGTTAACAGCAATTTATCGATTCCTTTTTTTGGAGATTCTACATAATTAGGATCGATTATGAGGTGATCTTCATCGGTTATAATCTCAACACAAGATCGCCCTAAATATCTACATACTATCATTTTATATCATTAAGTTTATTGATCTTCTTCTTAATTTATAATTTTTAACCTTAAAAAGTTAAATAGAACTCGAAATCATGCTAATCAGATTAAAGTCAAAATGATATAAAAAAATAAAATGAGAATTAAGAAATATTTTGGGTTAAGTAAAGGAAGCGCTCAAGATAATAGATCCAAACCTGACCTATATTTGAGCTTAGAACGAAATCGTTAGCATGCCCTGCGAATGGAAACTTAAGAAGACAACAGTCTACCCCTTTAGCTTCAAGATCATCATCCAATTGTTCTACCAACTCTATCCACACTTGCCCATCACTTGTTCCTTGAAATATTAGTACTGGAGGGTCTTGATTGTCCGCTAAATGAACTAAGTCATAAGCATTATATAGATCAGGATTTTCAGTTCTATTTTGTTTGAGAAGTAATTCTGGAGCTGCAGAGGGAGGATATAATGGAATTACGCCTTTAACTGTCATATTAGGACTAAAAGTAGTATTATGAAAGTCATAATTATAACCTAAGCCCCCAACTCCTGCTAGATGCGCTCCAGCTGATCGCCCCATAAAGTATACAGAGTCTAAGTTACCTCCATAGGTTGCTGCAAATTCACTCACACATCTATTAGTAAAAATACCTATATGACGAACTTGATCTTCAATAGTAAAGTTTCCCATGACATATTCAGGGGTATCCGGAGCCTCTGCACCATATTCGAACCAATCAATCAATCCATACTCAATATCAAACACCACATAACCTTGACCCGCTAAATATTTACTGGTAGATATCATATTCCATGTTCCTTTTCCACCAGACATCCAAGCACCTGGATGCAGATTAATAATAATACTTCCATTACCCGGTAATTGAGATGCGGGGATAATAGGTCTGTAGACATCGAAGTAGAGAGTTATGTTTTCTCCGGTGTAAAATAATACATCCGTTTCTACTGTAATTTCTCTTTCTGGAATAGAAAGAAAGTGAGATGAGAAAAAGTAGGGTGTTGGCAGGAAATAATTTTGAACATTTGATGGGATGGAATTTTCCCAATTAAGTCCAAAAGCCTCGTCAAACTCTTGATTAGCGTTTATTATGGTATAGGGAGTAGCGAGTAATGAAGCGGCATTGAACCCAGAAATCGTTAATCCAAGGAGAATTATCGCATAATATTGCTTAGGATGGTTAATTCTTCGTGATGCTAATAGTTTCATGAGTAAAAGTGTAACCGCAATGCATAAGCCTAGCATCAAAACTGAACTTTGTGCTACAAACTCCTCAATGACAATTGTTATTCCTTTTAAGGCTCTCCCTCCAAAAAATAACATAAAAGCCCAAAACGCTCCTCCAATGAGAACCAAAATGCTAAGTATTCCTATGATTACTTTTAGAATTTTAAGTTTATTCAAACATCCACACCTCCCGAATATCAAGAGCTTTTATAGTAAAATACGAGAAAATTGCTCCATAAACAAAAAAACTCAAAAATCCAATTAGTATCAGTGAATATTGAAGTAAGGGGGTAAACC
>SDNW01000114.1 GCA_004524725.1 Promethearchaeota archaeon
AAAAGCATCTTAGAAGGTAAAATTCCTCTAAGCAAAGAACTTGCAGAATTTGTTTACCAATGTTCAGAATGTGGTAATTGCACTGAAGTATGCCACATGAGTCAAAATGATTATATAATCCTTCCTACAAGCAAATGGATTGATCATGTAGAGGTATGGAATGCATTAAGAAAAGATTTGGTAAAGGCGGGATTCGCTCCTTTAGATAAGCATAGTAAATTGATTGATTATATGAACGATAAGACCATGAGAAATCCTTATGGTGAGGAGGAGAGTAAGAAATTTGATTGGATCTCTGAATTTACGAATATAAAAGAGAAAGCAGATCTGGCATTTTTCGGGGGATGTACCATGCCATTACGACAAGTGGAAACACTTAAAAACATGATGAAAATTCTAAATGCTGCTAAAATTGACATTGCAATCTCTAAAAATGAATGGTGTTGCGGTTCCATTGCTCTCCGTATAGGTGATGAAGAATGTGTAAAGAGTTTAGTAGAGCATAATTTAAAAGTCTTTAAAGAGATGGGAGCAAATACAATATTTTCTGCCTGTGCAGGATGTTATCGAACATTAAAGAAGGATTATCCTACAATAATTGGTGAAGAACTACCATTCGAAATAAAACACATAACCGAAATTCTTATAGATTTGCTTAATTCTAATAAAATCCCCTTCAAGGAACAACAAGAAAATTTAAAAGTAACTTACCATGATCCGTGTCACTTAGGACGTCATATGGATCTTTATGAAATCCCTCGTGAAGTTATTTCAAAAATACCTGGGGTTGAACTTATCGAAATGAAAAGAAATCGTAAAGATGCATGGTGTTGTGGTGCCGGGGGTGGGGTAAAAAGTCAATTCTCCAATTTAGCGTTAGATATTGCTAAAGACCGAATAAAAGAAGCAATCGATTCAGGAGCAGATGTATTAACAACCAGTTGTCCTTTCTGTATAGGGAACTTTATTGATGCTTACAATGATTTGGAAGCAGAGTTTCAAGAAAAAATTAGAGTTGTTGATATAATTGATTTTATCGCTTCAAAGATTTAAATCATATTATCATATTCTTTCTCTTTAAACTAATTTAATTATTCCGACGATAAGTAACAAACACCAAAGAATTAATAAAAATTTAATAATCCTAAATTAGTATAATGAGTTATAGAAAAAATTAGTTTTTACTCATACTTCATTTATGCCTTCAATTGATCTTACATATCTAGAGATTGTTCTAGCAGTAATCACAATAATAGGTTCAACGGTTTTCTTATTTGTCACCCTTAAAAGGCGGGATCTGAAATATTGGCTTTTTACGTATATTTCATTAACTTTGGCATACATCTCTAATTCTATTAGAGTTTTCGTGGATATCTTTGAAACTATTTCTTATATCTTGTTTGGATTGACCGTAATATTAGCTAATATAGCAATATTTATCGAATACCATGATACCTTCATTAAAAAGCCTCTCACTATTTCAAGTAAATTGACTTTACTTGTTGTATTAATGATCTCTGATTATACATATATAGGCTTGGTCTGTTTTTTAATTCTTCTGATATTAATCGGCTTTGGATTATTGGTAAGGATTACTTTTAAGAAAAAAACCTTAACTCATGTCTTTTTATGTTTCGCTGAATTGGGTGCCTTATTCAGCGCGATAGGTAATTTATTCATCCTTTTTAATATGGAAGCCGCTCAAGAAATCAATATCGGAGCTGATATTTTCTTTGTTACAATTTTATTTGTAACAGGTATTGTTGCATATTTAGAGGAAAGATTAACTGAATCCGAAAGGAAATATAAAGAATTTTACAATAGAGAAAGCTTCTATAAAGATTTGGTTGCTCACGATATCAATAATGTACTTCAAAGTATTGAATCCTCTGCGGAATTGCTTTCTATTTACTTGAAAGGAAGTGAAAAAGAGAATGAATCTCAAGAGTTAACAGAAATCATAAAGGAACAGGTAGAACGAGGAGCTAAGTTGGTTTCTAATATAAGAATGCTTTCTGATTTGGATAATGAGGAGATCTCACTAGAACCTATTGATTTATTAAAATATTTAGAAAAAGCAATTAATTTTATCGAAAAAAGTTCTCCCGAGAGAAATATAAATATCCATATTGAAAATCCTTATGAATATATAAATGTGTTAGCCAATGAATTAATTATTGAAGTATTTGATAATATCCTAACAAACGCCGTAAAACATAACCAACAGTCTCAAGTTGAAATTTTAATTAGAATTCGCAAGGAAGATAGAGACGATCATTCATATTATAAATTTGAGTTTATTGATAATGGAGATGGTGTTCCAGATTATTTGAAAGAAAAGATTTTCCAGAGGCTATATGGAAAAAGTAAAACAGTGGGGGGAATGGGGCTTGGACTTTCACTTGTCAAGAAGATCATAACTCACTATGATGGATACATATGGGTAGAAGATAAAGTGAAAGGAAAACATAAAAAAGGAAGTAAATTTATCATTTTACTTCCGATTTCTATAAATAGATGAACAATACATAGTATTAAATATTAATTAGACCGAATAATAACCTTCTAAAGCGATTCTGTTTTTTCCTCTTTATGGATGATTTTGAAGAATATTTACAACCAACATACTTTTTCGATTTCAATCATAAACCTGTATATAATAAAGCTTTTGAAATCGTAAATGGATTAGATTCACCAAAAGAACAGGCAATTTCTTTATTTTATTGGGTGAGAGATGAAATAAAATACAATATGTCAACTTATATTCCCTCAGTTAAATCAAATTTCAGAGCTAGCGTTACATTACGCAGAAAAAATGGTTTTTGCGTTTCAAAATCCATATTGTTATCTACTTTTGCACGAGCTATTGGAATCCCCGCCCGAATCCATTTATGTGATTTAATTAACCATAAAGTCTCTCAGAAAGTTATTGATTTCATGGGAACAAATATTATGTACTATCATGGTTATAGTGAATTTTATATAGATAAGAAGTGGATTAAACTTACTCCTTCATTTGATACAAAAACAGCAATAAAAGGTGATTTTCTCCCGATGGTGGAATTTGATGGAGAAAATGATGCGGTCTTTCCTGCTTATGATAATAAAGGGAATCAATTTGGAGAATATCTTGAGGATCGCGGAGTACATGCTGATTTACCCCTTGATGAAATTGAGGAATTATTCAAGGAAAAATATTATGACCATATCTTAAATGATAGATTTCAAGGAGTAAGAAAATTAAATGATAAAAATGTTTTATCCAAGTAGTAAGCAGATTCATTTTGAATCTCCCAATTTCGTTTAAAATGGGTAAATAAATATTTAAAATCAAGTGCTTATTAATTAGTAATTAAAAACAAATTAAGTATGAAAAATTATAAAATTAATTAAGAAAGAATATGTCACCTCAAGCAATTTTTCTCTATGAAATAGATGAATCTTTTGGGCCGAATATTTTAGCGGAATACTTCCTTATTAAACAAGAATTGCCCAAGGAAGTCTTAAGGGACTTTGTTCAAAAACATGTAGAAAAAGAATTTAGAAGTGCTCTTTCTCAGAAGAATGAGATTCGTTATTTTTCAAATAAAATTGATACTAAAACTCTTGAGAAAGAAAATCTTTATTTAGGCTTCATTCTCAAGGAGGAGGAGGATATGGTCTCCATTAAAAGTATTTTTGAAACCGTCGAGGAAAAAATCTTGAAAGAATTTAGCGATGATAGGAATAAAATGGAGGAACTCTTAAAAGATTCATTAAACTCAATTCTATCTTTAATGGAAAAACTCAAAGAACCTACAATAATCGTCGATACGATTAATGATAAGACTAAAAAAATGATAGATAACGGAAATTTACAAGAGGCAAGAGAACTCATTGATTTAGGAGAGGAGATCCCAGAAAAGCTAGCTTTGGAAATCAAGCTTGCAGAAGAATATTTAAATGAGAATGCCTATAAGAAAGCGAAAAAAAGTTATTTAAAAGCTGCTGAATTAGCAGAGATTATCCAAGAATATGAAATTGTTTCATTTTTGCGTTATAAAGCTGAAGAGATTGGAACATTACCAGATTTAATAAAGGAAAGCGAACAGCTATATAAAGATATTAATGCGTTAATCGAAACCTTACAAGAGAATAAATTACATCTTTATCACGAACTCAATAAACCTTTAAACCGATTAATAAATATCTCAAGTTCTTTTGAAGATAATGAAAAAATCTCGAAACTAACCCAATTACTTTCTTATTCGAATCAAGCAGATAGACTCGCAAAAGAATTATTTAATCTCGATAAAAGAATCAAGGATGCTATGGAGAATTTATAAAAAACAGTAGAAAAATAATTTTAAATTATACTTAAACTATTCTGTATCTTCTTTTGAGCTTTCCTCTTCTGGAGTAGTGTACTCTCCAATATCTGGAAAAATTATTCGGGCAATTTCCCAAGCTTTTTCTGTAGGATAAGTAAGTGCATTTGCAATTAATTTCTCTCCTGAATCATTATCTAATTCAACCTTATGAACTTCGGGATTATTTTCCAAAATCATCTCAAATTTAGCTCCTCCACTGCCAGTGGGCACAATTAAAATAGCAGCATCCACCGCTTTTTCGTCTAATGCATCCTTTAATCTTTTTGCTGCATAATAACCCGCAACCCCAGCGCTTCGATCGAATGTTTTAATTGAGGGAATTTCTAAACCCCACTTTTTTCCTTGATATTCTATTAATGCTGCCAATGTTTGACTTCTTTTTCCTAACATAAATTTGAACTCCATTTGAGTTTTAAAATCTTTTCCCTTATCTTCTCCAATTCTAATTATTGATTTTAATGTTGCACCAGCTACTGAAGCGGGATTTACATCTATGACATATTCCTCTTCTGCTAGTATTTCTTCAATTGTTTTTTTAATAATTTCTCGTGGTTTCGAGAAATCAACTATCTCCTCTTCTGGAAGGGGTGGTTTGGCAGTCGCTACAATATCTGCTCCTGCTTCCATTAATTCTTCTACGCTCATCTCCTCAATGACCACTTTATCAATGAATCTCCGACAGAGTTTAATTGAATTTCTTGGATTACCCTTTGTTTTTTCATAGATCATTTCGATTAATTTTTCATTCAATGGGAACAAGGGATATAATGGTGGATTTAAGTTATTATCGTCCCAGAAAGTTTCCATGGTTTTTGAATAAAATATTTTGAGATCATTCAAACTGAAGGGTTTTAACTCCTGTTCTGGTTCCATCCGAGAACGTAATGGCTGATCTGCAATCTCTAATATACGTGGCCAGATCTCTTTAAGTACCGCGATTATAATTACCAATCCTTTGACTTCATTATACAATCTTTTGAGAATTTCAAGAAATTTTCTTTCTGCAGCTTCACCAAGCATACGATAGGGAGACTCTAATTCATCAAAATAGAGGATTAAAACTCTATCTAAATTTTCAGTGATGATTTTAATCATCGCAAGACAGACATCATCCTCTTCAACTACACTATTGATACCTAACTCTGCGAGCTCTTCGGTTTCAAGATCCTCTCCGAGCAACCAGCGTTCTGCCAGAGCCTTTTTACTCTTGTCTAATTGGTAGGTGACTAAAGCTTTCACACAATCGGCAAAAACCCCCGGAAACTCACGAATTCCTTTTTGAATTATCTCATCTAGTTTCGGCTTTTGAAATATTCCTCCCTTTTTACCTCCCCATTTTTCAATTACTAACTTTTTGGATACAATGTCTAAAATTTCAGGTCCTACTTCTTCAATTATGCACGTATATACGTGAAGTAACACACGGATACTTGCGGGAGGGCTGGGAACATAGATGATAGTCCAGTCAACGGGCTCTAATTGACTTACCTCTATCTCTTCTTCTTCTTCAGTGATTTCTTCTAATTTCTTCCGATTCTCACGTTCTTTATCCTTAAATGAATGGTATGCGTGTGTTTTACCCGTACCTGCTGATCCAAGAATTGGAATAAGTCTACTAGATCTATCGCGATACGTTTGGCGAACCAAACGATATACTTCACGATCAATATAACTTCGCACCCGAGCAATATCGACTCTATCGGGAATATCGCCTCGAGACACGAAATTGGAGAAAGGAAGGATTGGAGCTTCGCGAAGCACATCAAGATACATTTCCTTATCGTCATCACTTAGTTCTGAGTACATGTTCATCCACTCTTGTATTAAATTTAAAAATTTTAAGCATATTTTATAATTGGAATAAGTTTATTAATCTAAACAATTTTTTCTAGAATATAAGCTTAAATATTTCTAGCTTTAAGTATTTATATTTAAATTTATATTTAAAAATTTAATTGAACGTAATATCTACACATTTTTTTTGGTGATATCATTATATGGTAAGGAATGATGAAAATGATGAGGAAGATGATGAGGATGAAATTGATGATCCCTTTGATTTATTTAAGCATCTAGGCGATCCGAATAAAATTTTTCGAAATATTGATCCTTCGAAATGGTTAAATTCAAAAGAATTCCAAAATATTATCAAAGAAGTTTTTAAGCAAATTGGGAGTAATCTACCGAAGGAATTGCAAGGTATGTCCCCTGAAGATATCATGAAGGAGTTTATGAAAAATCGCGATAAGTTTGGTTTTAAGGGTCCGATTATGTATGGATTCAACATTAATTTTGGTCAGGATGGCAAACCCATTATCGACTCCTTCGGAAACATTAAAAAGACTCCATATTCTAGTAAACCCAAAGTGAAAAAAGCAAGGGAGCCACTTATTGAGGTTAATGAGGATATAGAAAATATTATTGTCATCGCAGAAATGCCGGGAGTTACCCGGGATGACATCGAATTAAAATCAACTCCGAGATCGATTACAATTAAGACGAAAGAAGGAGCAGTGGGAAGAAAATATTATAAAGAAGTGGATTTACCCGCGGTAATTGACTCCAATTATGCAAAGGCACGCTATACTAACGGAATATTAGAAATCACTCTGAAAAAAATAGATGAAAAACATACGAATATAAAAATTGATTAATCTATTAAATCATATATCAT
>SDNW01000115.1 GCA_004524725.1 Promethearchaeota archaeon
AATATAATTGTAATTGTATTTAAACTAGTATTAAGGACATTTTGTTCTTGATTTCCCTTTGCCATCCAACCCCACACTAAGACCATAGCGGTGCATGGTGAGCTGGATAATAAGATAATTGCAAAACCTAATTGTCTCACTATCTCAGAATCCCCAGGCAAGAATATATTCACCATTAACAAACCTACAAATGGAGCAACGAGCCAGTTAGAAACTAAAGTTAATATGATAGGTTTAGGATTTCTTCCCAGTTTTTTTAATTCTGAAGCTTGAAGATTCAACATCGCAGGATACATCATTAAAAACAAACAGATGCCAATTGGGATAGATATATTGCCAATAGATAAGGAATTTATCAAGCTACTTACTCCTGGTAAAAGCTGTGATATTAATATCCCCAAAACAATACAAATAGCTACCCACAGTGGCAATAATTTCTCGAAATAGTTGATTTTTCGCGATTTTTGCTCATCTTGATCTTCCACTTCTTTGAGTAATTCTTGTTCAAACTTTTCTTCAACCATAATTTTCAGTCTTGATCTCTATATTGTGATATAAACTTTTAATTTGTTCAATTAGAGCTTGAGATAGTATTATATAGACTCAGATAAAAATGTTTCGATTCAGATTGATTTTTATTTATTTGAATAAGTTTTTTAAACTTTCATAGCTTCTAAATATATAGTTATTAAAGCATATCCAAAAGTGATGGTGATTTATTATTAAAACTAAAAGAAAGGCGGAGGTTAAAGAAATGTTATGTTCATGCGATAATTGTAAAGATAGCGATACTCTTTTTAATCAATTAAGTCAACTTGGGAAGAATTTAAGATATGACGAGCAGTTAAATGAATTTATCAACCTTTTTAGTACCTTAGGAAATATGGAAAGGTTAATAATAATAAATGTGTTAAAAGAAAAAGATAGATGCGTATGCGAGTTAGAAGCGATTTTAGATAAATCTCAACCCTCAATTTCACATCATTTGCGAGAATTAGAAAAACTTAATTTAATACGGGGATTAAAAAAAGGGAAGTTTACTTACTATTCGCTTAATAAAAAGAAATTAAACTCTAATTTAGTCAATATTTTAAATTCCCTACGAGTTTAATACTTTTGAGGCGTTTTTGAAAAGTATGATAGAGAGTAGTTGGTTCTGTCTTTACAGAATTGAGGATAAAAAGTAATTAATTAGAATAGTATTTTTTTATATTGGTTTCAAGGTTAGTTTTGACTCTAGATTATCTAAAATTGCTTTTTTTGAAAAGAGATAGGGGATATAGTTTCCTTTCACCCAGAGTTTGACTAAATCTTTATAGTGTTTATGAAAGGGAAGTCCCGATTGACCACCTGGAATAATTCCGATAGATTTATCCCAATCAGAAAGATCATGAATTTGTCGATAGGAAGGTCCAGAAAGGACGTTAAAACCTTGAGAGGGATCATAAGACCCAGGATTCAAAGTGTTTGAATCGCCCCCAATTTTGAAGGGTCCAGCATTTAATATCTTAGCCTCCTTATTAGCATGGGAAAAAGGATGAGCTAATGTGAAGGTATGAAGGTTCCCCCATTTCCACTTTTCAATACTTGGACCATAATTAATGGTTAAAAGTTCAATAGCATTCTTTAGTGCTTTTAGAAGCAGTTTTGAGATTTCTTCTTCAGAATTTATTAAATTAGACTTGATAATTAGCTCCAAATTAAATGGTCGACTACCTTGAAAGATATCTATAATTTTTTTATCGATCAGGTTTTCTAAGAGAATTTTTTGAGTTTCTGAGTGCCAGATTTTGTATAATGTTCCTCCAATAGTTTTTTTGGTCAACAAATAATCCCATTTTTCCAGCAATTCTATAGCGTTAGAGAATTGATCCAAATTCTCATTCATTCTTAAATATTTAAGCATTATTGGTAATAATTGAGCTGCTTCTTCTGTGAATCTATCAAGTTGAATGGCTTTAAAATCCTCAACCGATAACTTATCTTTTGCTTGAAGCAACTTCTTTAATCTCAATTGCCTGTAAGGTGCTATTCTATCTTCGGCTATTAATAATCCATTCGGCAATTTTTCAACATTATAATTTGCAGTATATACAAATTCATGTTCAGGATTCAAAAGCGAAAACAATTGATCGAATGAAGACATACCTTCCCAATCGTATTTTTCATCATCTCCAGGTATTATTTTTCCCCCATTTCCAAATTTTCTTACGGGAATTTTCCCTCCATGATGATGGCCTATATTGCCTTTAATATCTCCATAAATGAAATTCTGGGGGTTTATAGTTATGTATGACAACCCTTCTCTAAATTCTTGCCAATTTTGTGCTTTATTAATTTTTTTAAATCCTTTAAGATTATTGATGAGTTCACTATTATAACTAGACCATTTTAATGCGTATTTTCCTGGGATGAAAAAAGGGTAAATTTGATCTTTTTTTTCAAAATAATGAATGACTGGCCCTAATATACTCCTAAATACGGGATATATTAGTGGTTTTGCTTTTCCTTTGATTTGTATAATTTCATCCTCCTGCTCAAAATCAATCCATTTTCCATTATATTGATACTGATTTTCATTCTTTGGATTAATTTTTAATTTAAATAAGTCTGTTGTATCAGCCATTACATTAGTTAGGCCCCAGGCAATCGATTCGTTATGACCAATTACAATCGCCGGTACACCAGGAAGTGATGTTCCCAAAGCATTAAGACCAGGGCAATTTAGATGCATTAAAAACCATAATGCTGGATTGGTAAGAGGTAAATGAGGATCATTAGCTAATAAGACTGCTCCACTTTTAGATTTTTTCGGACTCACGGCCCATGCATTGCTTCCGACAGATTCATCAACTTCCATTTCAGAATTAAAGGGTATAAGTTGGTTAGCACGTTCTTTTCCTAGTTTAATTGTAAGATATTCTCTTAGGATTTCATAAGGGTAATTCCAGCTGCTCAACGACCATTCAATCATGCTAATAACTTTAAAACTATCTTCGAGAGTCCAATCCTCTGGTTTAAAATTTAGGATATGGAACTCAATAGGTAGATTATTTTGCATTAAGTGGATTTTTTTATTTACGCCATTTATATATGATTCCATAAATAAATAATCCTCGGAGGATTTATCTTTTTGAAGATTTTGTGCGCATCTTTGCGCTATCTGATACAAACCAAGCTCTCTATAATGTTTATCACTTCTCAAAGATCCCTCACCAGTAATTTCAGATAATCTTCCTGAAATTAATCTTCTAAAAGTTTCCATTTGCCATAATCGATGACTCGCATGAATATATCCTTGAGAGAAGAAGAGATCATTAATATCCTTGGCGAAGATGTGTGGAATGCCCCATTTATCCCACAAAATCTCCACGTTATCGTTCAATCCTTGAATATATTCATCTCCTTGCATCGAAGGAAAAGCATTTTTTGCAACTTCTAACATCTCTTCCATAATTTTCACGATTAATTAGTAAATTTGTAAGGTATAATGTTATATATTTAGTCTTTTTAAAATTTAAAGATGTAGAAGATTTATCATAGTGTAGGTAAAGGATTTTTGCGAATGCGTAAAAAACAAAAATTTATTGCTTTCCATCAATCGCTAAATATATATGCCTAAATTACCATGTAGATAATATTCATAATTTTTCCAAAAGAAGTTGTTGAAAATCTCATATGGATGATATTAAATCAAATCTTAGCACGGATAAATTCTATAAAGTATTACATTCGGTTGATATAGAAGTTGAACAAAGTGATATCTATTATAGAAGGAAATATAATGATATCATGAATTATTTTAAGATGATTTTAACCCATAATGAGAATTCTTTGCTTTCCGAATACTCCAAAATCATTATTCCAAAGGGATTATTATTAGTAAGAATTAATCCAAATAGTGATATTCACGAGTTTTTAAAATTAATAAGCAAGAACTATTTTCTAGACGTTTATGAGATAAATTATGAGGAGATTTTTTTTAATTATACGGATTTTCTTGAAATTTTTCCAGAGATTATCCTGGATATTATTAGCGTGAAAAAAAATAGTAACAATACGAAAGTAAATAATGATGATTCTTTAGATAAAGATTTAAACGCTAACATAAATAAAATCCTTTTAATAGATGAAAATAAACTAAACATTAGTTCAAATGAACCAACAAATCTTTTAGAGATATTTATTAACTCTAAACTAAACAAAGTAAATTATATTGAAAATTATAGCATATTAATTTGGATTACCGAGAAAATTAATATTATTTCAAAAAATTCTCAAAAAATTTTTGATCTTTTTGATCTCTTTATTAATATTAATCCTTTAGATCGCAGTGAAAGAGAGGCTGTTTTGAAACATTACTCGGAGATGTTCCCAAGGATAGTGTTTGATTTAGAGACAGTTGCAAATTATACAAATTTATGGGAAGTTAACGATTTTAAAAATTTATTAAAATTAGGGATTTTTAATCATTATCTTAAATCTGAATTAAATCAAAAATCGAACGAAATTACAGAAGTCATAATCGATTTAATTGAAACTAGAGAATTTTTACCTTCGATTAATTCTAGTATTCAAAACAAGCAAGATCAAATAATTGAGCATAATTTCAGCCATATAAGCAATAAGGGAAATCTCGAAGGGATAGATTTTAAGACTTATGAGAAAGTTAAGGAATATCGAAAAGAAATTCAAGAAGAAAGTGTCTCTGAATTCATGCGCAATCAATTATATGAACACGCGGCCTCAAAAGACTATAAAGAATTGCAGATTATTCTCGAGAAGATTATTAAACATGAAAATCTTGAGAAGAATGATAGATATATATTAGCAAAGTATCCATTTGTGTTAAACGAAAATCCAAATAAAGCCTTAATTACTCTGGAAAAAGCAAAGAAAAAAATTGCTCGAATCAACCAAATGTATAAAGGGATGTGAGATTCTCAATAAAAATATTGTTAGTAGGGGATTAAAGTTTCAAGCGTTAATAATGCTATATTTATACGAAAAATAATTTTAGAGAATTTTTTATCGTTTCAGAGAGATGAGGTTGAGTTTATTGATGAAACTCAATCACAATTCCCCAAACTAATTTTAATTATTGGCCCTAATTGGTCAGGAAAGACATCGATATTTCAAGCGATAAAATTTGTTTTAGGAAGCAATGAACGGGATGAAAGATATAAGAAATGGTCTGATTTTATAAGGAATGGTCAAGATCATGCTATGGTAGAAATTGAAATTCAGAATCAGCAGGAATTAATTAAACTTAGAAGGTATGTAATCAGAGGTCATTCGCCCTATTTTGAGATGAAAAAATCGGGTGACTCAAAATTTAAGAGAGTACAAGTTAATACTGTTCAAAGAATAGTTAAGAGCTTAAAAATAAACCCAGATAATCATTTTGCTTTTGTGAGTCAAGGAAAAATCGATAGTATTAAAAATCTAAAACCCTATGACTTAAGTAGTTTTTTAGAAGAAGGTATTGGTCTAAAAGGGTTAAGAGAGGAAATTTTAGGAGAGAAAAACTCAATTTCTAACTTAAATCAGGAGTTTCAATCGCTTTCTGCTAAGGAAAATACGTTAAAGCTTAATTTAGAACTACTTACTCCAAAGCTAAAAAAGCTTGAAGAAAAAAAGATCATAATGGCTAAGCGAAAGAAAGTGAATGATGAATTATTATGGGCGAATAAAGAGAAAATAAAAAAAGAGATTGATGAATTTGTTATTCAATGTCATGAAGCAGAGAATTCAATTAACTCGCTCAATTTGGAATTAGCCCGCTTTGATGAATTACTTGCAATAAAACAGGATAAAATTAATGAGATTGAGAAGGAAGTAAATAAATTATCAAAGAAATTTGGTCAATTAGAATATAGAAAAGAGGAATTAATCAATAAAATTCAAGAATGGCAACAAGAGAAAATAAAGGCAAAGCAAGAATTAGATGATATGGCAAAAGTTTTAACTCAAGAAAAGACAGAGTTAAAGCAACTCCAAAAAAAAAAGCAGAACATTGAAAAAGAAAATCAGGTTCTTTCTACTGAATTAGCGAAGTTTACTGAAGAAATTAATAATCTGATCAAAGAACAAAAAGATTTAACAGTAAAAATAAATCAAAACAGTCAATTTCTAGAACATTACAATAAGTTAGTGCGGAAAAAAGAGAACTATGAAAGAGATATTGAAGAAAATATTGTTAAAAAAAAAGAGATCAGCCTTGATATAGAAGAAATTTTTCAAAGTTTACAAGATATTGACCATAAATTAAAGAAAAATGAGTGGTTTTTAGAAAATCCATCACATGATTTAGTAAAACAGCTCGATTTAGAAATAAAAAAATTATCAAGAAAAATGTTTGAGCTAGAATCTAAAAGCGAGCGCATACGCTACAATCAAGCAAGAAACCTTGAGGAATTCAAAAGTCTTCAAAGATCAATTCAACAAAGACGCATATTATTACCATCAAATATCATTTTATTAAAGGAAGAAATTATAAAACGAGGTTTGGAACATAAGGTCAAAGGTCCTCTTATTGAATATTTAAAATATGAAGATAATCTAAGCTATGCTATCGAATCAGTTCTAGGCGAACGACTACTTTATAGCTTTGTGGTAAATGATTGGGATACATTGAGTTTGCTAAATCGACTAAAAAACAAGTTTAATGCTTATTGTAATATATATATTACTAAAAATCTTACTATCTCGTCATATCCCCCATTTTCCGCCGAAGGTGTAATTGGTTACTTAGTTGACTTAATCACGATTTTAAATGATGATATTGATATCAAAAAAGTAGTGTATTCGAAAGTAAGAAATTGTCTTGTCGTAGATTCTTATCATGCCGGTCAAGAGCTTTATAAAAAATATAACTTTAAAGGAAAGAGTGTGACCTTAAAAGGAGAGCAAATTGTTTCCTATAAGTACGCATA
>SDNW01000021.1 GCA_004524725.1 Promethearchaeota archaeon
AAAGATGTTTTAAAAGGGGAATGCCCTAAATTGCCGTCTAATTTAATCCCGAACTCTTATGATACAATTGGATCTATTGCTATAGTTGAATTTCCCCACTTGACCAATTTATCGAATAAGGAAATATTAGTCTACAAAAGAACTATAGCACAAGCGATAACAATAGTAAATAAATCCATTGATTCTGTTTATGAAAAAGCCAGCCAAATCAAAGGCGAATTTCGCTTAAGAAAACTACAATTACTCTATGGCGACGATAACCCTGAAACAATTCATAGAGAAAATTATAGCGTTTTTAAAGTAAATGTAAAGACGGCATATTTTACACCTCGATTAGTAAACGAGCGTAGAAGAATTGCAAACTCTCCTATTAATAAAGGAGAATTGATTATAGACATGTTTGCAGGAGTAGGGCCATTTTCAATTCAAATTGCAAAGAAACATGATGTACGGGGCTATGCATTTGATATTAATTTGGATGCATATAAATATTTAAAAGAAAATATCTTCCTAAATAAACTAGAAAGTATGGTGTTTCCTTTTAATATCGATATTAAAGAATTATTAGAATATGACAATCAACTAGGTAATTCGTTAAAAGGAAAAGCTGACAGAATTATAATGAATTTACCCGAAAAATCTTTAGAATTTCTCGATGTTGCTTGCTTTTTAATCAATGAAAGCGGAGGCATCATTCATAATTATCAATTTTGTCCTAAACCAAATCCTGCTAAGATCGCTGTTGAACGATTTACTAAGGCGTTAACCCATTACAAATATCAAATTGAAGATATAATTCATGTAAACACTGTGAAGTCATATTCACCCACTTCAGATCTTGTCTCTCTCGATATAAAAATTATATCGAGTTAATCCCTTTTTAGATTCTCTTATAAAATAAAAAGGGAGTAATTTAATAAAAGAGGAGTTCAATGTCTGCGATAAGTGGACTTGGCAGGATTCGAACCTGCGATCTTCGGATTAGAAGTCCGACGCCATATCCATGCTTGGCTACAAGTCCATATTACGCTTAGTTATAATTTAAAATTCAATTTTGGCTTTAAATTTTATTATTCTCCCATGAGATCTAACGAATTAAATGTATTTTAATAATAAATTAATAGATTTTTTTTAATAATTTGCTACATGACTAGTGGTATAGGTTGATATTTTAGATGGAGGTTAAAATTTATTATTAAAATGAAAGGACTAAGGACCAAGGTTTATATTCACAGAAAAATTCCTTATGCTTTTAATTGGAATGAATATAACCATAACCAAAAGTTCTCTCAATTATTTGGGAATCCAAGCGAAATTAAAAGATTAAGCTACTATTTTAAAAAAATACATCATGGAGATATTCCCAATAACCTTTTTAACACCATAAATTCACCGAGAGTTTCTCAATTCAAAATAAAAGGCATAAAACATGCTTTTCTTAGTAGTTTTAGTAAGAAATTGATTAGGCAAGGAACTATATCCTACTTAAACTCACAATCTCAATTACCATCGTATGTCCAAAATGTATATACCACCTATAGAAAGAACGGAATCAAGAGAGTTCCTGGACATGAACCCGTACTTAAGAACATTTTAATTAAAGATATAAATTCACTTGCTATAGAAGTTCCAATCTGGAAAGAATTTAAGGAAAGATTTATAACAGGGCATATAGATTTAATCCAGATTGTAAATGACACAATTAAGATCGCGGATTATAAGCCTGAAGGGAATTTTCTTATATCTTTGCCTCAAGTTGCGGCATACGGGTTATTAGTCAAATCCGTACTTAGTCTAAATAAAATAAAGTGTGTTTCTTTCAATAAAAAAGAAGCATGGGAATTCGATCCTGATATATTAAAGACAGAAGTTAGAGATTTCTTAGAATTACATAGAATGGATGAAAGGCCATGGGAAGAATTCATAGAAGAGTTATAAACCATTAAGTTTACTTTTTCTTATTATCTTCAGGTTCTTTTTCGATAAAATACTTTCTTACCAAGAAATAACTCATAATTAATGCTATAACCTCAACAACAATACTAAGGAAAGCAATAACGGTTCCATTAATATTAACAAAATTTAAAAGTATAGCACATGCCAGTCCAGAAGATACGAGTAGAAATATCAAAACTCCATTTGCTATCTGAGGAATAGAATCTTTTAAATAGACGATTTCTTTTTTAATCCAGGACATATAAATCTACTCTATTGAGTTTTTATTTAAAATCGTGTGATTAATTAAAATTTTAATAATTTTAATATTTTTTTATATTCTAGTTATTTAAATTTGAATTTGTAATATAGAGCGTCATCCAAAATTTTACCAATTTTTTTTGCGATCTGTATAGAAATCTTAAATCGGTCACCATCAAGCATTTTAGTGATCTCATCAGAATTAGGGGGGTGTCCAAGTCTTTCGCCTAAAATAGGATTAATTATTGATTGAATAGTATTATTGATTTCATTATTCTCAAAAAATAATTTATCTGGTACGAGTTCTTGGATTTTATCGATAGCAAAACGAAAATAATCGATAAATCCATTAAAAAATTCATTATCTTTTTCGCTGTGGAGTTTGATATTATCGGCACAAGTTTTAGTGTCCTTATCTTGCCAATAGAATCTATTTGGATTTATACCCTTGCGTGTTATTCCCATTAGAGAAGAAGTAATCCTCCTCTCAATCCAATTTAACGTGCTTTCTTGTTGGATCTCAACTAAGGCACTCATTTTCTGTTCCTTCTTTTTTTCTTTCTCTTTGATTACTTGTATTACTGACGATTTTCTTGACTCCTCAAAAATTTCTAATCTCTTTATGAGATCAAATGCGATACAGTACGAAATTGGTGATATTAAATCTGCTTTCAAAGTTAAATTTTTTATTCCTTCATATATTAAACTTGGTTTATTTCGTAATTCATTTATACAATCCTTTAATGCTGTAGAAATAAATCGTGACAAAATAAATCCATTCACTAAAAATACCTGATTTTTTGCATTAAATATGGTGACCAACTCGTTTTGTCTCTTCATTATACGCTTAATTATAAGCTCCTCTAACTTTACATTAACCCAATCCTCATTTTCAAGAGTACCTTCCATCTTCTTGATTGCTTCATTGATAAGACTTTTATCATTAGTAATTTTATGGTAGAGTTCAATAATTCTACTTAGTTGCCGAAAAATTTTTGAAAGATTATAAAAGTAGATATCGGTTACTATATTTTCAAATATCTCATCAAAATTTAAAATAAAAATGATTTGCGAATAATTGCTTAAATTCATATCCTGAAAAAAAGTTTTATCTATTATTTGTTTTTTTCGCGCAAATTCTCTTATATCATTAATTGAACAACCTAATTTATCCTCCAAAATTTTCCATAAATTTATGAATTCTGGTTCATCCCTATATATTAATTTATTTAAACCATATTCGGTGAAATTTTCATAATTGCCGACTATCTTTTTTATTAGAGGAATTTCTACATTACACAATACCTGTTTTGCCGAATAGAGAATGTCTTTTTTCTTGTCATTTAAGAACAAAAGATCTTGTTTCTTAATATTATAGCGAAGCATTTTTTTCTTAACTTCCTTAACTAAATTCTCATCAACATAGAGAGTCTGTAAAATGTCATGTATTCCTCTTCTATTCATATTATATATGACTTCATCAAAAGTGGATTCACTTAAACATTGTAAATAGTATAAAAAATCATTAGGATGTGTTTTTAATTGGTTAATTAATTCCTTTCTGATTAGTAATTTAATATTTTGTTCAAATGAATCAAATTCTATTTTTTGGTGTAGTGCTTGGCGAATATAATCTATAATTTTATGTTTAAGATTGTTTGCTTTTTGAAACACGATTAATCCTTCAATGGAAATGGGAAATTTCTCAAATTCATATTCAAAAATCTTCCTTTTAATCATTCTTACCGGCATCGCCTCCATTTGAAGTTCCTTATACGACCCAAATTCAAACTCTTGCTGAATTTTTTGAATTAGTCGGTTTAACGCTGATACTTCTAAAAAAAGATCTTCCTTCTCCTCCATATTTAACTTTTTTTCTAAACTCACGGATATCGCTTTAAATGCAGAGCTCTCTTCCAATATTTCCTCTTTTAAAATGTTGCTATATCCCATTAAATCGCCAATAAAATCATAAAAGTAAAAAGAAGGATTGTTTGATATTATGTGAATGATTAAATTTTCAATCTTGTTTTCAATTTCTTTTTTTTTTTTAAGATACTCATCTTCCTGAAGTTTAGCGATTCTTTTCTCTATTAATAGGGAGAGGAATAAATTTTCTATACTAATTAATTGAGAGAGCATATCGATCTCTTGTAAGAAAGAATCTTCTAATAACATTTCAATCTCTTCCATCAGTATCTTCTTTTCCTTAAATTCTAAATTTTTTGTAGCTTCATAAGTAAATTTATTCGTTTCAAAAGCATCTGAAACCTTAATTCCTTTATTATGATAAAGATGGACCGCTGCTGTAGCAATAAATAGCTTATCTAAAGTAGTTGTAGTATTAATTAGTTCAAAGATTTTTTTTCTATCTTTTTCTCGTTTTAAATGAGAAATAAGAGCATTTATTGTTTTAAAATATCTTTTAGCGCTTTCTATTGCAGTTGTCTTACGTTTAATTCCGCTGATCATACGTCTTTTAACCACTCTCGGTATACCTCTTTAAAATTATCTAACACATCAATTTTTACCTTATTGTGCCAATATTTGAAATTTAAAACATGGTATAAATCAGAGATAAATAAATCTTTTTCCTCATTAGTTAGTTGATGCTGCATAATAACAGTTGTTGGTTTTGGAATTAAGGAAGAGAAAAATTTAAGCCTTTTTTCGTCTATATAAGTTAGGAAAGACACCTCTTCATTAATATTTAGATAATCGACAGGAGATAACGATTCCTTTTCAATTGTCAATAAATTAAGTTCTGTTCTTATTTTATTGAACATATATTTAGGAAAATCCGTTCTAATGCTAATACAATAATGATATAATTCATAAAATTCCAAGAGGAGGTTTTTTACTTCGGAATCCGCAATCTTTGCGATATAATTATCTAAGAAGAATAGAAAACTCTCGATTTCTTGTTCTTTTTTCTCTCGCTCTTCAAGATAATTAATAAAATCAGAATATGTATCCTTTAATGACCATACTTTTTGTTCTTTCATTTGGAAAAATCTTTTTGCATAATCTCGAACCCAGTTCAAAATATATTCTTTCCAGACTAAATCAATACCGCCTATCCTTCTTTCCAAAAAGCGATGAAATTTATTAGCAAAAGTGACGGGGTCAGCAATTTCTCTTTCATTTTCTTCTTTTAAAAACCTATTTATGGTTGAATATCTTAAAATGTAATTTAACAAATATTTCAATTCAAATGAATATTTTTCAAATTTTTCCAAATGAGGTTTAATCTTACTAAATTTTGACTCCATTTGGATCTCGACAAAAGAAACTAACTCTCCAATATTTAGTTCAATTTTCTCAAAAAAGATATCTAAGTTCTCTAGAATTATTTTCTTAAATATCCCAATTAAGCGATCCTCATCATACTGCTGACTTTTTGAAAATTGTTCCAATGCTATTTCTATTTGATTTAAGATAAAGGATTCAAATTTATCTAGAATGGAATTTCCAAGAACATTTGCTGGTTTCTTTTCGGTTGTTAAACTACTCCTTACGTGATTAATTAAGTTTTGAGCCACTAAATAGAGTTTTCTATAAGAGAGAAATTCAGGCAAAGTTTTTTTAATTAAACTGATATTAGAATAAAAAAGCTCAGAGAAATAATTAAATGCGGACTGCAGCTCAATTGCTATCATTTTTTCTTTTCCTTGAATTATGTTTGATATAGAAAATAAGGCTAAATCAATATAAATGCTAAAAATGTCTCTTTGCTCCGGATTAGATCCAGTGAGCATTGATGATTTATACTTTTGTTGAATTTCAGTGAGACTTCCTCGCTCGCCTGAACTTAAAAATGAAGTTGATTGTTTAAGAAACAAATTTAATTCACTTTCTATCTCTTTTAAGCAATTATCGACATTCTCAATTAAAATATTTCCATTTAGTAGATTGCTTTCTTTGTTTAGCTTCTTCTCAAGTGTTCTAATAATAAATTTGATTATTCTCTCTTGAGATTCATCAATGGTTCCGGTATTTGCTAGCATTAATAAATTGGAGCCAAATTTAAGTGTTCGATCGACAACAAATTTTATACTAGGCTCTGAAAGCGTAAATTTTAGATGCTCATTTGCAATATGGTCTTGGTATGGAGTTTGGGTTTTATTAAATTTTGAATTTTTAAATAATATCTCTTTTGGTTTTTTATTCCATAAAATATCTACATCGCTAAGGAGAGATGCATGTGGTGTTAGCATTTTTTCTTCTGTTGGCAAACTTTTGCTTAATCCTACGAGCTTTTTATTCCACTTGTCTTCAGTCAATTCTCCAAACAGCTTTTTACTAAATCTTATTACAAATTTCTTTAAGACATCTGATTTTTCTTCTAGATTTAATTCAGGGCGTTCAGTAAATTCCTCAATCTCATAAAATAGTTCATTGATTTTATCAACTGATTTTTTAGATTTATGTATATCAATGTATCCCGTATCTGGTTTTAATGTTACAAGGAGACTTTCGCAATCTTTATATTTTCCCGGTATCATCAACATTGATTTTGGATAAATTTTAGTCGAAGCATGCTCATCAACTATGTTATATAATTCATATTCAATACTGAAAATCTCAGATCCCGTATGGTCTCTTAATATCGCGTTATACATTCTCAGAAATTGGATAACTTTTTCTGCTAATTTATTAACCTTAGTACGAGTCAGTTTTCCAGGACCTATGATATCCCCTACAATTAAATCTTTTGGGGACGAATAGCCGAATATTAGTGAAAATTGATAATTAATTAGTTCTCTAGTGGTTATCATAATTCATAATTTGAAACTTTGTTAATTCTGTTAAAATCTCTATTTTTTGACCTTTTTAAAATTAAATAACTTATAGTAGAAATAGTATTAAAATTTATTTTGGATTAAATTTCTCAATATTTTTCTTACAAGATTAAACTTAACATCCAATTAAAATTTTCTAAGTTGATTTCGATATTTTATATTGAAAATAAAATCATAGAATTTCAAAATAAATAAATAATAAGATTTTATTTAATTCTATATTGTATAAATAATTTTAATTATTAGCCAAGAAAGGAAGGTTATAGAGAAATTGCAATTTGGTTCAGATCTCGGGATTCGTGATGATGATATAGAAAAAATCAGTCCACAAGTGACATTCATTACTTCAAATGCAGATATTGAAGCAATTGCTTTAGTATCCCAAGAGGGATATCAAATAGCTTTTTCAGCGCTTCCTCAATATAAAGTTGATGGTGATCAATTCTGCGGTTTAGCTTCCGCCTTATTAATGACTGGAAGCTCAACGATACAAACTTTATTTCAAGAGGAACTAAGTGAAATCATTGTAAGAGCAGAGAATGGATATATTGTTATCAGTAATGCAGGAAGGTTAGTTATTGTCTGTGCTGGAACCGTGATTGACACACTAATGAAAACTGTTAAAGTAATGAGGATTGCATCCAAAAATTTAAGCAAAATTTTTGAAGATCGATAAGAAAATATTTATAAGTATCTAAATCTTTACACATTCTAAATATAGCTATGATTTAAATTTATGAAAATTTTTAGTAGAGATTCTAGAACTTGGCATTGCTTTTGGCATCGTTAGAAATGCTAAATCATTGGTTTAAATCATAATTCATCTTATTTTACCATTTTATAACATTTTCTTAATCCAAAATATTGCTATTAGCAATATTGCATATATTTTTTTGAATTCCAATTAGATTATGAAACAATTTATACTAAATAATCGAAAACGATGATGATTTAATGAATAAGTATCTTAACTCAAGAGTGATTTTAAACCCAAATGAAACCCCAAAAGAATGGGTCAATATTATTCCAAATCTTCCCATTCCAATGACGCCCTTGATTAATCCAATGGACGGAAAACCTGCTTCGTTTGAGTTAGCGTGTAAGATTTTTCCGAAGAGTTGTATTTTACAAGATTCTTCCATTGAGGAGAGTATTCCAATTCCTAATGAATTAAGGGAAATTTATGTAAAGACATATAGACCAACTCCACTACATCGAGCTTATGGTTTAGAGAGAAAAATTGGAATTAAAGGAGAGGGGATTAAAATTTTTTATAAAAATGAATCTCTATCTCCTACAGGATCGCATAAACCAAATACTGCTTTAGCACAAGCCTATTATGCTCAAAAGGAGGGGGTTAAAGAATTAGTAACTGAAACAGGAGCGGGACAATGGGGTTCAGGTCTTTCATTTGGATGTAATTTATTTAATCTCAAATGCACTGTATATATGGTACGAGCCAGTTTTTTACAGAAACCTGGCAGAAAAATCTTAATGAAAGCATATAATGCTGAGGTTTACCCTAGCCCCTCAAATCTTACCGAATCCGGGAGGAGTTATTATGAGAAAGATCCAGAACATCCTGGAAGTTTGGGAATAGCTATCTCAGAAGCAGTCGAACATAGTTTATCGGATCCAAATATTAAATATTCTTTAGGAAGCGTAGTAAATTTTGTACTTTTACATCAAACAATAATTGGACAAGAACTTAAAATACAGTTCAATAAACTTCATATAAAACCCGACATCTTAATTGGTTGTATGGGCGGAGGCTCTAATTTTGGCGGTTTTATTATCCCTTATATAAATGACAAGATTAATGGAGTTCAATCTGACTTAGAGGTTATTGGTGTTGAACCTAGAGCATGTCCTAGCGTTTGCAAAGGACAATATATTTGGGATTACGGCGATTCAGCCAAAAAAGCACCTATTTTAAAAATGTATACCTTAGGACATAATTTTATCCCAAGTCCGATTCATGCTGGAGGATTAAGATATCATGGAATGGCACCGATAATCTCAATATTGCATAAGAAAAATATTATAAGTTCAGTAATGCATCATCAAACAGAAGCCATCGCAGCAGGATTGGCCTTCGCTCAAGCCGAGGGCATATTACCGGCACCTGAGGCGTGTCATGCTATAAAAGAAGCAATAGACCAAGCGTTAAAAGCTAAAGACAACAATGAGAAAAAAGTTATCGCCTTCAATTTGAGTGGTCATGGATTCTTTGATCTATCGGCATATAATGATTACTTATTGGACAAATTAATTGATTATGAATTACCAGATATCGAAATTCATAAGGCATTGACCGCAGATGATATGCCAAAGATCAATGAGACAGAATTTTAATTATTCTTTTCTTTTTTTAATAATAATTTTAAAATTTCGCAAAAAATTTCATTTTTATAACACAAAGAGAGTTAAAAAAATTGAATATTCTATCATTATTCATTGTAAGTATTTTATATTTTTTTGGGATAATATTATTATATATTTCGTATTTATCTAAAAAAAATGATGAGCGTGGAGCCTATATCAATAATATTTTTAATTCCATCATTTTTTTAGTGAGCATTACCCTCAACTTAATTATAGTTAATTTTTTCCATTTTTCCAATATTGATTTTATTATCTTTCCTTTTGATGTTTTTATGTTAATATTTATCTTGATCTTTCTTCCTTTATTTTATCTGTCCATTTATCGAGAGAAAAAGATTTTAACTTTAAGATCTACTTACAATCCAACTGAGTATTTCTCTACATCCAAACAATTACCAATAAAGTATGAACTATATCGTAAATTAACGCATCTAGTAGTCCTAGCCATAGTATTTTTTTATTTTACTTTAGGATTCTGGGTCAAAAATATTTTTTTAAATATATTAGAATATTTTCCGGACATTATTTCCGATTTATTTTTATCAATTTATAATATTGAAGGTGATAAGATGATTTTTACTCAATATTTGGTGGTTTTTTTAGTAGGGATCTCACTTATAGGCTTTTTTACAGCAGATTTTACTCGAATTTTAAAGCCAAAATTATATCCCTTAAAATCTGTTAATAAATTACTTAGGGAAAAAGAGTTAGGATTGAGAATTGGCCCGCATATTTCAATGGCGATTGGCTGTTTCTCGATAATTATACTTTATGGATTATTCCAACCAATTGGTCCAATCGTGATATGTAGTTCAATGACCATGGCACTTTTTGGCGATATAACGGCAAATTTATTTGGGAGAACCGTAGGAAAAAGAAGAATTAGAAAGTCTAAAAAGACGTTTGAGGGCCTGATAGCAGGTATAATGATGGCCTTTATTTCTGGAATCATCTGTTTACTTTTTCTGAATGAATTTTATTCAATTTCTCTTTTATACATGATAATCGGTCCCTCCATTGGTGCATTAATTTTTGGTCTTATAGATTATTTAAATTTAGAAATTGATGATAATCTTACTAATAACTTTTTTCTGTCAACTGTTTTGTTTTTTATCTCAATTTTTATTATATAGAAAGTTTTTTTTCAAAATCAACATAAATTTTTTCAATCAATATAATTTTATTTTAAAAGATGTTGGAAGAAAAATTAAAAATAGATAAAATAAAGAAGGGAACAGTTATAGATCACATCGATGCAGGCTATGCACTAACAATCCTTAATCTTACAGGTTTAGACGAGACAACAAACCTTATGACTATTGGTGTAAATGTATCTTCAAAAAAGTATGCGAAAAAAGATATAATAAAAATTGAGGGTGTTTTCCTAAATGAAATTCAAATGCAACAGATTTCGATATTGTCTCCTAACAATTCTATCTCTTTAATTGATAATTATAAGGTAATTGAAAAAAAGAAAGTAAAAATTCCAAAGATCATCAAAAAATTAATTGAGTGTGTAAATAAAACATGTATTTCAAATTCTATAAAGGAACCGATTGATTCGGAATTTATGGTATTGGAAGAAAAACCCTTGAAAATTCAATGTACCTATTGTAATCGTATATATAAGTTAGATGAGATACGATTCAGTTCAAAGGGAAAAATAGAGAAAAAAGTTAAGCAAAAATTTCAATTATAATAATATTAAAGTAAAGCCAAAAAGGTATGGGTTATTACGCCTATAATCATAAACAGAAGGAAAAAAATTCCAATTCCCGGTTTGATAATGTTTTTCCAATTCCACTCTTCTTTATCATAATCGTATTTTAATACGACAAAATTAACAAAAAAAGGCGCCAAAAACCAAAAACTTAACATCCAGATCAACATTGGCCATCCAATAAATCCGATTAACCGTCCTATCAATGCACTTAATGCCCCAGTAACAGCTCGTATCCAATATAATTTGGTTTCTTTTTCTAACCTTATATCTAACTTAGTCTTGTGCCTTTTATCCTCTTGTTTTTCTTGCTTCCTTAGTAGTTTTCTTTTTTCTTTTATTAGTCTCTTTCTTTCTTTCTTAATGTTTATTTTCTTAGGACGGTTATCTTTTTTTACCATAATTATAATTATAAATATTATTTATTATAAAAATCATTATCTATCTTGATAAAGTGGCAGCAACAATTATGAAGGAAAAATTACTTATCTGAGATTAATATGAAGTTTTCTAATTTTGATGTATATGTTATTGCAAAAGAACTTGATTCCATTCTTTCAGGTGGGAGAATTACTAATCTCTATGAAATAGATGACTTATTAATCATAAAAGTGCAGACTATCTCATATGGGAAAAAAATTTTAATAATAAAGGACGATTCTCGAATTAACTTAACAGAATATGATTATCCAATTCCAAAATATCCTTCACAATTTACAAGCTCTCTTAGAAAGTTTCTTAAAAATAGAAAAATTCTATCAATATCGCAATACAAATTTGACCGAATTATTAAAATTGAATTAAGCAATTTTGAAGCAAATTCATGGAATTTTGTTATAGAACTCTTTAATAAAGGGAACTTTATTTTAGTAGATGAAACTAAAATCGTAAAAATAGCAAAAAGTTATAAAAAGTTTAGGGATCGAGATGTTTTAGCTAATAGAGAATATTCTTTTCCTACTTCAAGAGGCGAAAGTTTCTTATCATTGAGAAAAGAAAATTTTATCGATCTTATGCTTAATAAAGAAGGCGAAATTGTTAGAATTTTGGCAAACTTTATTTCTTTTTCCGGTATTTATAGTGAAGAAATTTGTCATCGAGCCAAAATTGATAAAAATAAAAATGTCACGGAAATAACTGAGAGTGAAATACAAAAACTGTTTAATAGCTTTAAGGATTTAAGAAATGAAATTCTGTTTGGGAATGTTAATGCTCATATAGTTTATGATGAAAATGGAATTCCATTTCAAGTATTTCCGATTGAATTAGAAATTTATAAAGATTGTAAGAAGAAGTATTTTGATTCTTTTAACCAAGCGGTTGATGAGTTCTATTCTCGATTGGATTCTCTAGATTTAAAAGAACCTCATGATGCAAAATTAAATCAACGATTAGCCGAGCAAAAAAAAATTTTAAAGAGACAGCGAGAATATTTAGAGGATTTAAAGAAAGAAAAGATCAGATACTATAGGTATGGGGATTTTATTTATTCTCATTTAAATTCTTTAGAGAGACTATTTGGAGTGATAAAAAGAGCTCGAAATAAAGGATATAATTATTATGAGATAAATAGTAAATTAAAGGAGGCCAAGGATGAAAATTTTGATGCCCTTGATCTTTTCCTAAAAATTGACCCTACTACCAAAAAAATCTATATCAAAGTCAATAAAAGTGAGATTCAATTAGATTTAAGACAAAGCATAGGAGAAAATGCAAATAAACTTTACAATAAGGGGAAAAAAATAGAGAAGAAAATTGCTGGGACAATTAGTGCTATTTCTGAGAGCAAAAAGCAAATTGAAAAACTAAAAGAGAAAAAAGTAGAGATAGGTGATAAGGTGGATTTTCTAATTAAACCCCCTAAAAGAAAGTGGTATGAAAAATATAGATGGTTTATATCTTCTGAGAATTTTTTAGTAATTGGAGGAAAAGATGCAAGCTCCAATGAAGCTATCTTCAGAAAACATTTAGATAAAAACGATATTGTTCTTCACACTAATTTTCCTGGTTCTCCTTTAATAGTTATAAAAAATCCTAAAAATGAACCGATCCCTGAAAATACTATCTCAGAAGCTGCAGAATTTGTCGCAAGTTTCTCACGAGCTTGGAAAGAAAATTGGGGCATAATTGATATTTTTTATGTTAAATCAGAGCAAGTTTCAAAAACACCTCCTTCAGGTGAATTTTTACCAAAAGGTTCCTTTATGATTTCTGGGAAAAAAAATTTTATAAAAAACGCTAAAACTCAATTAGCACTTGCATTAAAATTTATCAGATTAGAAGAAGAAATTGATGAAAATTTAGATGAGATATTTTTTCCGAAAATTATAATTGGACCGATTTCTGCTATTAAAAATCAATATGAAGATTATCTAACAATTAAACCTTCCAGATCGGGTTATAGTAAGGGTAAGATTGCACTCAAAATCAAAGCAATTTTCCTTTACAAGGTTAAAAAGGAGAATAAAAAATGGATAGAACTCCTCTCATTGGATGATATTATTAATATTCTTCCTACTGGATTAACAAAAATAGAAGAATGAGTTTATCAGCGCCACATATTCTAAGCTCTCAAACATATTTAATTTTCTTGTATAAAATAAAAGTAAGCAATTATAACTAACAATCCTAAAAATGTAAAACCAAAAACCCATAAATTTCTATAGCTTTGAATTAAAGATAAAATAAATAAGAGGAAAACTAGCTTATAATCTAAGGGTTTACCCGACAACTCTTTATAATTACCAATACTAATTATACTAAAGAGAAAAAAGAGTAAAATTACCAAGACTTTTATGACTATGTCAATATAAAACCAAATTGTATTTTCAACCATAAAGATGGTTATTAATTGTGAATTAAATAAAAAAGAGATGATTAGGAATATCCCGCTCAAAATTGCTGTTAGAAAAACAGTTTTATATGCAAAACTTTCATCTAATTTTGATTTCACAATAGTTTTTTTCGATTTTGAATTATTTTTCTTAAATTTTGACATGGTTAACTTCTAATTTTTTTAATCTTTTCTTTAAGTTTTATTATTTGAAATATGTAATATCCATAGAAAGAACCTATTAATGAAAATATTACTGATGCTAAGGTGATAAAAATAATTTCTTCTATCGAAATAATGGGATTATATGCATAAAATTGAACAAATAAAGAAACAACATTCATTAAAACTATTTCCTCATCATAATTTTGTGACTCTCCGAAAATAATCATAAAAGGCGAGTAAATTCCGGCTTCAATTCTAGTATCCTCATCCCCCCCGTCTGAGGATTCTATAGCAAGTTGGAATTCATATACCACTCGACCACTATCCATTTCAAGGTGTGATGCACCAGCACCATGAACTTCTGAATCAGCAAAAAATTTTGATTCGTTTATAAAATAATCTCGATATTCAAAATTGCCTTCAGTTATATTTAAAAATTGAACTATCTTGGCATCTTCATAGTCTAAGGGATCTAAAGATTCACTTTCTGCAGTTAATATTCCGACAAACTCATTTGATTGATGTTCAACCAATTCAAATGAAACAGCTATATACAGAAAAAACTCGTGTTGTACAATCCAGAGATCGATTTCCAAACCATTTTCTGGAGCTGATAAATTTTGATAGAGAAAAATTTTGTGTTTATTTGCATCATCCCATTCATCTACAGTTCTATCTATGTAACCATCGACTGTTGGTTCTTTTCCAAAATCCAAAAATATCTCGATTTCTGCTGATTGAGCTAAAGATAGACAATTAATCAGAAATGATAGTGAGATTAAAGATAATATTGCAAATGAGATTATATTCAATTTTCGACTTCTTTTCACTTTCCAATACACACTACCAAGTAAATTGCTGATTTTTTCCAAAATCTAATATAAAAATTGATAATTAAATTTGATTTTTTAATTTTCTTAAAAAATGAGAAAAGAATGCAATATCATGATGACTTTTACAGCTCAAAATTGGTGTACTTTTTACAGTTTATAATTGTTGTATTTAAATAATTCCTATCTCAAATTATTATAATTATGCGAAAAAACACTCTATTTATATTGACAGTCATATTGAGTTTGCTAAGTGTGTTTACATTTTTATCTATTTTTAGAGGAAGCTTTTATGTAATAAAAGGGGATTCAATGCTTCCAACCTTATCCCACGGTGATCTTGTGATAATAACACATAAGAATCCACAAGAAATCCATGCAGATATGGAAAATGGTGATATTGTTGTAATAGCGGAAGGGGAGGATTGTTATGTAAAATATGGGGGGAGTCCATTATTTTATGATGCTCCAAATGGTCAGAAAATAATCCACAGGGTAATCGATAAGAAATTGGTCAATAATACATGGTTTTTTCTCACTTGTGGGGATAACAACCCATACTGCGACGGAGGAATACGTGAAATATACCGAGAGTCTGACGACTACATACTTTTTGAGTATAATAACTCAAATTTAGAAAATTTGGTGTATATCCCATCGAATTATATACTGGGGGTTGTCATAGGTAAAATTCCAATGATAGGTTTATTACAAGAAATTGCTCCCTTCCTGCTCTTTCCAATGATTGGGTTTATAGGGTTTTTCTGCTTGATGAATTTATCTAATCGAAAGATTATTATGGTTAAGCGACTAATAAGGGAAAATTTACTTCAATCTAAACTTTTCTTAATACTGTCTTTCCTAATATTTTCCCATGTCTTAATATATTGTTTACCATTTATGATTCCTAACCTTCGGCTTATGAATCAAACCTCAATGCAGCCTTATATCTTTTATAACGATTTAGTAGTTTGTGAAAAAAGATCTCCATCAGATATAAAAATCGAAGATATTGTAGTAATTCGTGGGCCAGATTATTTCTATAGTGAAGGTTTTGACCCTATTTTTTGGAATTATTATCCCAATGGATCTTATATTATCCATCATGTATTGGATAAGGTTTTGATAAATAATACCTGGTTTTTCATGACAGGGATTATAGGAGAAGAAGGTAAATATTCAAATCAAATTGATGGAATGTTTTCTGTGCTTAAAAAAAATGAAGATTATTTCTTATTTGAATTTAATCGCTCCAATATAATTTATATTCCTGAGACAGAGGTCTTGGGTGTGGTTACTGCGAGGATTCCACTTATCGGATATATGTTGGAATTCAGTCCTTATTTCATTTGTTATCTATTACTCCTTATTTCAATTGTTATTTATTTTCAAATTACTAAGAAAAAGATGATCATTCTTAAAATCTAATATCCTATATCCCAATAGAAGCCTTTAATATTTCGATAGATACTTTTTATGTAAACTAAAATACTTAGGGTAAGATTTAATAATTCTTTGTTGAATCGGTTTAGTAGCAAGATAACTGCAATCTTTTTTCTTGCATTCATTGCATTTTTTTTTTCCACATGGAGGTAAAAGATTAGTCAGAAACTTAAGTATTGCTTCAGGTGTCTTATCTAAACATAGAAGTAATTGATCAATTGGTGCTTGAGAAAGATATTTCTCAGCAATCGAAATCAAATTAAAAGCCTTAGCCAATTTTCCAAGGAAGAACCACGTTGAAATTAATCTTAAAGAAGGAAGATCGATGGAAAGGAACATGTTGAGAAGAGGTTTTTGGATAATATTAATAATTGTTTGCGGGTTATTTAGTATTTTTAAATCCTCTTTAGTTAACTTATCGAAATTGCATAAAATTTTTTTTTTTAAATCAATTAGATCACAAGATTCATAGAGAATCTCATTATACCCAAAATGGAGTTCTGGAACAATTGTATGAAGGGTTGGAAAACTTAACCAAGAGTAGTCTAACATATAAATATGAAACTCATTATCTTTCAGAAGATTGAGTAAATTTCTAACTTCATTTCCACAATCGGGGTCCTCATAGTCCCAGGGATTGAAATATCCCGCATCATCCAACAATATCTTCAATAAATCATCTGAAATGAATGCATTTTTAGGGTAATTTAGTACATAAAGAGCTTTTTTTGGCATCAAATCATCTAAATTAGGAAATGTCTCATATAGTTTTTCTATTCTCTTCTTATATATAAACTCTTTATTTTCCAGTTCAGATACTTGAAAAAGATCAGTTAAACATCTTTCGAGTGCTGTATCCATTGAGGTTGCACTTCCGACTTGAAGGTGTAATAAGCTATCATTAGAAGAGCGTAATAACCCGATTGTAGGAAAGCCTTTATTAAAACTCAAATCTTTTATTTTGAATCTAGATCCATCCTTCTCTAGTAATCTTAGTAATTGTTTGTTCTTTTCATTAAAAAAGTCTTTTTCGATAGTAGGGCATTTTACTTGATTTAATAATATTTTCCCTATACAATAACGCTCAAAGACTTCGCATAATGATTGTATAAACGCTTCTTCATATGTGTTACCCGATGCCGTACCATAATTATGGAGAAATCGATAATGTAAAAATCGAAATTTATCATTGAAAATATCATATACTTTAATCCACTTAACTCTCGCCCAATTAATTAAATAAGGGTTATTTTTCTTAACTTGAGTGAAAAATAATCGATTTAAGAGTAAATCTTCTTTGGGAATTTCAACTTCTTGCGAGAAGTGATATGTTAATGTTGATTTCAACGGATTATGAGAGAAAAAATTTTGAAGCAATCCCATACGTTCTATAATTTCTGCATAAGAACTAGCTTGCGCTTGCTCAAGGCTTAATCCCTTTCCATACTGTTTGATTACTAAAGTTTTATTAAGATAAATTTCTGACTCAACTGTATAAAACTTCTTTTTTTTGTGAGCGTAGATCTTATGAAAAATTCGATAATCAGTTCCTTTTAAAAGATTATTAAGAATTTTTTGTATTCGATCAATTGTATCTTCATAATTAGCACATTTTTGATTATTCTTCTTTAAACTTGTTTTAAAATTTGTAAACTCCATAATGTCCTTATTCAATAGTTTTCTTTAATAAAATTCTATTAAGGTTCTCAATGAAATTCGGGTTATTTAGTAATAGTGATAGGAGTTTTTTGATAGAAGTTTCATTATTACCATTAAGCATATCAGAATAGTTTCCATCTATTCCATCCATCTGATCGAGGACTTTTTGGAAGATGTATTTTTCCTCTTCATTAAATTGGCTGAATAGTTCATTTTCTTCCTCGTCTGAAAGAGTCATGTCGATGTTAATTAATGCTTTTTTTATTTCTTTCCAATAATTTTCAATATTTTTCATAAATCTCTCCAAGTATTATTTATTATTCATTTTATTAACAAAATATATAAATTCCAATATTTTATTAACTCATTCAGGAAGAAGGATGATTTTATATCAACTTAAAAAGAGAAAAAAGAAAAAATATAGATTGCTATCATTTCTCTTGAGCTTCTTCTTTATGGTCCTACGCTTCCACAATGGATTTGTTTACCTAAACCAGAAGATGCAACCATTAATCCAAACGAAATAGCACTAAGTGCTGATAGCAAAATCATAATTTTTTTATTTTTGGACATTTTTGTATCATTCATATTTTTGGTTGTAATTATATCTCGATTGTTATATATTTAAACTACGATAAATTGGTCTTTTTATAGATAAATCACAAAAAACATTTGATGGTAAAGAAAATTTTACTGCCTTTTGATCCAGAAATTATTGAAAACATATACATCCTCTATTTAGACTTTTTTCCAAAATTATTTTTAATTCTAAAATTTTTTCTAGTCATTATTTTATTCTCTTTAGGGGTCTTGTATTTGCTTAGTCTTAAAGGAAATTATTTAAGAAAGAAACTATTAAAAATTGAAGATGAAACCAACGATTTCAATAATATTAGTATAATTCTTGGGATTGTTTTTATAATGATAGCTTTTGGTGTTTTGTTTAATTATTTAATTTATTTTTTTATTTGGGTTTTTCAGTATTATGATGGATTTATTCTCATATCATTATCCTTATTTGAGGATTTTATGGTTAAGAATTTTGGTTTAAACATCACTGTTTTCAATGACACTATAACCCCATTAATCGCATTAGGCTCATTTATTTCAATTCTTCAAATTATTTTTGTTTTGTTTTATTTTACTAATAATCGATTTGTGGTAATAAGACCTAAAAAATCTATAGTTATATTGACCACATCAGTTATCCAGATATTCTTATTCGGTTTTGAATGCTTACCTTATTTGCTTTAAAAAAAATCGGTTATTAAGGAATTATAAAACAAGGAGCGAAAGATTTATATAATCAATGTACATATAATTATTTTGCATTCAATATTTTCAGTCACGAATCAGAATATGTTGTTTTAAAATCAGTTTTCAATTAATTTACGCGGGTTAATAATTGAGATACTTGGTTTAGTTTATTTAGATTAGGTTGTAATATTTAGTTAAATATTTGAGGTTTTAAGAATGGAAGTTAAATCAGAAATTAGTAATTTATCGAATTCATGCCCAGAATGTGGAGGAAAAATTATTCCCATTCAAGAAAAGGGTGAGATTGTATGTAGCCAATGTGGTTTAGTAGTTAATGAACGAGTTATAGATATCGCTCATAGTGGTAAACGAGCATTTACAAAACAAGAAAAAGAAAGTAGAGAAAGAACTGGTTCTCCAATCTCTATTTTATTACCCGATATGGGATTAAGTACGATTATTGATAAATCAAACATAAAGAGTCCTGATTTAAAAAGAGCCGCGAAATGGAATTCACGAATGACTTGGGATAAAAGAAATATGCTAATCGCAACTACTGAATTGAAACGGATTGGGAGTAATCTTAATTTACCAAGTCATATAAAAAAAACTGCAATAAGATTATATATTGAGGCTTTTAAAAAGAAATTACTAAGGGGACGTTCAATTAATGGTATGGTCGCTGCTTGTTTATATTTTGCTTGTAGGGAAAATAAGATTCCAAGAACATTACAAGAAATTTTAGAAGAAACATCTGTTAATGCGAAAAACGTAAGAAGGTGTTACCGAACTATTATTCGAGAGTTAAATTTAAAAGCTCCTTCCACAGATCCGATCTCCTTGATACCAAGGTTGATCGCTGAATTAAATTTAGATGCTGAAGCTGAAAAAGCTACAATTCGAGTATTAACATCCTTTATTAAGAAATTCTCAACGAGTGGTAAGGATCCTAAAGGATTGTGTGCTGGAGCTCTTTATTTAGTTTGTAAATTTAAAGATAAGAGAATATCTCAAAAGGAAATTGCTAATATTGTTGGAGTGACAGAAGTAACTCTCCGTTCAAGATATAAAGAGTTGGTTAATAAGTTAAATCTTAAATATTAATTTTTTTCTTTTAATAGAATTTTTACAAAATCAGGATATGTTAATAAATATCCTTGAGCATTTGGTAATTGGTCTTTAATTTTAATAAATAATTGTGAGTAATGTTCTGCTCGTTCTTTTTGTTTTAACATTTCATTTCTACTTTGTTCTCTTATTGGCTCTACTGGAATACCCTTTAAAACAGATCTAGCGGGGATCGTTAAACCTGGAGGTACTTCACTTTTATTGAGAATAATTGACCCTTCACCGATAGAACTTTCTTCGTATATTAAACTTCCCTCCATAACTTGAACATAATCTTCCATGAAACATCCTAATATTGTGACCCCTGATTCAATGATACAGTAGCGCCCAATATGGATTGAACTTTTTTGCATTCTTGTAAATAACATAACTCCATTAAATATAGTAGAAAATTCCCCAATATTAATTAAAGAATTTTCCCCTCTGATCACGGAACCCGGCCAAATAACCGCATTATCATTTACCTTAATATTTCCAATTAAGGTTGAAAGCGGCGAGACATAAGCATTATTACTAATCTCGGGTTTTTTGCCATTAAACTCCAATAGTACCATTTTTTATCTACATATCTTATTATACAATAATTTGAATAACAATTAGATAGTTTTAGTTAATTTAAATTTATTTATTTAAATTTAAATTAGATTTCCGATTAAAGCGGTTATTATCACCTTAAATACTTTAAATTTTAAGGGTTTGTATATAATTTTAATGGATTATTTGAATTAAATAGATAAAATTCATCATAGGGAAACTTCAGACTGAGATAGTTGCATAATTTTTTTAATGCTAAAATTTCGCAATTAAAGAAGGAAAACTCAATTAAATTTATTCCTAAATCAAATGCAAGACTAATGATTGATTTATTCGTGCTTTCGGTAATAAAACAGTCACAATCTTCACTGAAAAATTCATCATAATATTTTAGAAAAAGACCCTCAGTACCTATGACACAAATACTATTTACCTCTTTCTTTAACTTACCGAGATAAAGAATTGGTTTTATTTTTAAATTCGAGTCAATTCTATTGATCAATTTTTCTAACGTAAAGGTTTCATTTGTTCCAGGATAGAAATTTGGAATGCAAATTCTACCGACGGGGATCTTGAAACCATGTTGGTTTTTTAATTCAAGGGGAGAATCTAATTTTAAATATAATATATCTAATATCATATCTAAAATACCTCCCTCAGCAGCGTAAAATGCGGAACCCAAAACAAAAATTGTAAGAGGATATTTTGAAAGAACTGATAATTTATTTATTAAATCAGGTTTAAAATTTTTAATTGAATCTTTAATTAGCCCGTTGAGAGAAATAATTAGATTTATTTTATTTTTAGCCGCAAAATGTAAAGCATTTAAATTTAAATCCATTGTAAGCATTACTTTTTTAATTAATTTACTTTTGCTGTAATTACCATAGTGAAAACCATAAATTTCAGAGTCCTTTCGGAATTGTTCAGGAGCTATCTCCTTTTTAAGAAATAATTCGATTTCATCCAAATGCATTATAATTCAATTTTTTAGTAGAAATAATGAGTGGAAAAAAATAAAAAGTTAACTCTGCGATGATTTTTAATATTATTTAGAGTTAATATTTTATATATCAATTTAACATATTGGAAGAAAAAGGTTAAGTGAAATAAAATTGCTAGCTGAGAATTGTATTTTCTGTAAAATTGTTAGAAATGACATTCCATCTAAAATCATATATGAAAATGATGAGACTCTAGCATTTTTAGATATTTTCCCAATAGCAGAGGGCCACACCATAGTAGTACCAAAAAAGCACTATGAGAATATTGAAGCCATCCCTGACGAAATTTTAATCAGTGTTATAAAAATCGTGAAAAAATTGGCAACATTGCTTCACGATAAATTAAATTTTGAAGGATATAATATTCTCCAAAACAATTTTAAAGCTGCTGGTCAAGTGGTACAACACTTTCATTTTCATATAATTCCTAGGAATTTTAATGACTCTAGATTTAGATTAGCTATACCACGAGAACAAGCAATAGAGGAAGATTTAGATCAAATCTTGAAAATCATTAAAGGTTGAGATTTTATACTATAAATTTGTGGTGTTTAAAAACCTTCTTTTGGATCTTTGAATAGTTTATTTAGTAAGTAAGGTAATCTATAATGAATAGCTTTTATAAGAGACTAAAAGAAAGGTTGTCCACATTTTTCGAAGATGATTTCGGTGGAAATCTTATTGAATATGCTTTACTTATAGGTTTCGCTCTATTTATATTTTTTATAATTGTAGGAATTATTACTTCTATCCTAGATTGGACTTTGGGACTCTCTAATGATTTTTTCAATCTTTTTGGCTAATTAGGTTTGTTTTTTCTCGACAAAATTTTCTATTATTTTGAGATTATATTTTTCGGTCCAAATATGTAAATTATTTAAAACATACATTTTATCCACATCTATGTATTCAATAAAGTCATTTAAAGGGATCCTATTAGCCCCTTTAAATAAATTTTTAATTTTTCTATTAATCTCCGAATCTTCAGGTGGATATAAACTTCTTTTTTTTGCTCTTAATCTTTCTAAAATGTCATCGAATCTTCCATAATCAAAAAAATGTTCAACAATTCGAGTTATAACAGCAGCTGGACTGTTTCCAAATACTCCTACAAGCTCTTCTACTTGAGTCATACTACTTTTACTTAAAGTTACAGTTGTTCTTAGAGTTTCAATCATCAGATCCTAGCAAAATTTGGTTAATCTCAATTATATGAATATTTTTGTCGTTTATAAATTTATGCTATATGATGATAATAATGCATAAATAAGCATCTTTTTATATTAAATGATTCTTTATTATATTAAAGAACATGTTTTAGGGATTTTAGTTAAAATGTCGAAAATATGTCGCATTCTTTATTGATAAAATGACCAAAGTGGAGGAAAAATTATGGCCAATAAGCTAGTGATTAGTGATTTGGAAAAAAAAGAGTTCTTTACTCCATTACAAAATAATCTAATTAAAATTCTTGAGAATAATGGACCGATTACACGTAGAGAATTAGTTAGAACTTTAAAAATTCCAAGAACTACAATTTACGATAACCTATTAAAATTACAGAAAATAAAAATGATTGAAAGATTCTCAAGAAATAATGGAACAAGAGGAAGACCCTTAGTTTTTTGGAGAATTAAAGAATAAAAAATATTTTTTTATTTATTTTATTTAAGATACTGCAATATTTCGATTGCAAACTTTGAAATAAAATAGAGAAAAAAATTAATTAATATAGTATAATAAAATGGATCCCAGTTTCTTCTTTTTCAAAAATATTTAAATTTTCTTATTAAAGATTTAACTATCTTTAACTAACTAAAAACTAAAAAGATATTTCCATTGGAAATTTTGGAGTATTAGTTTTATATATGATAAAAAAATCATTTTGGAATATAGTAATATTCATTAATTCTTTTTTGATAATCATCCTTATTGCTACCGATTTTATTCACTCTGGGTCTCTTTGTTACTGAATCTCGTCTAAAAGTAATACCCATTATTTTTAGAAATGAGTTAAATCCATCTCTTAGATTCTGTGGTGCTTCCGCTATTCCGTTTAATCCAGGAGTACCTTTAAACACAAGAATAGAGTCAGCTATAAAGTCTTGAGTTATTATATCGTGTTCTACTACAAAAGCAGCCTTTTTTAGTTCTTCTATTGATTTTCTTAATAACTGGGCAACTTGCAATCTCATCTCAACGTCTAAAAATGCAGAGGGTTCATCAAATAGATAAAGATCAGCTTCTTTTAGCAAACAATTTGCAATAGCGACCCGTTGTAATTCTCCACCACTTAATTCAGAAATAAAACGTTCTTTGATGTTTTCTAAATTTAAATTATTGATTAATCTTTTTTTATATGATTCGCTTAAGTGTGGGGCACTCTTAATTTTTCTTATAATTTGATTGACATTTTCTTCCTCTTTCATTTTTATATATTGAGGTTTCATGGAGATCATTAGCTCTTTTTCCTCATCTTCTTCGATATTTTTGGAAATTAAATTAATAAAAGTTGTCTTTCCGATTCCATTTGGTCCTAATATTCCAATTATTTCACCTGCATGGATTTCACTACCTTGAACTTTTAAATGGAAATTGCCTTGCGATAACTCTAAATCATCATAAGAGAATAATATATCTCCTGAGCCAAATAATGAATTTAAAGGGGGGCGTTCATGAAATCTAATTGGATTTTCACGAAATCTTAGATTTTCATCCTTAATATAACCATTAAGATATATATTAATTCCTACTCTAACTCCTTGAGGGTGGGAGAGAATTCCATAAACTCCTGGCATTCCATAAAATAATGATATATAATCGCTTAAGTAATCTAATATTGCTAGATCATGTTCTACAACTATAATGGTTTTATCATTATCCGTAAGCGATCGGATTAATTTTGCCATATTAATCCTTTCACTTACATCTAAGTAAGAACTAGGTTCATCAATAAGATATACATCACCATCTTTAAGATATGCTGCTGCAATAGCTACCCGTTGTAATTCCCCCCCTGAAAGGACATCTATTTCTCTATCTATTATTTCATTTAAGTTTAAATCGTCTATTATTCTATCAAGTTTATTATCATTATCATTTTTCTGAAGTAAATCATAAACTTTACCCGATACATATTTCGGAATATTAGTAATATTTTGCGGTTTATGGATTATACTTAAATTCCCTTTATGTAAATCGATAAAATATTGCTGAAGTTCTGATCCTTTAAAAAAATCAATTACTTCATCGTCTTGTGGCTTATTATCACCAAACTTACCAAAATTTATCTTTATATCACCTGAAAGAATCTTCAACATTGTACTTTTTCCAATTCCGTTTTGTCCTATTAACCCTAAAACCTTACCCTTCTTTGGAATTGCCATTCGAAATAGAGCGAATTGATCAGGGCCATATCGATAAGTAATCTGGTTTTTGAGCGGATCGGGCAAGTTAACAATACTAATTGCGTTAAAAGGACATTTTTTAATACAAATACCACATCCTGTGCATAAACTTTCAATAATTTCTACACTTTTTCCATCCGGATTTAAAATAATGGTATCATCTCCGGTTCTTACCCTTGGACAATACTTTATACACGGTTTTTCTCCAAAAGGACTACATTTTTCTGGCTTACATCGATCTTTATTAAGAACGGCTATTCTCATTATCAATCACTGAGATTTGAAATGAAAAATGATAAATAATTTTTATCATTTAAATATTTTAGAGTTTTGCTAAATTTGGTAAAGATTATGA
>SDNW01000022.1 GCA_004524725.1 Promethearchaeota archaeon
GTAGCTATGACATTTGCGGTCACTTATAAATGCCAATGTAATTGCGTTCATTGCAGTGCAGGTAGACATTTCAGAAAAGATACTTCTGAATTAAGCACACAAGAAGCTAAAAGAGTAATTGATGAGACCCTAGATTTAGGAGTGTCCATCATTGCTTTTACGGGGGGTGAACCCCTTATGCGAGAGGATATCTATGAATTGATAGCTTATGTTGATAAAAGAAAGGCGGTTACCTTGTTATTTACTAATGGGGAATTTCTTACCGAAGAAAATACAGATAAACTGGCAAAAGCAGGTTTGTATTCGATTTTTGTAAGTATCGATTCTGTAAATCCAAAAGAGCATGATTCTTTAAGACGTAAAGAAGGACTTTTCCAAAAAGCTTTAGATGGGATAGAAAGAATGCGTGAAAGAGGGGTTCTTGTGGGAATATCGACATATGCTACGAAAAGTGCAACAGAAAAGGGGATGTACAAAAAGATCTATATGTTAGCTCGGGATAGAAAACTACTAAACGTGATGTTATTTGATGGAGTACCCACGGGAAATATGTTAAAGAATATTGATGAGATGCTCACTCCGGATCAGAGAGAGGAAATAAGGAAATTTTCCTCAAAACTCTTTAAAAATAATATAATTCCTCCCTTATCCTCTCAAGCGTGGCAAAATTCTATTGAGGGATACTTGGGAGGAATAGGATGTTTAGCAGGTAGTATTCAATATTATATGTCTGCGTATGGAGAAGTCACACCATGCGATTTCACGCCTTTATCTTTCGGAAATATTCGAAAGGAGCCATTGAAAAAGATTTGGAAGCGAATGGTGCACCATAACGCCTATAATCATCGAAGCACATTCTGTAGGATGCAAAATCCTAATTTTCGTCATATTTATATCGATCCCATACCAGATGATCAAATTCTCCCCTATGATATAAATAATCTTCCGAATGTAGATTATCGAGGTCTCTAGTCCTACTATTTTTCTCTAAGATCATTTTAACGTAATTTATTAGACAATGAAATTAAAAAAATTCATCAATATTAAGGGATTTAATTTTAACTTTGTCGATTGTATGTTTTAACCTTTCCTTTAATTGTTGAGCTTCTTGATTTGCCAAAGCTTTTGCTTCCTCTTTAGTTTTCGCGGTCACGATGATTCTTTTATAAGGAAAAATATGAAACTTTATACTTACTTCATATTCAGGCAAAAATCGTTTTCCTCCATGTATTACATTATTTAATATCTATTGGCATATAAATTAATTTTTTCTAAGGGATAAAAAGGGTTAATATTAAAGGGTTTTTAACGCCAATTGTAAAGATATTATTCGTAATCTTTTCTTATCGGTTGAAAAACACCTTTCTTGATTAACTTTAGGATTATATCATAATCACTTGGATTGCAATTATTCTCTGGAAGAAGATAAACCGCATAAAAATAACTAAACCTATTCTCTTTCATAAGGTCTAATGCTCGCTTTACGATTTGCTTTTCTGGTTGACTTAATTTCATACTTTTATTGATTTTGATTGTCATCGGATAACGAAAAGATACTTCTAGATCACTTTCTACTAATTTGCTAATGCTTCGAAAAGGTTTGAGGGTCCCTTTAAAATTATCAATGAGTTTTCCATAATATTTATAAATATGGTAAGCTAAAGACTCAAGGGAATATAAGAAATTTTTAGAAGGATTACTTTTTAAGATTGTAATCAATCGAACATTAATAAAATCAGTCATTACGATGATAGAATCTTTATACTCTACTTTTATTGTTTTTGATTCCTTAACTCCTTCTAAGACCTCATCTCCAAAATTATGAATCGCTTGGAGAAAACCAGCAATCAACGTAGGATCCAGCTGTTTTTTTTCAAAAGATTGAGAAAATAAATCTATCCCAGTCTTAGGATCTAAAACAATGATATATTTCAAATTCATTATATCATTGCATTTCTCTAATATAAGATTCAATTTATCTCTTTTATTAGATTTAACTTTTTTGGTGACTACGTATCCAGTAGACATTGTAGCTACGCTTCCAATGCTAATGAGTCCGATAAGGATTAAAAGAGAAAAATCAAACTCTTGGGGAATTATACCAGCATAGATAATTGAAAATGTTATAGATTCGACCCCAGCATCAGTTCCATTATTCCAAAATATAAATGCTGTATACTCTCCCTCAATTGCGCTGGCTGGAATATTATAGGAAAAGATAGTATCATCTTGGGGAATATTTTTCTCAGTTTGAAATTCTAAAAATCCTAATGGATCATACAATTTAAATGTGTACTTTCCTGAAAACGGATTTGTTCCCAAAGAAAAGCTAAGTTCTTGTCCCGTAGTAAATTCTAATATTGGAGCATTAAGATTGAAGGGTAAATTGGGAGAAAAACCACTGATTATCCACTCAGCATCACTTTGAATGGTATTATTTGGAATAATGATCCTATTTTGGAGAGAGTCTATTATAACTTCGGATGTAATATTCACAGAATTTTTTGTTACTTGAATATTGTCCCAATTTTTAGGATAGTTAAAGCGAACTGTATCATTGTTAGAGTATCTTGTTATTTCTGGAAATACTTTCCATTCGATAGAATCATTATATTTGATGGTTGAGATACCAGTTACATTATAAATATTGTAAATATTAAAATTATAATCAATATTAAACCGAAGATGTTGGGTTTTATTGTTTTTTATTCTAATCTCAACATTTTGTTTGTTAGCATGATAATTGATCTCATCTCGTTTTAAATATCCCTTCCCATGACCATTTCCGTTGGACACAGGAAAAGATTGTGTATCCAATTCCGCAGTCATATTAATTGCTTCAGGATATATCGTGGTATTGAGTTTTTGAATGATTTTATAAAGAAATGGTTCTCCAATAACGCTTGTACTCCAATCATCTATAAATTCTGATGTATATAAATTATTATCTAGTGGATCTATCTCATTATAAGCCCAATAGAACCCCGCATTGGTTTCCGTATAAGTGGGAATACCCATTCCATTTAATACTACAGAATAGTTCCCAGGATTTAGTAAGATAGGAACGTCAAATTTTTGAAGATACCAATCAGCCGAATCAGACATATTTAAAGCCACCGAACGAAAAACTGTTCCATTAGGCTGTTTATTAATGGTATCAAATCCTTGTAATTGAATGAAAGGACTCCCAGGATGAGATAAATAATTATATCCATAAATATAGACCCCATAGATAAGAGAGGGATCTTCGATATTTAATTGAACAGCTTGAGCAAAGATATGTTGCTCTGGAGATGGATTTTTATTGTAAACTCTTTTATAGGTGCCATGTAATGTGTTATTTTCTATGATTTTTACTTCAGGTTCGAAATTAATTTGGGTAAAATTTAATTCCATATCTTTTATATTCCATGATTCCGAAGGAAGATCAACTTGGATAGAAACATTTTCTGTTTGAGAGCCTTTTTTAACCGCATCATGTTGAAGTGGAAAAATTGCACTTATGTTAAAAGTGATATCTTCATAATCAAGCGATCTAACTTCAACTATCGGAAAAAAAGTGATAAACATAAAAATAAAGATACCCAGTATTAAGACTTCTTGTATTATTTTGTTGTTCCGCATAGTATTTCGATATTGGTTTCTTATGTTTACTGTTCATATTTTTCTTAAAAAAGTTTTGTATAATATTTTCTAAATTAAAGAGAGTAAAAAGGAGAAAAAGAAAAGAAAAAAGGAGAATTTATTGAATTTTGTATTGATTAGTTAAGAAATTTAGAACGAAATCCTTGACTTTTCCACGATCGGGTAAACTCGCAATTAAACCGTACATGGCGGCTTCTCCATCTTTAATTTTGTCTGGGTGTTTGCGGACTTCGCCTACAGCGTCATTTAGGTCTTTTAAAAAAGTATCGACGATATCTGCATGATGAGGATTGACCATAATGTGAAGTGCTGATGGAAATTGAATTCTATCCAAATGCCAACCTTTCTCATCCAAAAGATCTCCTAGTTGGAATATGTTAAACTCATCAGATTTGAAGGATAATACACTCATAACGGGTTTGCCAAGGACATAAATCTCAGGGATCTCTTCAATGCCCTTAATGATTTTTTTAGTGGTTTTCATTACTTTATCTGCAAGTTTCATATAGCCGTCCATTCCCAGTGAATTCATTGCAGCCCATGCGGCGGCGATAGGGCCACCAGGCCGAGTTCCTCGCATTGTAGTGGCAATATAGGCTCCTCCCGACCAATCAATATAGACTGAAAATTGGTGTTTCCACAATCGCTCTTTCCGATATAACACTAAAGATGCGCCTTTGGCTCCATACCCGTATTTGTGGACGTCAATGGTCATGGATGTCACCCCGGGAACAGCAAAATCGAACTCAGGAACGGGATATCCCAATTTTTTAACGAAGGGGAGCATAAATCCGCCTAAGCATGAATCTACATGCATACCTATACCCCGTTCAGATGCGATTGATGCTAAATCCGTAATCGGGTCGACAACCCCTCGGGGAAAATCACATGCCGAACCAACCATTAAAATTGTATTATCCGTTATTGCATCCTTCATAGCTTGAACATCAGCTCTGTGTGTATTCTTATCAACAGGGACTTTTACAATCTTTACATCAAAATAGTCTGATGCTTTATCGAAAGAAGGATGAGCAGAGCTGGGTACGACCATCTCGGGTTCCTTTATATGGGGAAATTTCTCTCGTGCCCAATCTCGATACGTTTTTACCGCCATTAGAATACTCTCAGTACCCCCAGAAGTTAAACTCCCACGGCATCTCTTATCACCATGAAGTAAGTCGATGGTCATAGATACAACATCGGTTTCAAACTGTTTAAGACTTGGAAAGGCTAAAGGACTTAAAGCATTCTTAGAGAAGAACATATTATGAATTTTTTTCAGCATCTGCGTATGTTCATCAGAGGCATGGTAAACTAAACTCCATACTCGACCCTCTTCCCATACGATATCATCTTTACGGATGTCCTCAATAGAATTTAAGATTTCCTCTTCTGATAACCCTTTTTCAGGTAAAATAACTTTCGGTCTAACCATTTTTCATCATTTCATAATTTCAATTAATTTAATTAAAATTATCATAGGAAGTAATAAAATTTTGGTATGAATTTCTCTATTATATTTAAAGTTGCAAAGGATAATTTCCAAACTTCTTGGTAGCCTCAATCATCCACTTCAATTGTTCCACATTCATTGCAGGATGAAAGTTTGCAGGAGATAACATGTATCCTCCTCCACCACCTAACGCATTGATCGCTTCTTTTACGGCATTTTCTACCTCTTCTTTCGAGGCTTTAACTAAGATATACCGCGTGTCGATATTGCCTGATAAGCAGACTTTATGGCCAATTTTCTCTTTTACATAGTAGGGATCTACCCATGGCAGCTCAAGACATTGCAATCCGTCGAAACGCGATTCTACTATGAAATCTAAAAGAGTTGTCACATCCCCATCCGTGTGAAGAATGTACTTCCCACCCCATTCATGAATTTTGTCGGCTACTTCTTGATAACACGGAAGTAAATATTTATCAAAATATTTTGGATGAATCATGGGCCCATGGGAATGAGCAATATCTCCTCCTTCAAGAAAAATTTTGGCACCGCAATCTTTATAGGCTTCAAATACAGTTAAAGTATAGTCAGTGGTAAATCGAAAACGCTCTTCGATGAGTTTAGGATCGTTTTTGAGAGCTCGAGCGAATTGTGCCATCCCCATACCCTGCCAGACAGGAGGAAAAACAGAGGTTAGTGCATTCTGTGCAAAAATACAAATATCATCTTTAATATCTCGGCATTTTCTCAGAACTCCTTTATAAAACTTTTTCGCTTCTTTATATTCTCTTTTTAAATCGGGTTTTGGGTAATCCTCCCAATCTTTTCTATTTTTAATATAACCGCCATAATAATCGGGATAAGGATTTCCATCAATATCTTTTACTTTATGTCTTTTCCCAAAAATATCAGTCATCTCTTCTCTACTTTCAAATATAAATGGAATATACTGGATTCCAACGCCATCGAAACCTAATTCATGTCCAGCCCTCACAGCTTTTGCAAACACGGTGATTTCAATATCGTTGAGAATGTCATTAATTTTATTAACCCAATCTTCGGGATATTTCTCCTGTAATTCATCAAACACATCAAATGCAGTTCTTTCAGGTTTCCCCAATATTTGATCGGCTACATTTCCATCGATATTAATAGTATGCGTTGGAATTCTATCTGGTTCCTCAAGATTTAATGCCGTCCAAATTCGTTCAAAACTATTCATAATACTATTTTAGGCTTTTGATTATTTAATATTATATTAGCTAATTATTATCTACTCAAATAAATTCTGCTAATCATAAAATTTTTTTAATAATAGAGCAATTTTAAAGTATAATTAAATAATTACTATTTTATCTACGAAAGTATAACTAAGGTCTCTTTTTGGCTATGTACGATGCAATCTTTAAGGTCATCATATTTGGGGATGCGGGTAGCGGAAAAACAACGCTATTGAGGAGATATGTTACGAATATGTTTATTTCAGATACTCAAATGACAATTGGAGTCGATTTTGAGATAAAAACAATTAATATTGATGAAAAGACTATTAAATTACAGATATGGGATTTTGGAGGTGAAGAACGGTTCAGATTTCTTCTCCCAAGGTATATCCGAGGTGCTGGAGGTGGAATCTTTATGTACGATATTACTAACTACTCTTCATTAATTCATGTTGATGATTGGTTGTCAGTCATTGAAGAAGTAGAAGAGGAGTTTCCAATTATTTTAGTGGGAGGAAAATTAGATTTAGAACATAACCGAGAGGTCTCAAAAAAAGAGGGAGTTAAAATCGCGAAATCTCGAAAAATTAATACTCTTATCGAATGTTCCAGCAAAACGGGAGAAAATGTAGAGCTTATATTTGATAGGATTGCGAAATTAATGCTCAATAGATTTGATTAAATAGCGTTCTCCGATTAAATCTCATCTTAATAAGTTAATAATCTACAAGAGATTCAATATATAGTATATATTGCTCATCTTATTCTATGGAGAATATAATTAAATAGATCTAAAATAACTTAGGACATAAAACTATTTGAGCAAAATAAAAAAGCTAAATTTAAGTTGCCTTAACCAATAAAATATTTCCCTTAATCCTTATCTGATTTATTTTGCTTGAATCCGGATTGTATATTAATGATACAATCCTCTTTTTTTCCCTTTCTTAAATTTCGAAAGGATTTTTTTCGATTCGTTGTTAGCTTTTAGGTTCTGCGTCAAGTCGTTCATTGCATAATTGGTCGCATTTTTGAATATAAGGATGAGTTCTTTTTACGTGAAAGATATTTACTTTTCGAAACTTTGCCATTAAACGGCGTATTTCCTTTACCAGATTTAATAAATGAGGGTAATTAATTTTCCACTTATCAGTAATTTGGTTTACAGCCAATTTACTATCTGTATAGATTTCAATTATGTCTTTGTTATATTTTTGTGCCGATTGCAAAGCACTAATGATTGCTTTGTATTCTGCAGTATTATTAGTTGCACTTCCGATATAATCTACATTCTGATGGATGATTTGTTTTTCGATAACTATCAAAAAGGCTGACGCCGCGGGACCGGGGTTTCCGCGAGCAGCACCATCAGTATAAATTTTTAAAATCGTATCATCTTTCATTCACTTATCAACTCTTTGAGATTTTTTCATAAAATATCATTTTGCAAGATTTATTAGATTTTTAATCCCAGGATAGTTGGTTTTCATCAATAGAAACTTTGACACGGCATCTCCCCATCTTTCACCTTGGATAATGCGCTTAAAAAAAACTTCTGAATTATTGACAATACTCCCTCCAATGATATTAACTTTTCTTTTAAAAATCGGGTCAGGCAGAAATCCTGCAGTTGGTCCAATAAGAGCAAAGATTTCCGCATTTCCAGTAAAATGTAGAATATCTTCCAAGGTGTTGTTAATAAGAGTGGTACTTGTGCAGATAATTTTATTACATTCTGTAAGTTTGGTTGCATCTAATGTGATTTCAAAGTGTGGAGCTTCTTTTATTAATTCTTGCTTAAGCTCAATTACAATTAATTTATTTCCCATTGAATTGATTTTTTTTACTAAAGGAGGAAAATAACCTACCATTCCAATGATATCTTGATGTTGAACATTTATATCTTTTAAAATGTGATTTGAAGGTCTAAATTGAAATTTTGACCGTGTAAAAAGGAAGTGACTAATCGCATTGATAGCCCCTAATCCAATTGTTCTATCAAATAATGTTTCTTCATTAAATCTTAACGTTAAATCTACTGGATCTTCTTTCGATAATTTTCCAAGATCTCTATGCTGAGCAATTTCATGGAATTCCTTATCCAATCCAATAAAAAAGATGCCAGTAGAACCGTCTGTTAATTTAATTGCACCAAAATTTGCCTTCTTGCGATCTTTATTGAGATCGCTTTGACTCGGAATAAAAATTTTATCTACTAGTGGGATTTCAAGTTTGTTGTCAATTCGTTTTATTAGTTCAACGAATTCTTGACTAATATCCATAATCACTCAATTTTTAACCTAAGTGCATGAGGAATTTTATAATATGTAGAATGTTGGGAAAATTAAGAATTTATGTTATTTAGTATTGTATTGAAACCAATAAATTAAGGCAATTTAGAACTCACTATCTCTTAATTTTTCTATAACATCGAGAAGTTTCTTCATATTTTTTACGCTATATTTAAATTCAAGTTTAAATTTTCTTGTTAGGCATGCTTGAATAACATGTACTCCGATTTTTTTAGCTATATTTAAATAATATGGTTTATCATCAATGAAAATTGCTTGGTTTGGTAGGATTTCCAAATCATTCAATATAGCTTCATAGAACATATTATCTACCTTAAGTAGATTAATTAGATCAGGACCATATAATTTCTTAAAATATTGGCGAATACCCATTCCCTCTAAATAATAATTCAACTCAATCGATTCGGTACCAGAGGCGGTGTAGAGGTTAAATCCATTATGATATAAGGTTTTAACAGTTTCTATTACCCCCGGAAAAGCAGATCTTACTCGAAGATCTACATATTTAGCTGTTTCATAATAGATTCTTTTATAATCCCCAATATTTGGCCGTTCAATTCCCACATAATCAAACATATCATTTATCCATTTCTCTCTAAACCATTTTATAAATTGGCTATGAGTTTTTTCTTTATGTTCAAATATCAAGGCGGGAATTCCCTCACTAGTGAAGTCTTCAATTATCTTGGCATTAGCAGCACCCCAATCTTTAGAGTTTCCTCCGAACAAAGGAGTCATAAATTCTCCAATTAGTTTTTGCCATTGTCTACCTCTTATCTTATTGTTATTTAGAACATCTCCGTCATCAAAAAAGATATGGATATCTTTATTCTGTAAAGGCATATTTGTGAACTTTTAAATCGCTTTAATAAAATAAAGTTTATGATTGCAATTGGGGAGAGCCTAAGTTAATGAATTATTTCGCCGTTTTTCTGGAGGGATATAATTTAGATTATTTGGTAGCTCTGTCATGATTCGTATTAACTGGGTTATTGAAATTGGTCTAAACATATTATTGTCCACTCCTACATCATATTGTTTTCCTATTGGATCCAGCGTTCCATGGGAATGACCATAGAGTTGCCACGCATTGAAATGACTTTTATTCCAAACTCGCATCGCATAATGACAGAGCGTAATAAAAAGGCCCTCAATTTCAATATCCATAAGATTAGATATGCTTACACAATTTTGTTTAGCAATCTTTAAGACTTTTGGGTTATCATGGTTGCCGATGATATAATAAATCTTAAGATCATTAAATCTTTCAAAAAACTCTTTCGCAATTTCTTCTTTAAAGGTTAAGTCTCCTAAATAATAAAGTATGTCTCCAGATTCAAGAGAGTTCTCGAGATTTGTAAGAATGACCGTATCCATTTGTTCAACATCTTTAAAGGGACGGTTACAATACTTTATGATATTTTTATGAGATAAGTGAAAATCTGCGGTAAACCAATACACACTATCTTACCCAATTATTCTTTTTCGGTATGATATAAGAATGCAATTGAATCTATTTGAACTTCATTTTTTTGGAGTATAAATTCTTTCTGCTTGGTTTAGCAAATATCGAATAAATGGCACCTCATCATTGGCATGCGAAAAATTATGAATTTCGAATCTGGGAACTAACCAGTTAGAATACCAATCGAGAATATTATGCAAGATTTGCCATATCCCATTTACATCCTTCACGATACACCGATGGTAGTAAGCTAAAACTTCATCAGGGAATCGTAATTCAGCTCTTCTTGTACCTTCGTCCCACATCTCAAGAAAAAAACCACAAATGCGTAAAAGTAATCGCCGAATCCATGCAATAAAATCAACACTAGTTACGTATTCACCCCTTAATATATATCCAGCGATGTTATAACAAAAACTAGGTAATTCGATAGCGACATTCTGGATTTCTAACTGATATTTCTCTAAGTTAAAAGTAAGATTATTTGCAGTTTGCATTAACTCCGCCCCTAATCCATTGCGATCAAATAGTAATTTAGCCTTTTTGCCAACCCTCCAATTTTTAACCAGTTTATCATAATCTTCGATTAATAACTCGAATTTGATAAAGGGTTTGAAATACACAATTGAGCTATTTGGATAGGCATTAGAGCCAAAGATGTGGATGGGAATTCCAATTGTAGTAAGATTCTGAAGAAAATAATCTTTTATTGTTTCCATATGTTTTTTATCCTTTATCAGCACATAAAAATCCACATCAGAAAAAATGTCCGCAGTATTTACTGCAAGAGAACCGAGCAATAAAACAGCCTCAACTTTTGGGAGTTCCTTGGCAATATTTAATGCGTTGTGTATAATTTTCTCATGGAATCTTAGAGAATCTAAATCATTTAGGAGAGTTTTTAATTCTTTTTGATCTGGAATATTTTGATGATAAACCGCTTGCATTTTATCATTTTGTTTATCGATATTCATCTCCACAATCTCCAATTATTTTCATTAAATCTCTGGATTTGGCTAAAATTTCATTAATTTGATCAAGATCTTCTGGATTTAGAGCGAAATTAAAACCTCTCATATTTTCTTCAATATGGTCGGAAATTCCTAATCTGGCGCCAATAATTGCACCTCCCACGATAGGATTTTCAAAGATATAACGAACAGCAACGTTCGCAATAGAAACCTTGTATTTTTTGGCAATTTCATCCAATTTTTTCAATAATGTTTGGAAAAGTTTCCAACCTCCCCAGCGATCGATCATGTTTTTGTATTTATATAAAGATGCGGTATATAGTTGCTCGTTAAATGGTTCGGGTTGTCCTAGGTATTTTTTGGATAATAATCCTCCGCATAATGTTCCATAAGCCAGAAGCTTGATATCATGATTTTTACATAATTCTGCCATTAATTGTTCAGGGCGTCGATCAATCAATGAATACTGAACTTGATTGGAGATAAGCTCAATGCCCATATCGAGAAATTGTTGAACATGCTTGGTATCAAAATTTGTCAATCCTAGATTCTTAATTATTCCCTCACGTCTTAATTCATCCAAATATTCGATAGCCCTGAGAAAATTATTGTCTTGATAATCCCACCAGTGAAATTGGAGTAAATCTAACGACTTCATACCCATCCTTTTTCTTGAAATATCGATGGCTTTTTGTACAACTTCTTTCGTAATATTTTGAGGGCGAGGAACCCATTTCGTAAAGAAATTTACTCCTTCAAGGGAACCAGCTCCTTTAGTATTGATTCGTCGTTCTCGAAAAATTTTAACAAAATCTTCAGCCGGTCCATAATGATCTGCCAGATCCCATGTCACAAATCCTTTATCTACATATATTCCCATGGATTTTATTGCTTTTTCTTTTTCAATATATCCATGAGCTCCTGAAACTTGCCACATACCATTAATAATTCGGCAGATTTTAAGATCAGGAGTCAAGAAGGAATAGTTTTTCGGACTTAACTCTATCTAACTCACCATAAATAATGTTGATGTTGATTATAAGTGGGAGAAATGTAGCGATAAACTTAAAAGAATGCTATAAAAATTATAAACCCAAGAGTGCTTTCATATCATTTATAGCTTATAAAAAAAAAGCTTTTTTATACTATAAGCATAAGTTTAATTGGTTTTTATGTTCGAAAATCAAGTGATATTATTATTAGGAGCCACAGGAGGGATAGGCTCTGTGATCGCAAAGAAAGCATCTCAAATGGGGGCAAAACTTGTTTTGGTTGCGAGAAACAATGAAAAATTAAAAATTTTAGAAAATCATTTAGATAGCGCTATTTCTATTCAAGCTGACGCCACCAAAGAAGAAGATTTAAAGAAGGTTGTTGAAGTGGCGGAGCAGAAATTTGGGAAAATCGATATTTTAATCCATGCAGTCGGTTCAATTTTGTTAAAACCCATTCATGCTTTAAAATTAGAAGAGTTTGAAGAGACACTTAAAATCAATCTCATATCTGCGTTTTTAGCTATAAAATCTGTTATTCGTGGAATGATGCGAAAGAAAAAAGGGTCAATAGTAATTATTTCTTCAATCGCAGGTTCAAAGGGATTAAGAAATCATGAGGCAGTTAGTGCCGCAAAAGGAGGTCTTGAAAGCATGATTCGTTCTGCCGCGATAACCTATGCCTCAAAAGGAATACGATTTAATGGAGTTGCCTTAGGTCTGGTCGATACACCACTCTCTACTGGTGCTAAATTGACTACTAACGAAAAGGCCATTCAAATCTCAAATGAAATGCATCCACTGGGACGGATTGGAAAACCGGAGGATATTGTTGACGCTGTTTTATATTTGGCGTCTGAAAAGTCGTCATGGGTCACAGGTGCTATTATTCCAGTCGATGGAGGTTTAGCGGTCAAATAATGCCTTAATAATTAACAAAAAAGTTTTGGAATTATAAGGACTAAGATTAAAAATTAATTTAAAATCAATTTTATAAAGATCTAATTAAAATTGAATCATGTCAACCACTAAAGACTATCGAATCTATCCCATTATTTTTATGTCATTTCTTAGGGTTGCTGTAAGTTTTACCTTAGAATTAGCAATTCCATTATATTTTGTCGGCATTAATTTAAATCCTACAATCATTGGGATCATAACGTCTGGTACATCAATGATTTATCTTTTCTCACCAGTGTTATTAAAAAATATCCCAAAAAAAATTGGAATAAAAAATTCTTTACTCATATCTGTATCGGGTTCTTTAATTATTCAAATAATTTTTCAATTTTCCTTAGCTCCATGGCTAGTATACGGACTCTTAATCACAGAGGGATTTCTTATCGGATTATTTTGGCCAGTTCTTATCACAAGCCTTTCAATTCTTTCAAGAAGCGAAAAAGTGTGTGCAGATGAATCAGAACAAGATAAATTAATTAATAATTATAACGTTGCTTGGAATTCGGGCGCAATTTTTAGCTATCTTATCGGGACTATCCTCTTATTTATTATTGAGCTTGTAGAATTAGTATTTACTCTAACCTTAATCTATTCGATTTTTCTATTGGTTTTTACAGTTTCATTTCAAGATCCTGAAACAAAGGAGAGTAAGAAGGAACCAATGATTACAAATGCACTCAAGACTAACTGTAAAAGAGAAAAGGTTTCATTTCCTCTATTTTTACCACTTTATGTGATTGCATTTTATGGATTTTTGATAGGATCTTTGATATTACTCTATCCATTAAAATCTGAAGTGCTAAATTTTGCGGTTTTTACGACATATCTTCTTAATTTTTTTCGAATGACCGCTCAAACAATATCAATTTCAAAATTGAGTACTCTTTCAATTAAGAAATTAAAGAAACTTTTTTACTTTTCCTTACCAGCAATGCTAATTATATTCCTCAGTTTGGATCTATTTAACAATATTTTCATATTTAGTGCGCTTTTCATTAGCTTTGGTTTTTTTGGTTCAATTTTGTATATGTATTCATTTAGATTGACCATCTATAAAAATATAGTCGAAGATTCCTCAAAATATAGCAGTTACTTTGAGACTTCCTCCGGAATTGGATTTTTTATGAGTCCTATAATTGGTGGATTTCTCGCAGACATTAATTTAAATTTTGCGTTTTATTTCACGGCTATACTCACGTTAGTCATAATCATAATCTCATTGTTAATTAGAAAAACTGTGAAGTTTGAATAAGTAATGCTTCATTTATAGATTATAAATGATAATTTCATTAAATTAACAGCTTTGTATTGATTAAAACACTTTTATATATATATGTCAAAATTCGTATTGAAAATCCTTTATTTCTAAAAAAGAGGAGAGAAAATTAATGAATACCGCCGTGGTATGCTTTCCCCATCAGTTATTTGAGCAAAATCCTCTACTTAAAGAGACTAAAAGAATTTATTTAGTAGAAGATTCATTATTTTTCGGTGATGCTGAATATCCAGTAAGATTCCATAAGAAAAAACTAATGTTTCACCGAGCTTCAATGAAATATTATGAATCTTTCTTAATTAATAAAAATTACGAAGTAGAATACTTAGAGTATCAATTGAAGTATGCAAAGAGTAATCATAATGGATCAGTACCCGAACTTTTTCGCAAATTAAAGAACGACGGAATTAAAGCGATTTTTATGTTAGATCCAGTAGACTGGGCACTAGAAAAAAGAATAAAAAAAGAGAAAAAGAAGAATGATATTCAGGTTACCATTGAGGAAACTCCAGGGTTTTTAAACACGAATAGTATTAATAACCAGTATTTTAATGGGAAAAAGTCTTATCAGCAAACTCCTTTTTATATAGCACAAAGAAAGCGCTTAAAAATTTTATTAGTTGATGGCAATGCTAAAGGAGGAAAATGGACCTATGATACAGAAAATCGGAAAAAAATTTCTAAAGACCTAAATATCCCGAGGATTCCTAAAATAGAACGATCCCAGTTTCTCGAAGATGCCTTGAAATACACTGAAGACAAATTTCCAGATAATCCAGGAAACCTTGAAAACTTTTTCTTTCCAGTATCTCATCAAAGTGCCAAATTGTGGTTTAGCAAGTTCTTAAAGGAGCGGTTTGAGTTATTCGGTCCCTATGAGGATGCTCTACAAGAAAAAGAATCCATCCTCTTTCATTCCGTCTTATCACCACTGTTAAATAGCGGTTTATTAACAGCCAAATTGGTTATTGATTTGAGTTTGGATTATGCAAAAAAGAATAATATCCCGATGAACTCTTTAGAAGGATTTATCAGGCAGATCATTGGGTGGCGGGAGTTCATGCGAGCGATTTATGTCCTTGAAGGGGTTAAACAACGCAATTCGAACCTTTGGAATCATACACATCCGATGCCTAAAGAGTTTTATGACGCATCAACCGGAATTTTTCCCGTGGACAACGTTATCAAGCGCCTTCTCAATGATGCTTATTTACACCACATTGAACGCCTAATGATTCTTGGAAATTTCATGAACTTGTGCGAAATTGATCCTAAAGCCATTTATAAATGGTTTATGGAATTATTTATTGACGCTTATGATTGGGTAATGGTTCCGAACGTTTATGGAATGAGCCTTAACGCCGATGGGGGTCTAATCACTACAAAACCCTATATTAGCTCTTCCAATTATATTCTCAAGATGAGCGATTACAAAAAGGGAGATTGGTGCGATGTGTGGAATGGGTTATATTGGCGCTTTATCCACAAACACCAAGAAAAAATTAAAAAAAATCCCAGAATGAGCATGATGGTAAAGATTATAAAGCAAATGGATAGTAATAAATTATCTTCGCATCTTGAAAAAGCAAATAATTTCTTGAAAAAATTACATAAAATTTAGAAAACCTCATGGATGAGAGAAGAATTAGATTTATTTCAAAAGAGAAGATTAATGGACCAGTAATTTATTGGATGAGTCGAGATCAGAGAGTAGAAGATAATTGGGCTTTGATTTATGCGCAAAATGTAGCCCAGAAACATGAAAAACCTTTACTTGTAGTATTTTGCTTACAGTCCAAGTTTTTAAACGCACTCCAAAGAGCGTTTAATTTTATGCTCGAGGGATTAAGAAAGGTAGAACAATCATTACACGATCTAAATATTCCTTTTATAATATTGGTAGGGGCGCCAGAGGTGTTATTAACTCAATTCATCGAAGATCACCAAATTGGAATGTTAATTACCGATTTCTCACCCATAAGATTAAAGCAAACTTGGATAGAAGGTCTAAAAAGGGATTTAAAAATTACTTTTTGTGAAGTCGATTCTCATAATATTATTCCTTGCTGGTATTGTTCGCATAAAAAAGAGTATGCGGCATATACTATACGATCGAAGATAAGGAAATTACTTCCTGAATTCTTGGTGGAATTTCCAAAATTAAAACCTCATCCTTATTCTTGGGACAACAATAATTTTGATATTAAATGGGGGAAATTAGCGAACTGTGTCAATGTGGAAGAATCAAATTGCCAATTAGATTGGATTAAATCCGGGGAGGATGAAGCAAGAAAAATATTGGATACATTTATCAAGTATAAATTAAAAAATTATACTAGAGATCGAAATGATCCCAATAAAGAGGGAGTATCTAATCTCTCTCCATATCTACATTTTGGACAGATAGCGTCTCAGAGAGTAGTTTTAGAAGCAATAAAGGTAAAGGCATTGAGCAATCTAAAAGGGACCTTTTATGATGAAATAATTGTGAGAAAAGAACTTTCTGATAATTTCTGCTTTTATTGTAAGGACTATGATAATACAGATGGTTTTCATCCGTGGGCGAGACAAACTTTAAACATGCATCAAAAAGATAAAAGAGAATATATCTATTCACTTAAAGCTTTTGAAAAAGCAGAAACTCATGATGAGCTTTGGAATGCTGCACAAATACAGATGGTAAAAACAGGCAAAATGCATGGCTATCTGCGAATGTATTGGGCTAAAAAAATACTTGAATGGACAGCAAGCCCTGATGATGCCATGAAAATTGCTATTTACTTAAATGACAAATATGAATTGGATGGTCGAGATCCAAATGGTTATGCCGGAATAGCATGGTCAATCGGGGGAATCCATGATCGAGCATGGAATGAGAGAAATGTTTTTGGAAAAATCCGATATATGAGTTATAATGGAATGAAAAGGAAGTTTAAAGTCCAACAGTATATTGAACAATATACAAATACAAATAATTAGTAAAAGAGAAGAGAAGAAAAATAATGTTAACCTTTCAAAAACCGATTGTAATTGTAAGTAAATGTATTGAATTTGATTATTGCCGATGGAATGGATATACTATCTCGAGTGACGTAGTGAAGATTTTAAAAAATTATGTTGATTTCAAACCAGTATGTGCAGAAGTGGAAATTGGTTTGGGAATTCCTCGAGATCCTGTAAGAATAGTGCTTGAAGGCGAAACGTTGAAAATGATCCAACCAAAAACCGGACGCGATTGTACTGAAGAAATGAACAGGTTTGCGAATGTTTATTTAGCATCCCTTGAGCATGTGGATGGTTTCATATTGAAATCACAATCTCCTTCATGTGGTCTTTTTCAGACTAAGCATTATCAATCCGCTAAGAAAGGAGCACCCAAACTTCAAGTGGGCACAGGATTATTCGGGAGAGCGGTAGTAAATACATTTCCAAATAAGGCAATTGAAACTGAGGGTAGATTAACCAATTTTAGAATAAGAGAACATTGGCTTATAAAATTATATACTTTAGCCGATTTTCATAATCTTAAACGTACCAAATCTCATAATGCATTAGTTAATTTCCACACGAAAAATAAATTCCTATTTATGGCATACAATCAAAACCTCATGCGAAAGATGGGAAAAATCGTAGCAAATCCTCAAAAATTAGAATTTGAGGAAATTATAGCGAGTTATGAACAATTTCTAAATCAATTACTCCTAAATCCTCCTAAATATACTGCTCATATTAATGTTTTAATGCATGCACTTGGACATTTTAAGAAAAGTCTTTCCGGCGAGGAGAAAGCTTTTTTCTTGGATGAATTAGAAAAGTATCGAACAGGTTGGATCCCCCTATTTCTACTCCAAAATCTTTTAAATTCTTGGATTATTCGTTTTGATGAGAGTTACCTTAAAAAACAAACCTATTTTAATCCTTATCCAGAAGAGCTGATGAATTTTGATTTGAAAGATACCTGGCGGGGAAGATCCTATTGGAAAAAGTAATAAAATAGCTTGTAACAAGGAATAGGAGGTATATATGAGATGAAACTACTTGGATTGATTGGAGGGCTGAGTTGGGAGAGTACGATTGAATATTATCGTATTATCAATGAGTTGGTTAAGGAAAAGTTGGGAGGGTGGAATAGTGCGAAGTTGCTTCTTTATTCAGTAAATTTTGAAGAAATTTATACCCTTCAGCAGCAAAATAAGTGGAATGAGATAGCAGAGATTTTTATCGAAATCAGTAAAAATCTTGAAGAAGCGGGTTGTTCTGCTATACTAATTTGCTCAAATACCGCACATAAAATTGCTAACAAGATTATGCCCCGAATTGAAATACCTATAATTCATGTGGTGGATGAAACCGCAAAAGCTATCAAAAATTCCAAAATTAATACGGTTGGGCTGTTAGGTACAAAATTTACGATGGAGGGAGACTTTTACGTCCAAATTTTAGAAGAAAAATATGGATTACAAGTGATCGTACCAGACCAAGAGCAGAGAGAATATATCAATAATGCAATTTTTAATGAATTTGCTCAAGGAATATTTTTAACCTCCACAAAAACAAAATTTCTTGATATTATCGACTCGCTAAATAAAAAAGGAATGCAAGGAATAATTCTTGGATGTACTGAGATTCCTTTGCTTATTCATCAAGAGGATGTTGAAGTTCCCTTGTTTGATACTCTTAATATTCATTTAAGAGCCGCAGTTAAATTCATTTTAGAATAAATATAAATTAAATCATTGCTTAATATTGGTAATTAGCAATTAAGAAATGATAAATGTATACAAGATTAAGTTGATGTGAACTATAGTCCGAATTTTGTCGAAAGATAATGTAAGTAAACTCCTTACAATGGAGGATGCATTAAAATATGTTGAGGAAGCGTATAAACTGCTCACTCTAGGAAATGCATTGGTTCCTCAAAGAATAGCCATAACTGACCCAGCAACGGGTCTCACGCTAGTCATGCCCGGAATTATAGGAGGAGAAATGAATGGTAAACAAACAAGAATTATTCTTAAATAACTCTGCCTTAGTAAAAAATTAATTTTTTTCTGCCATAATCATGTATTCATTCTTTAATCATTATTAACATCATTTTAAAATGCTCTGTTGCGCTAAGCGCATGGGGTTCATTCGCAGGCATGATGATCATTTGACCTGATTGTAGCTGGAACTTTTTTTTAGAAATAATGATTTCTGCACTTCCATCTAAAATATATACCATAGCATCATAGGGTGTTGTATGTTCACTCAAACCCTGTCCTTTATCAAAAGCAAAGAGCGTTATAGTACCAGTATTTTTAGTGACAAGCGTACGACTTACCACATTTCCTTGCTGATATTCTACCAACTTATTCAATTCCATAACTTTAGAATGTGTCATATTTTCATTCATACTAAATCTCCTAGTAATTTAAATAGAGATAATAAAGCGAGAACTTGAAATTATTTATTATTTATTATGGAGATGTTCGTTACTATTCTCAGATATTATTCTTGGTAAATTTTAAACATTAATTGGGTTAATTTTGAGAAGACCTCATCAACCTTCGTGCCATATTTCGCGCTGGTCTCATAATAATATCGTGAGGTTAAATTATTTTTTAAAAAAGTACACTCCTCATAATCAATAATGCTATTTTGGGACTCAATTAGGTCCAGTTTATTCCCAACTAATACGTTCGGAACGATACCAATAGAAGACTCGACTTCTTCTTTCCATTTGATTAGATTATAAAAAGTTTCTTTTTGGGTTAAATCATATACGTATATTATTCCTCTTGCGCCTTTGTAGAAAGCACTTCGAACCCATTTAAAGTGTTCTTGTCCGGCTAAATCCCAGACTTGAAGGGTGATTAATTGTTTTGCGTTGGGAAGTTTTACATACTTTACAAAGAAATTTGAGCCGATTGTGGTTTCCGCATCTGATTTAAATCGCTTATTAAGATATTGATGTAATAGCGTTGTTTTACCTACTCCAGTATCTCCGACAATGCATACTTTGAAATAGTATTTATTAAACTTCACCATATTTCGCTCAAAACTATTATCATTTAACGAATAATTATACGAATGGTTAAGATTTTTAAATATTTAATCGAATTCCCCTTTAATAAAGTTACTTAATTAGCTTTATTTGAATAGGATATTTGGATATTATACCATGCAACAAATTTAAATGCACTTCTGAAAAAATATTATATAGGTTCTTATCATAAGCAGAGGTATATATATGAAAGGTAGAAGCGATGAAATGCAAATAGTTGATGCGCATTCAGATTATGCGCTCAAAACATTTTATGATTACCTGAATGGGAGAAAAAACAGCTTAATTGCACATCATTTACCAGAGTTGAAAAAAGGAGGAGTTAATATTGAAGTTTTGACTGTGGGGGGTGATTTTGATTTATATCCGGGGGTAAAAAACCGAGATCCGCTTACTGTCTTTCAAATTATTGACACTCAATTACAAGAAATCGCTCGAAGTCAAGGAGAGTGTATATTGATTCGAAAGAGATCAGATTTTGAAGTAAATACACAGTTAGATACCATAGGATTTATGTTTGCAATTGAAGGGGCTGGGATGATAGGCAATGATTTCTCGATTTTGAGAAATTATTATCGGTTAGGTCTGAGATGTGTGATGTTAACTCATAATGAGAATAACCTTTTAGCTGACGGATGTGGAGTAAAAAATCCACAAGGACTGACAGAGTATGGATATAAGTTTATTGACGAAGTAGACGAGTTAGGAATGGTATTAGATGTGTCTCATATTTCTGAACCAAGTTTTTGGGATATTATTAATAATTATTCTGACCCAATTATCGCTTCTCACTCCAATGTAAGGAATTTATGTGATAATGTCCGGAACTTAACAGATGAGCAAATCAAGGCAATAGCAGAAAAAAAAGGAATAATTGGCATTAATTTCTACGGAGGTTTTATTGATAAGGATATGAATAATGTTAATTTAGAAAGATTAATCGATCATATCGATTATATAAGGGATTTGGTAGGGATAAGCTATGTTGGCATTGGTCCAGATTTTTTGAACTATGTGGAAAAAGACTTCTCGAAAGAAATAAGTAAAAGCACGCTAAGTATCGGCATTGAACCTGAAAAAGTTGGACATCTAGAGGATTTAAGAGAAGTTTCATCTTTACCAAACCTTATTAAAAGGCTAAGGGCAAGAGGTTATAGTAGAGATGATATTAGAAGATTTATGGGGAAAAATTTCATTCAAGTCTATAAAGCAATATTTAATGAATAAGCACCAATAAGTTCATAATAACTAGGAATAACGAAAGAATAATTCTGCAAGTTTTATATTAAAGTTTATTTTTACTAATATACTAATAGCTACAATGAGGTACGATCTTTAAATTCGCATCTTTATCTCAATTATGTTAAAGTGTTAAAATAAAAACATTAAATAAAGAAATTATGATAATTTGGATTTTAAATAGCGAATCGGGTATAAAGTTATTATATAAATCATTTTTAAGAACGGATGCCGATGAAGATATAGTATCTGGTTTTTTATCTGCATTTTACCATTTTTCAATGGTTGAGTTTCATGAAGAGTTAGAATCCATTGAGATGGGCGGTTTAAGATGGATATACATATTGGAGCCCGAATTTAACCTCTTATTCGTGGCAGCTGATACTAAAAACATAAAAACTGAAATGTTAATGGGCAAACTTAATGTCATTCGAAAAGCCTTTATCAAGGAGTACGAAGAGATTTTAACGAAACGTAAAAAAAGCTGGGAAGGTGATTTAAACGTATTCACGCCCTTTTTAAAAGTTATCGAGGATTATAACACTCAATGGCATGAAATGGAAAGTGTGGCTCATGTGGCTGATTATTTTGATATATTGGGAATTTTTCAACAACTTTTGATCATGTTTCACAATATTCTTGAAAATCGGATGTATAGCAAATCTAAAATTGAAATTATCGATCTTATAGAAAAAAGATATAAGGCTGTAGGAAACAAAAAGAAATTCAAAGATCAAGAGGAGCTTAAAAATATATCTTTTTCCAAGGATTCTTGGTTTAACATCATTGATATTAACCTTATTAAATGTGATAAAGAGTTAGTGCTTGATTATTTGGAGATTATTTTAAAGGAAATCATCAATGCCTTTAAAAAAGTAAAAGGGGATAATCTTTGTTACAAATATTTCAATGAAGAGGGAATCTATGCCTATATTTATAACAATATGAAACTTTTGAAGGATTTAAAACTTGATTTATTTTTCTTAGAATCATTCCTTTTACTTTAAAATGTGTAAGTAATAATTATTGGACTCTATAAATCTTTAAAAGATAGAAGGACTGAATTTTACTATCTACAAATTACTTTATGAAAAGGCGAATTTTATATGGAAAATAAACGACATGCTGGTGCTGATCGTGAATTACCACATGCACATCTTTATCATGCTTTTTTACCAGTAATATTTTGGTTAATATGGTTTTTAGATTTACAGTTTTTTCGGATATCTACCGTTTTAAACGATTATGTCCCCTTAATAATACGAGTAATCTTATTTGGAACTATCTTCGCTATTGCTCTTATATTTATCTTTAAATCTCATAATCTCTTATTTAAATCTCATGAACCTCCAGACCATGTGATTACCGCCGGAATTCTCCGAGTTGTGAGGAATCCAATGTATTTTGGGATTCTTCTCATCTATATATCCTTGATTTGTTTGTCAATATCATTGATCAGCATTGGAGTGTTTATAATCGTTTTTTTAGTATACAATTGGATGGTTAATTATGAGGAACGTATTCTTGTAGAGAAATATGGTGAGGAATATAGAAAATACCAAAAATCAGTCCCAAAATGGATCCCAAATCCATTTAACAAATAATTTACTTCTTTTCTTTTTTTAAATAGATCCTATATAGATTCTATTGTTCTCTCTAAATTATAGGAATGAGATTTAATAAGTATCGTTTGTTTTATTCATTTAGAAAATGTGAGGAAAAAGGGAAAAATGTTAAGTTGTAAAGAAATTTTGAATCTAAATAATGATTCGCTTTTATCCTATTTCAAGGATACCTCTATTGAAGAGTTTTTAGAACCAATATTGATTAAGTTTCCTGATTACTATAATCTTAGGGGAAAAGAACTCCAATATGTATCAGATAAGGAGAGAGCGAAAGCGATTCAAATATTAATATCTGAAATGGAATAAGAACTTTCTAATTTTATCAAGAAGATTTATTTTTTAGAAGATAAATATTTTTAACCAAGTGTAATATTTCAAGAAAATATCATGAGTGAAAAATCATTTCATCATTCTTGGAATGGTGAGCATGCGCAAAAGTTCGCGAAATCTGTTGAAAATATGAAAAAGTCTCGATATATTCCTTTTGCGGAAGAAATTCATGAATTTGTTGATTTATACGTGAAAAATAAAAACCCTATAATATTAGATGTGGGATGTGGTCCGGGTTATTTGTTAATCGAAATAGCAAAAACAATCCCCAATTCTCAACTTATAGGTGTAGATTTATCAGAAGATATGCTCCACATTGCAAAAGAAAAAGCAAAAGAAAAGGGCTTAAATTCCATTACCTTTATGCAAGGTCCCGCGGAAAGGATTCCTATACCTGAAGCTCATAATGACGTAGTAGTATGCTTAAATAGTCTCCACGATTTTAACGATGCCAATAAAGCACTTTCAGAGATTTATCGTACAACAAGAGAAAGTGGGATCTTCATATTAAAAGATAAAAATGGTGCATATCCTAAATGGAAAGTTGTGTTGGGATTTATCCCACTTATATGTAAATCAGGATTGAAAAAAACAGTGAAATATTTTAAAAGTAACGAACTATGGTTAGATCCTGAAGCAATTAAAAAAAAGATGGACGAATTAGGATTCAAACTAGAGTTTTTGGAAAAAAAATTAGATTATCTTATTGTTGGGAGGAAATAATACTCCTTAAGAGTATTGAATACGTCGTATTTTAAACCAAAGTAATGAGTTTTATATAGGAGTTAATATTGACTTATTTTATGGAAGTGGATAATTTAGGTATTTACCGAAAGTTACAACAACACTTAGACAAAATGCCTGTTGGATATCCCGCTACGGAATCAGGAATAGAAATAAAGATATTAAAGCTGCTCTTTACCCCAGAACAAGCTGAAATAGCCTTAACTCTTGGATTTTACCCCGAAAAAGTAAAAAAGTTACATCGAAAGTTAAAACAATATAGCGTGGAAGAATTAATACAAAAATTGGACGAGATGTACTTTAATGGAGTAATTAATCGAGGAGTAAGAGAGGAGAATGGAAAAGAGGTTAAATATTATGCTGCTGCTCCGTTGGCGATTGGAATGTTTGAATATCAGCTAAATCGACTTACACCCGAATTTTTTAAAGCAGTAGAAGAATATTTTGACCAAGGATTTTTGGATGAGTTTAATAGAACAAAGATACCTCAAATACGGACTATTCCGATTGAACAAACAGTGGAACATGATCAGGTTATTGCGTCTTACGATGATTTAAAAAAGGTTATTGAGACGATTGGTGGTCCTATCGCGGTTGCGGATTGCATTTGTAGAACCGGCAAGGATCTAATAGGAGAACCATGCAAGAAAACAAATCTGCGCGAATCGTGTTTTTCCTTTAGGACTGCTGCTAAAGTCTATATTGAAAAAGGACTTGGGAGAGAGATTAGCAAAGAAGAAGCACTTAAAATTTTAGAGAAAGCACAAGAAGATGGTTTAGTTCTTCAACCAGGGAATTCTCAACGCCCAATGAACATCTGCACATGCTGTGGTTGCTGTTGTGGCGTATTAACTCATCAAAATAAACTTGAAGAACCCGCCCAATTCTTTGCAACAAATTTCTACGCTAAAGTAGATCCCGATGAATGTATCGGATGTGGAGTATGTGTGGATCGATGCAATATGGATGCCGTTCATTTGGAAGATGCAATAGCTATCGTTAATTTAGCGCGTTGTATAGGATGTGGTGCATGTGTGCCTACTTGTACTTCAGAAGCAATCAAACTTTATAAAAAAGATGTAGATATTATTCCCCCGAAGAACACAGTGGAAACCTATTTAGCAATTATGGATAAAAAAGCGGAATTAGCAAGGACAGAAAAAACTTCGAATGGATAATTTTTGATTATTTAATAAAAAAAATTGGGATTTAGAGTTCGATTGTTGGTTCGAATACTCTTTTTTCAATAAGATTAAGAATAAGTTCTGCGTCTTTTGCTTGAAATTCTCCTTTTAATGAGATTATATTGCTAACGA
>SDNW01000116.1 GCA_004524725.1 Promethearchaeota archaeon
ATTCGAAAAGACAAATTAATTTATTCAGCTGGGGCAACCAATGAGATACAATTTCAGCTTTTAGAGGCGTTAATCGAATATATTTCAAAAAAGTTTTATGAAATATGGGATGTGGATTATGTGTTAAGTTACGAGAATTTTACACCCACGGTGTTTAATCCTTTTAAAAAAAACGTTCAAAAAATTATAGAGAGTTTTTATACTTTAGATTTAATTAAAGTCATTAACGTTGAGTGCATGGTGTGTGAAAAATTACTTCCCTTAATCGTAAAAGTGAGTTTAATCAAAAATGCAGAATCATATCCTGTACCTATTGTTTTTGATCATTTAGGGCACTCAATTCTCTGTTATATTGATAAAAATTTTCATGTTCGAGGAATAGAACTTGTAAATAAAACTGGATAATCAATATAATTTAGATATGGGATGATTTAACCTAAATCCCACTTTAATAAGCAAATTATTATAATATCATTATTATTAATAATTTATATGGCTAATAACGAACACTCAGAAGAGGATTTCTTCTTTGAAGATATCGTGAAAAAGACTAAAACTGGCATCACTTTTCCCAAAGAACTAAGAGATACTATGTTTAATGAAGATAAAGAGGTGTATTTCAAATTATTGGTTCCAATGGATAAAACCAAGATCATTTTGGAACCCATCTCTGAAGCAGATGCAAAAAACTATGTCAAAATAAGCTCACCTAAATCGGAAAAAACAACGAAATCAGAGATTAAATCGAAGGGAGATGATAAGAGAAGTGGAGCAGAACTAGCACCTAATTGGGCAGAATATTTTGTATATGACTTTAAAAGCCAAGAAAAGGTCAAACCTATTTTAGAATCGGCTTTTTATAAGTTTGCAGAAACTCCCATTAATTTAGAGGATGCCATGGGAAGGGTTAAATTTGCTTTAGTATCATTTTTAACTTCGACAAAGACGGAAAATGCTAAACTCTATTTTTCGGTTATTAAGTTTTTAATAGATGTGATTGAAAAATTTAATTTGTCCAACTTGATAGAATGGATTTTTGAAAAGATAGTACCAAATATCGACAGTAAATTTCTTTATGAACAAGCTTTATTGGAGTTGGTCGAGATTAGCCTTAAAACCAAACGTTATGAGAAAGCAGAATTATTTATCTTTTATGTTTTGAAAAATGTTGATGACTATCCTAAATCCGAGCTCTATAACATATTCAATTCATTTAAAGAATTAGTGAAAAAGGTGAAACATATAGAGAGAACCCAAAAAATCGATACATTACTCAAAGAGAAACTCCTAGAATATGGTGCGGGAGTAATAGATACTGACTATAAAATTCAAATTGTAGAATTTTTAGAAGATCTAAACTATATCGAATTTGCTTACAAATTAGCGAAGGAAATTCAAAAAGGGCTGCCTGCAGATGGTATTAAAGTCCAAGAAATAAGAAAAATCATAAGACGATTATATACTACTCCTATTACAGAAAATAAAGAAGCCTAAGGCAGTTTAGGACAACTTTTTCTCTTCGTTATTTTCTTCATCTTCCTCTTCAAAAAATTCTTCAGCTCGCTCTAATTCGCCTTCCAATAATTTTTGCTCTTTTTCCTTAATCTTCCTTTCTTTTAATTCAAGTTCAACGCGGGACAATTCATTTTCTTTTTCTATTAATTCTTCTTTTATTCGCAACGCCTCTTCTTTTTTTTCAATGGCTTTTTGTTCGATTTCTTTTTCTCGTAATTCAAGTTCAAGTTTCTTCTTTTTTATCTCAAGATCTTTCTTTTTCAATTCCAACTCTTTATCCAAAATATCCGATTCTTCTTTTTTCATTATTTTTTTAATCTTTTTTGGCAATTCCATATCTTCTTTTTTTAGTGGCTTTTCTATTTCATGGTCGATCATATCTTCTTTTAGTTTCAAAGCTTTTTCTTTCTCTTGAATAAATTGTTCTTCAAGTTGTTTTTCCTTCTCTTGGAGTTCTAATTTCTTTTTCTGAATCGCTATTTTCTTTTTCTTTAACTCTAACTCTTTCTCTGATATTTCTACTTCCTCCTCTTCTAGGTCTTCTTCTTCAACTATCTCTTCTATACCCTCCACAGAAACAATGGATCTTAAGATTTTGTCAGTAGATTCTTTGAGTTCCTTGTTTTCAGGAATCTCTTTAACATTGTTTGTTATAATTTTGGTTACAAGAGAGGGTTTATCTCTTCCTATCGCAATTAAAGCTTGAATGGCTTTTTTAACTACAAAATCCTTCTCATCACTCAAACTATCTGTGATTGCTTTGATAAGTGACTCATCTTCAATACTTTTTTCTCCCCCTGCTATAAATACTAACAGCTGGAGAACTGCCTCTCTTACATTTGGATCTTCAGAGTTTAATAAATCTTCACTATAAGGTAAAAATAAGTCGCACTCATCTTCACACATCGACTTAAGTAATAATAAGAATGAATAACGAAGCACAGAATCTCTTTTAGAGAGATTTTCCAGTAATGAAGGAATATCAATAACCAATCGTTCAATTAGAAAACGAAGGACCGTTCTACCCCCATGAAGAAGCATAAGAGTTTCAATAATATCTTCTAGGCGATCTAAATAATTTTCATCCGTCGAATCACCAAGATAAAGTGCAATAATGTTAACAACATCATCAAATCTCTCATCTTTCATGAAATCCTTTATTTTGCTTATTTCAGGATTTTCTTGTTGTTTTTCACTCAATTTTTTCCTCTCCCTTTTTTTCAAATCCATATAATATAAAATTCGTTATATAAACGAAACACTATATTAAAGACCAATCGTAAATCCCGATATCTAATACCATTATTTACATCGAGATGTAATTTAATTTTTAAATTTCCTTTTTTATCTATATAAAGATTAATTTCTTTGCAAAATTGGCTTAAAGCATCTAAATCATTTGCAAAAGTATTCCATAAGTATTGCTCTTTCTTATTCTCATCATTTTCAGGCGGTTCTTGACTAGTTTTATTTAAAACATCTCGTGGAATATAAGTTTTGATTTCTACACAATCATTTGGAATTAGGTGACGCTCAATTTCCGGAAAATAGAGGTTGGAAAATAAGTCAGTTAGACCTTTTAATATTTCCAAATTTGCGATATTCTCCCTATTTGCATTACAAAGTGCGTACTTTTCATTTAGAAAGATAATGTGTATTTTCTCATCAAATTTAAAAATCATATAATTTTTATCAGCAGTTAAGAAATATTGAAAATCTTCGTCTCGATTCTTAATTCTATCTTCAAAAATCTCAATTGCGGCTTTAATATCCCCCTTCGATAAGAATTTATTTAACTTTCTGTAATCACCATGAAAAAAGACATCTAAAAAGTCTATTAAATAAAGATAGGTATCAAATGGTTTATAGATTACAGTCTTGTTCCTAAAATCTCGCTGAATGATATTTTTATGAACACTATAGCAAAATTTTGGTTGGTCTTCAAGAGATAAACCATTCAACATTCGAAGTTTAAGCAAGAACCTTTTAGAACACAGTGGTGAGAGCGTACATAATATTCTATCACGCTCACACTCTTCAAAACAAAGCTTTTTTATTCGTTCATTTAATAATTCTAATAACTCTGCTTTGGTTTTGGAGTCAGACTCAACCGTAATAAACTTATCAATGTGTTCTGGGGTTAAAGGCATTTTTTAGTATATCGTTTTTACTTTTTTTTAGCTATATGAATTAGAATTATTCCCATCTAATTTTTATTACTAATTTTCTATTTGATAAATTATTTTATTATCGTTTATAATTTTGATTTGTAAAAAAAATATATTAATCAGTGTTTTTTATATTTTTATTAAGAATATTTATAGAGTTCTTTATAAGAAAACAGAAAGATAAAAATGTTAAGACAACTTCACGTTTTTCTCAAAAACGATTTAATTTTTACCCATACGTATGCAAAGGCTGTTGGAGATGAAGAAGTAGGTAATATTAAAAAGATACTTAAGTCTTTTCTAGAGATTCCAATGCCAGGTAAAACTTTTCGGCTTCCGGGGTCTAATTATCAAATATTTCATCGAGCTAAAGATAATTTAATCTTTGTTTTTATAACCGATTTAATAGACAATAAGGAATATATTGAAAATATACTTATTCAAACAATTGACAAATTTCAAATCCTTTTTCCAAAGATTGATTCTATTGATCGCTCTGGTTTATATTCAGATGAATTTCTTAATTTTCTCAATAAAATCCAACATAAAATGCATTCAAAAATTGCGATTATGGGACCTTATAATTCTGGAAAGACCCATCTTTATAATATGCTTAAAGATGATGAAGAACGTGAAATTGCAGATTTTGCAAAAGCTTCATCTTTCAAAATTAATCAACTACAATTTGATTTGTGGGATTTTCAATTACCAGAAAATTATCATGGGTTATGGAGCAAATTTATAAAAGGAGCTGACTTGATTTTACTTTTGTTTGATCTTTCAAACTTTAATTTGAAGATAATTGAACATTTTTTGCAATTATATAATCAAGAAAGTAACCTCTCTAAATTATTAATAATCGGTAATAAAAGTGATTTAGTTAATAAAGATGAAATAAAGCTAAGTTCCAATCTATTAAAGATAGGAGAATACCAAACCCTTTCGTTAACTCAAACTAATGCTAAGCAAAAAATTGTTGATCTCATCTCTTGCTCTTTAGGACTGAAAAAAGAACTGCCCGAGAATTTTGAAGAATTAATTAAAGAAGCAGAACGATTTGAAAAGGATGGAAATGATGTAATGGCAATAGCAAAATATAAGGAATTAATCAAGATCAGCAATGAATATCAAGACTTCTATTATATCTCTAAATTCAAGGATAGTAAAGATCGTCTTATCGATAAACTTGAAAAAGAAAAAGAACTACGAAAAAAGCAGGGGAGTAAACTTAAATTCGAGATTCCAGACCAAATTAAATTTCAACAGAAAGTCAGTGTAAAACCCTTGCCTTCAGATGGTCCACAAGAATTAGTGAAACCAGTACTTCCAAAAAAAGGATTTATTGAAATGCCACTTGAAGGCACTTACAAAAAGAAGAAAGTGGAAAGCCTTACCTTATTTACACCCGAAGATAAACAAGCAGCAGAAAGGAAAGAATTCTCAGAACCTGAGGATCTAAGTTTAGAGAGGAAATTTATACCAAAAGAAGATAAGGAACTCCATATTGAAAAAGAGATCACTTCTCCAGATTTTCCTAAAAGATTACAATCTCTTATCGAAAAGTATGGGAGCACTCTTAGTTTAAAATTATGTGAACATCTTTTAAATGAATTAAAAAAGACTCTCGCCCGACCTTTAACATATGAAGACATAGAAACGGCAGCGAGAATTTTTATCAATCAGGAAAACATGTGAAACCTTATATATATACTTAAAAGGCAGAAATTAATTCTAAATACCAGCTGGATGAATAGATATAGATAATTGCTTGTCCTATTAATAATGTGATTAATAAGACACCAATTAAATAACTCATCTTTTTATTTATTTTATAAATTGAAACTCTCTCTAAATATGATGTATTCTTACTTATATAAATTTGAACAAAAAAATGTGAAGTATAGAGAAGTATAATAAGAATTGATATTATAAATAAACTTAATGCGATAAATGATATCAAACTTACTAGGGAATTGAGCATGGGAAGCATGAATTCAAAGTTAGCCAAAAATGAATAAATAGATATAAAAATTACAGGAAATATTAAAATCAAGCCAGAAAGGAATAAAAGCAAGCCAAAAATCTTGTTATTCTTCCAAAAGTCTCCTAATAGCCTAAAATTATCTTCCTTAGACTTATTTGCTGTTATTAAAAATGAATATGAAAGGATTAATTTAATAATAGTAAGACTAATATAGAGAAAACTTAAAAGATTTAGGAGATCCCTGCTAAAAGGTTCTGGAAAAAGATAAAAATTTGCAAACAATAGTAAAGTAAGATTTGAATCACATATTATACTATAACCTATTATTTTTTTTATAGAATAGGTAAACCCATCATGAGTAGTGAATATCTCTAAAATAATATAATAAATCGCTATAACTACTCCTAAACCCGAAATAATCAAAATTATAAAGATATTAACAGAAGTAAGACTCATGAAGGATCCGAGTAATCGCATAATGGTTAATGTTGAGATTAAATTAAAAGCCATTAATACTATCACATGAACATAATCAGCTTCTTGAAAATATTTTTTAAGATGAAACACATAAAATGGGAATAAACCGCAAGGAATGCCTAACCCTAAAATTACCAAAATTGATAGTATAACACTTGCAATCTCAGATAATTGGATTGTGTCCATATTATATATTAGTATTGTTCCAGTGTTGAAATAAAATGTTAAAATTGCTGAAATAAGTGATATAATACTCACAATACAAGCCGTAAAATAGGTCTTAAGGAGTCTAAATTCTTTTTTAAATTCTCCAAAATAAAAGATCATCCCTGTTAGTATGATAACTAAGATGAAGAATGATGCTAAAGTTAGGAAATTTATACTACTAATCATTCCTACCAGTGATAAAAAAATAAGCAATGAAAATATATCAAAGAGGTAAGCATTTGGATAGTTTTTTGAAGTATACTTGATAAATATTGAAAAAATAACTTGAAACAGAAAAATAATACCCATTAAGAAATATTGACTAGGCGAAAAGAAGATATTAA
>SDNW01000117.1 GCA_004524725.1 Promethearchaeota archaeon
AATTATAATATAAAAAACTTCTTAACTCAATTAGTTGAATAAGGATGGTAAAAATACAAGATATAGAAATTAACATAGAATCGCAAAAACTAGCTCAATTATATTACATAAAATTTATATTGGAAAAAAATGGCAACCCAGAAGCAGAATCTTTAGGCGAGAAATTTATGCAACAATATGAAAAGTTGCTTAAAGAGTATAAAGAAGTGGACATTTACGATCTTCATAGATACTATCGTCTAATAACTGAGTTTAAACCTGCTCTATTAACTATTTTGAAACCAGGTAAGGAATTTGATATGATTTGCGATTTAGCTGTAAAGAATTTCAATGGTCCTTTAGATAGGATTAAAAAGCAAATTAAGGAAAATAGAGTTACTCCGGCAATGAAGGGCCCGATTATTCCAGGGAGTAGTAAAGCGATGGATTTAAAATATCTTTGTACAGTTTGTAACCAGACTTTCGAAATTCCTCCTGAAATAAAAGAAAAATTATTGAATAGCGATGATAAACAATCATTACCCATACACTGTGAAAAAGAAATGGTGGTTAAGATTATAAAGGTTCAAGAAGAGTCTATAAAAACTAAAAAAAAAGAAAATGAACTCAAAATCTTATCTGCTGAATTATTGATGGGACATATCGATTCTAAAGAAGCAAATGTTGAGTATTTAAATTTATTAAGTGTAGGGATTGATGTTGGTTCTTCCACATCTCATCTTGTATTCTCTCGCCTTACATTAAAGCGGGAGATAAGTTTTTTTAACATGTCTAACCGATATATTCTTACTAATCGAGAAATACTCTATGAAGGGAATATTATTTTCACTCCTCTACTTGATCGCAATACAATAGATATCGATGCTGTTGTAAATTTTTGCAAAGAAGAGTATAAGAAAGCAAGGATTACTCCTGAAATGGTTGACACAGGTGCGGTGATTGTTACTGGCGAAACTGCTAAAAAGCAAAATGCGGCTGAGATCGTAAGACGATTATCTTCTGAATCAGGGAAATTTGTTAGTGCTTCTGCTGGTCCTAACTTTGAGTCTCTTCTTGGAGCGATGGGAAGCGGAATTGTTGAATTGTCTCGTGAGAAACAAAACACGATATTGAACGTGGATATTGGAGGAGGTACCAGCAATCTTGCAATCGCGTCCAATGGAGAAATTCTTAGCACAGCTTGCATCAATGTAGGAGGACGTTTACTCGGGATCGATAAAAATTTTAAAATCTGGCGAATCGATGGTCCTAGTGAAATTGTTATGAATGAGTTAAACATGAGTTATAAGACTGGTGAAATCATCAATAAAGAAGATGTTAGAAAGATAGCCCATGAGTATGCAAAATCGCTAATCGAAGTTATGAAAAGTCCAGCAACTAATAAGATTTCAAAAATGTTAATGATGACTGATGATTTGGATTTTTCTATTCCAATCGATGAAATCTCTTTTTCGGGGGGCGTTGCTGAGATGATTTATGAGAAAACTTCTGATTTCTATGAGGATATTGGTACATTCATTGCCGAAGAAATTAAAACTTTAGTAAAAGATCTAAATCTGCCCTTAATCGAGCCTGAAAATAAAATAAGAGCAACCGTCATCGGAGCTGGTGCGTTTTCTCTCTCAGTTTCTGGTTCTACGTGTTATTATGATAAAAACATCGAATTACCTATGTTAAATATTCCAGTTGTACCTATTAATTTTAGAATCACAGAACAAAATCTAAAAGAAAGAGTCAAAGAGGCATTGAAGAACTTCAATTTAAAGGAAGGTGAGGATATATTTACCTTATATTTCAAAGACTTGATAAACCCAAATGATTTAAAGATACTGGCTAAAGAAATTGAAAGAGCATTTCCAAATTCAGTAGCAAATAAAAGAATAATATTCTTAATTCTTAGATTTGACGGAGCAAAAATGCTAGGAATAACAATTAGAGATAATACTTCAATAAAACAGAACCTTTTTTGTTTAGATGAGTTGGAGTTAGAAGCAGGAGATTGGATTGACGTCGGTGCACCTCTTAAAGAAGGTGAAGCGTTCCCGGTTACGATTAAAAGCTTAGTATTTAACAAGGATAAGATATCCTAATGTTTATCTTTAAATTTACTATTTATATCTATTAATCGGGAAAACATCGATGAATTTTCACTAGCGAATGCTTTAAGTACTGTTTCATATAAAATCGTTCACTGGTGCAATATTCTAATTTTTGGTCGTTTGTTAAATCATCGCAATGTTCCAAGACGCTATGAATATCATTGATAAGATTCATATACTCTTTCTTAGCAATTTCACATTCCTTAATTACTAAATCATGAATTAGCTGAGAAGGTAAATTAACTTCCGAGATTTGAGGTTTTATCTTATCTAAGTATGATTGAGCTTCCAAAATTTCTAACTCTTCTGGAACCTTGTCTAATTTAGTGTTATTTACGAAACCTTTAGAAATGAAGAACCATCTCGGAGAAGATTCAATTTAATGAAACTAAACCAAGACAGATATTTAAAAAAAAAGCCTCAGCCGATTTATCATGATATAAGGAGAAGAATTATTTGTCCAAAATGGTATTATTCTGAATGGCTTTTGGAAGTTGTTCAAAAATACTTTCTGTTCCTTTTTTCTTATAAAAATCAATTAATTCATTCATATTAGTAGTTTTTCCTTTAATAGCAGATAAATAAGCTAAAAGTGTGGTGGCAACTGCTTCTTTTGCATCTTCCGGTTTAAACTTAGGATCCTTGTCCTCTAGGACACACTCAGTAAAGTAAGCATCTTCAATACCCATCGAAATGAAATAATATTTCGGAAAGGCTCCGTGATTGATTTTTGGCAAATACCAACCATTATTTTTTTCAGCATCTAATTTTTTAGAGGAATATAATCTTATGGGATCCTTCCAAGAATGATTTTCTATCAGACTCCCTATTGTTCCATAAATTTCCAAATGATTTGATGGAGTAGAGTTCACTGTAAAACTTAATGTACACTCAACTATAACGCCTGAATGATATTTTAAGAAGACAAACGCATTGTCCTCTCCCTTTTCCGGCATATCGGTCACTTGTTTAGTGAGCCAACAGTAAGCAGATTCAACTGTATCATTTAAAATCCAATTAAGTGTGGCAAACTTATGAACCCCCATATCCATTAGAGCACCCCCTCCCGCTTTTTCAATACTAGCTTTCCAAGATTTAGGATTATTAATATTATGTGTCTCATATACTCCTTCAAAAGTCCGCACCATGAAAGGATTTCCAATAAATCCTCCCTCAATAAAATCATAGATAGATTGATGTGCGGGCAAGAATCGATGATTCTCTGCAATCATAAACTTCACTCCCGCTTTTTTTGTTGCTTCAATCATATGGTTACATCCTTCAAGAGTCGTTGCCATAGGTTTTTCACATAATATATGCTTTCCAGCTTTTGCTGCTTTAACTACAACTTCCTCATGAGCGTGATGAGGAACTAAAATAAGCACCGCATCGATGTCACTTTCCAGCATTGCTTCAAGCGAATCATAAAATTTTAGATTAAAGATTTTAGCTAACTTTTTTCCTTTTTTAAGATCAATGTCGAAAACGGACGTATAGTTTATTTTTGGATTATCTTTAGTTCCCGCATAATGATATGGCCACGCAGAATTAGGTGTGTTTCCAATACCAACCAAACCATAATTAACACTATCCATGGGTAGCAGAAATCATTCTATTTTAATTAGACTTATTATTTTAATTTGAATGCTGGACATTGAGGTAAAATTGTGCAAGATTTGTAAAATAAAATATTTTTAACTTAAAACATATTTTTTATCAGTAATTATGAGGTAACTTAAAATGGCAGAACCAATTGGTTATGATAAAAATAGAGCTAAAGAAATTCTTAATAATAAAGGAATCGACTTGCTGATAGCATCAACACCCGTAAATGTATTTTATACAACTGGTCTTCCTGTCACTCATGTTGCACCTAACCCTATTCTGTATGTTTTATCGAATCAATATCCCAACCTTTCTTTAGTCCGTAAGGATGGGGAAGAGAGTGCAATTGTTTGGTCTTTATATGATAGTGTTGAAGAATTTTCATGGATACCCCCTAGTGATGTTTTTCGTGTAGGGTCTTTAGATGGTGCAGTAAAGAAGCTTTTAGAAAAAATTAAGGAATGGGGTTTAGGAGATAAAACGATAGGTCTCGAATCCTACATGCCGCGATATCAATCCGAAGCGTTAAGAGCAAAATTTCATGAAGCCAATTTTATTAATGGAGATGAGGCGTTTATTGAAATGCGATTGATTAAAACTGAGGAGGAAATACGAAGAATAAGGAAATCCACTGAAGTTGCAGAGAAAGCTATAAAAAGATGCATCGATGCTGTTAAATTAGATATGAAGGATACAGAGTTATTACAAATAGCACGAAGAACCATCGTAGATGAGGGCGCATGGGGATGGGATCATTTAACCATGAACATTGGTCCATCGGATCCAGAAGCTCCAGGTCTAGGTATACCTGTGACTCCTAATGATATTGTAAGATTCGATTTTGGAGCTGTCTGGGAAGGATATATTTCTGATGTCAGTCGAGGAGTAGTAATTGGTGAAGTCCCTAAGAAAGCTCAAGAAGCAATGGATTTTATGATTCAAGTTCAAGAATATTGCGCAGACAACATTAAACCAGGGATCAACGCAAAAGAATTTAAAGAAGAAGCAACTAATTATTTAAAATCTCTCACTAAAAGAGGTTTTTATCTTATTACAGCCCATAGTATAGGTCTGGAATGCGAAGAGACTCATTTATTTGGGCCTGGTGGTGCGATGAATGTTCCTTTTGAAGAAAATATGGTTCTAGATCTTGAAGTATGGCTTAACGTTCGAAGTCAGGGATTAGTAGGAGTGGAGGATTGTTATCGGGTCAGTAATACTGGATGTGAGCGAATATCTAAACTTGATAAACAAATAATAATAAAATAAAGGATATTGAAAATGAGAATGAAAGAGAAAATAGTGGTAATAACTGGAGCAGCATCTGGTATAGGTCAGGCTACCGCTAAATTATTTGCTCATGAAGGAGCAATTCAAATTCTCTCTGATCTTGATGAAAAAGGATTACGAGAAACATTTGATATGCTAACAGATGATGAGCAAAATAGGACCACGATCATGAAAATTGATGTGACTAAACCTGAAGAAGTAAAAGAAATGATGGACCATGTCATTAAAGTTTATAATAAGATTGATATTTTAGTTGTGAATGCGGGAGTGGTTCGAGTTGGTCCAGTTGAAACCTTTCCAGATGCGGACTATGATCTATTAATTGACGTGAATTTAAAGGGTACTCATTTCACGTGCAAGTTCGCAGTACCCTATTTTAAAAAGCAAAAATTCGGATCAATAATAACCCTAGCTTCAGTTGCGGCTCATATTGGCCAAACAGCACATGCTAACTATTGTTCAACGAAAGCAGGAGTTCTTGGGTATACAAGAGCTTTAGCATTGGATTTAGCACCCTATAATGTTAGAGTGAATAGTGTTTCCCCCGGTGCAACGGATACACCAATGTTACAAAGTGATGTAGCAAAACAAGCTCACGATAGAGGTTTGCCATATGAAGAGGTGAAAAAAGAATTTGAAGAAGAAGGAGTATTGGGACGTTGGGCGACACCGGAAGAAATAGCGAATGGAATCCTCTTTTTAGCTTCTGGAGAATCCTCCTATATTACTGGAGCGGACTTGAGAATTGATGGTGGATGGACCACAAGATAATATTCGAGAAACAAATTACTTTACATAGTCATCCCGCCATCAACCAAAAGGCTTACACCAGTGCAGAATTCATTTGTAGCTAAAAATAATACACCTTCAGCTATCTCTTCAGGTTTTCCAAGACGTTTTAATGGTTGCCTATCAATATAGCTTTGTTTAGTTTTATAATAATCGCCTCCACGACTTTTAATTCTCTCAGTTAGAGAAGGAGTATCAGTTGTACCTGGACATATTGCGTTAACCCTAATACCATCTTGAAGATAATCTGAAGCCATCGCTCTCGTCATAGAAAGGACAGCGCCTTTAGAAGCAGTATAAGCTGCACGATTAGGAACTCCTTTAAAGGCCACAGATGAAGCATTATTAATGATACACCCTTTGGTTTTCCTTAAATACGGGAGTGCATACTTAGAGACCAAATATACACCTCGAACATTTACAGCCATGGTACGGTCCCAATCTTCAGTAGATATAGTATCAATAGCTCCACCCAGAACGATACCTGCATTGTTAAATAAAATATCAATCTTTTCAAATTCATTAATTGTTTCCTCGATTATATTTCGTGCCTCTTGCTCATTTGAAACATCTCCTTGAATAAAAATAGCCTCTCCACCATTATCGATTATATCATCGGCGACATTTAATGCTGATTGAGAAAGAGAATTGCAACAGACTATAGCACCTTCTTGAGCAAATAATTTAGCGGTCGCTTCTCCGATACCTGCTCCCGCTCCTGTAATAATTGCCAATTTATCTTTTAATTTCATTATTATACCCTTAAATTTTTTATTTAGAATTATAATCCAATAATTTTTCGCGCCTCAGAAGGATCTGCTATTTCACGATTCATTTCTCTACTAATTTTAGCCATCCTTGAAACAAGTTCTGCATTATTTTTTGCTGGGC
>SDNW01000118.1 GCA_004524725.1 Promethearchaeota archaeon
CCCCCCCCTACTGATAATGTATCGATCAGAATATCCTGCTGTGATTTTTAAATCTTCATCTTCCACTTTTGTTGCAATTTCAGCAATTATATCCTTATTTATAGGAAATTGAGCTTTAAACCATGTTGGTTTCTTTTCTATTAACTCAAAATAATAAACTAATCCATAAAGAAGCCCTAGAATTATTGAAGCGCTCCCTCCTAATCCACTCTGTTTAGGAATTGTAGATATAATGCCGATTTCTATATTTCTGGTCAAGAAAACTTGTTTATAATGTGGAATAGTCTCAAATAATCGATAAATACTAGCGTAGAATAGTTTAAATTCAGAACTTTTATGATTTGATAAACTCTCGATTTCTTTCGCGAGAACTTCTTCGCATTCTAATTCTAATTGATATTTTTCCTGAGTTTTTGTTATCTTATATTTACATATTTTACTTCGAGTTCTAACTTTTTTAATATATACAAAAGTTGATAAAGGATTCGCTATTCCATTAATTGCTACGGAAGGCATCCAAAAATCGCCTTCTACGGCATCCAAGGGATTGATTAAATTTATCCTAGATGGTGCTTGGACAAGAATGTCTGGATTTATTGCATAAATAAATTTTTTGATTGATTCTATCAAATTTAACCATATTCGAAAATTATAAATAAGTCATATAAAATTATTGACAATAAAAATTTTATTTCAATTTAAATTAGCGATTTAGTATATACTTTGTGTAAGAGTTGCTGGAAATTAAAATAAAGATTATTATTTTTAACCCTAGATATTATTTCTCGTAATAAATACGATATTTGAAAAAGGACTAAGTTTTTATAGTTATCGATAAAAAAAAGTATGTGGTAAATAAAAAGGGAAAATTTAGATTATTATCATATCTCGTTGATACAAATTTGATTTATTATAGGAGCATTAATCGGGAAAAGAAAATTTTAGCATTTGCTTTATTTGAATTGTCAAGTAACTATCAAATTGAAAAAACGCTCCAAAATTTTGTAAAAAGAGGGCTAATTCTATTTTATTCTATTGAGATTAACATTGTTTATCCTGAAAAAATTGTGTATCTTTTCTGTATCAGTGATAATAATAAAAGTGAAATTTTCAAAAATTTTAATTTAATTTCATATAACCTTAATCAAATTACTCCCTCAATCAATTTTTTTAAAAATGAGAAGTTAGAAAAGGAATTTCTAAAAATCCTTTCCTTAGATAAAAAAAAAAATAGCTTAATAAATAATGCCACGGGTTCTATAAGAGTGAAAGACGATTCTAAAATAAAGACCTTAAATTTTTATATAATTAATTACGATAAAGTTGGAGAAGCTGATGATATTATCTATCAATTTATCAATTACCTTAGGAGTTTAAAAAGACATGGATATTTAATATTGAATTTTCAATTAATAAATGAAAGAATTTCTGTTGAAATTTATTATATTGATTATATAGATGATCTAAATCATCAAGTTTTCGATTTAGTATCTGTAGTAAATGAATTTTTTAATATTGAATTAATTTGCCAATTAAATCTCGAGATAAAAAAGCTATTTTTGCTTCTTTTGCGTTATAGATTAACAAAAAATACAAATTACTTTCAAGATACATCCAAAATACATAATCTTGAATACTATTATAATTATAAAAATCTCTTAGACTTTACCAATGAATTTAACGAATTACTGGAAGCGAATGAAATACAATTTCATCAGTTAAATAAAAACCTATATATTCTCGAGCAATCTACGTTAGTGATAATTTTAGTAACTGTGAGGTTTAAATTTCTATTAAATATCCTAAAGAAATTTCGCTCTAAATTTAATCTCCTATTAATTATACTTAATGATAAGGGCTATGAGGATCTTTTGAAAATAGAGAAGATTAGCACTATACCAAATCTAAAAATACTTAATTATGAAGAGTTTTGTCATTTTGATTTAAAAAGTTTAAAATACTTAAATAACTAGAAAATTCCTAGATCTATCGCAATATCCTGTGCTGAATAATCAGGGTGTAGTTTAATAAAGGCTTTTTTTTCTCCTTTAGGACTAATAAGGGTATTTACTTTCATAACTTTAACATTATGAATTTTTTCAATAGCGCGTTTAATTTCCCTCTTATTTGCAGATTTATCAACAATAAATGCCAATTTATTTTGCTGTTCGATTAAATCGAATGTTTTTTCTGTAATTAGAGGCTTTTTAATTATTTTATAAAAACTTTCCATTTATACTATCACCTCTATATTATTTAATTCATCAAACGCAGACTGGCTCCATAGAATTAACCTACCAAGTGTTCCGCCTGGTGCCAAGGTATTAATTGATATATTTTTATATTTGATGATTTCAATTCCCGGGATGTTTCTTGCTGCTTTGACTATACCGAAATCGTCCTTTATTACTAATAATACGCCTTTATTTTTCTTATATTTGCGCCCTCTTCTTTTACCTTTGCCGGCTCTAACTTTTTTTGATTTTTTGCTTTTTCTTAATTCCTCGCCTAATCCTAAATCAGAGAATATTTTAAATGCTGTAGAGGTTTTTTTGACCGTTTGTATTTTATCATCAACAACAAGCGGAATCTCTGGTATATTTTCTAATTTATGTCCTCGAGACTTAATCCAATCAATGTCTCCCGATGAAGATATCGCAGAAATCATTGATAAATTATAGGATTTTTTATTAATTTTTTTCTGGATAACTTTTTCTGTCTTGATTGGATGCGAACGACGTCCACCAACAGCGAAGGGGACTCTTCCAACATTTCGGGCAGTTGAAAATCCCGATCCTTTAATTCTCGGAGCTCTTGATATTCCATGACCTGTTCCCCAACTTGTTGCTGTATTTTTTAAGCCCGCTCTCTTATCTCTTCCTTGAATTTGTTTACTTCGACTCTCAAGTATTTCATTCGCTTTCTGAACGAGGTCCTTCCGAGGTTTTATTTTAAAAATATTTGGTATTTCAACTAATGCTTTTTTTTTCCCATCCAGACTGTACACATTAACCTTTTCCATGCTCATCTCCTCTTCTCTGCTTTATTTTCTTTGCTGGCTTTCACGGCTAATAAATGTTATTTCCGGAGTTGATTCTATAAAGGATTTTACTGGGCGAATAGTTTTTCTTATCCTTATTAATCTCTTCTTAGGTCCTGGAATAGATCCTAAAATAAGGAGATAATCCCCCTTAATCATGCCATACCGGATAATCCCGCCTTTAGGATTAATCTCTTCCTCATTTTCACCAATCAACATGATTCTTTTATGATATTCAGTTCTTTGATGATATCCTAATTGGCCGGGCCTTGGAACGGTATACAGGACCCTAGCTGGATGCCAAGGACCTATGCATGCAACTGCCCTCTTTATCTTACTGTTTTTTCTTGGAAGAAGTTTAATTCCAAATCTTTTCACCGGCCCTTGAAAACCTTTTCCCTTACTAACAGCAATTATATCAACTAATTCCCCTTCTACTAAGACATCACGGGCTCTTATTTCTTTACCAAGCATTTCTAAAGCATAATCAAATGCTTTAGAAGGAGATCCCGCTGAATTCAATTTTATTTCAATAATATCTGGTTTTTTTCTCGCAATTGATATTAAGTAAGGTTGGGTTTGGAAAATCCCTCGTATTTCGCTTGTATCTTTTAGAGAATTAGAAAGAGCTTTTTTTCTTTCGTGAGAATTATAGTTTTCTATTATGGGAGTAGAAATTTTTCGCTTTAAGTTATTATTTAAATCTTCAGCATAAATTTCGCCTTGTACAAATCGACCATACTCGTCCTTATTATATATTCGGATTCCAATGAGAATTAATGATGGAACTTCTATAATTGTAACTGGTTTCATTAATTCTTTTCCATAGTAAGGACTGTGCTTTTGATCTTCAATATAGGTTATATGAGTCATACCTGCCTTAAAACCAGCAAAACCTAAGAATCCAATCTCCTCAGTATTGTCAATCCAATTTCTAACTCGAGCTTTCTCCGATAAAGCTCTCTTTCTAGGTAGAAATGCTAATGAACCATGCCTTGGAGCATGTTTTTTGCGATGACCCATATCCGATCACATCCAATTTAAAAATTTAAATTATTCAAATTAAAAAAAGTTTTGTATTCATCCCATAAATGTTGATTTAAAAGAAATTTAAAAAATCGGTCTTTTTATCATTAGATTAGAACCCCATTAATATGTCGATGAAATCAAAAAATCTAATTTATTTTCAAGAAAAAGAAAATTTTGAAGGAAAAAAGGAAAAAGTCTTAATTGTTAATTGTGATTCATGTTCTGATACAAGTAATGACTCGTTAAATTATAAAAAATGTTTTACATGTTTTATAAAGCATTTTTATTCAAATAGACATCATAAATTGTCTTCTATAATCATTAAAAAATATCAAAGTACCATTAATAAGGCATCTTTAATAAAATATTTAGCTTATTTCAAAATTATAAAAAAGATAAGAAAAAATTGGAGTAAAATCGAATTAATAAAAAAAAAATATTGTATATTCGAAGATTTCCACTGCAAATTCTATAATAAGGATGATCCTTTACTCTCATTAACACCTAATGATTTTTTTAATCCCTTTTTCATTTTCCACTCTATTAAAAAAAAAAGTGAAAAAATTAAAGGTAATAATATTTATGACCCTAACTGCAAAAAATGTTCTTATAAACTCTCTAAAATCTTAGATGGCATCCTACAGGAACTTGAAAATTTAGACATAATCATAAATGTGAGAGATATCATAAAAAGAAATAAGGGTCTTAATGAATCTAAAAATTGGTATAAAAGCTGTTTGGGGATCAATGACCAAATCTCTCATCAAAATGAAATCGTTAATCAAATAGAGACTATTGCCTCTAAAAGATTAATCAATATATATAAAGTAGGAGAATTTGGTTTATTTGATATTCATATACATGAAATACCTTTTGAGCACGAGAAAAGATATTCTATAAGCATTTCAATAGATAGAAATACTCTGGATAGTTATCAAAATAAATTATTCAGAGATATTGCTTCCAATATCCATATTAGAGAATTAGAACAAACACTTCCCTTAGAAAACTTAGTAGATATTTATCAAGCTAAAGCTATTGCATACATTAATAATAAATATAATTTTAATCAAAAAAAAACAAAAAAAATTGCTTTTTTATCAACTCTTCAAAAACTTAATTTATTGAAGCTTTTTCCTTTACTAGTTGATGATAATATTGAGGAAATATTTTTAGATTCTCCTATGGATAAAATTTATATCAACCATCATAAATATGGGAGATGTAGAACCGATATTTCTTTTTCTATTGATGAAATTGAGCGGTTAAAAACGTTTTTAAGGCTTTATAGTGGCAAAAGATTAGATTACTCAAATCCTTCTCTCAAATATGTCTTAAAGAATAAATATTTTTATTGTAGGTTTGCTGTTGATATGGATCCTATCCACTCACATAAGTTTGGATTAGATATAAGAAAGTTATATAAAAATATCTTTACTATTCAAGATTTACTCAAGATGAGAACTTTAAATCCAATAATGGCAGCATTTTTATACTTTTGTATTTTGCGAAGAATCAATATAACTGTAACCGGCGAAACAGATACAGGAAAAACTACATTAATCAACGCATTAGATTTAATAGCACCAAAAGAGTTTAGGAAGGTATATATTGAGGATATAACAGAATCTCTTAATCAATCACAATTTCAAAGGCATCAATTAAAATTTAAAGTGGATTCAATCGAAAGTATGATTGAAAAAAAATATTCAAAGCAAAATCAAATCAAAAACTTACTTCATCGTACGCCTGACATAATTTATTTAGGTGAAATCCTCACTAAAGAGGAGGCTGAAGCAATGTTTCACTGTCTAGCAGCCGGGTTAAGAGGATTTCAAACAATTCACTCAAAAGATTTAAACTCATTAATAAATCGTTTTCTCTATCATTTTAATATTAACAAATCATGTCTGTATGATCTCGGTTTAATCGTGCTTATGAAAAAAAGTCGAATTGGGCGAAAAATCATCTCGATATCTGAAATTACTGATTTTATGCAAAATTCTGACAAATTCCATAACATATTGTTCCTTTTTAACTCAGAAACAATCAATTGGGATCAAAAATTAGACTTATTCACATCAAAAACCATTGGAAAATTAAAAACGATTGAACATATATCAATTAATTACTTTAATATTTTTATCACCATTTATGAAGAGATTTTTCAATTTCTTCTTAAAATTGACAAATTAACTAATCAAGAATTAATTGATTTATTCGACAAAATAAACTATTTCTCTTTTAAATCATATAAAAATTTAAGAGCGTATTGGCAAGAATGGAAAAAGTATCGAAGTTTAAATCATTAAGTTTAAAAATCAAGATATGACAAACTTAATAGAGAAAGCATTAATTATTGGATTTGGAATATTTATTGCCTCTCTTTTTCTTTCAATTTCAATGCCTTTTTTAGAGAAATTTGTCAATTATAATAGTAGCTTAGATGATGATCTAAGTGATTATCTTAAACTAATTAATGAAGTAGATAAAGGTATTCTTTATATCATTGAAAATCCAAACTCGTTTTATCAGAAG
>SDNW01000119.1 GCA_004524725.1 Promethearchaeota archaeon
CTTCCGTTCGATACTATTTAAAGTATTCACTAAATAATAGAGCAGTTTTTCGTTTTTATATTCATTTATAGTTTCCGATAACCGGTCAAGAATTTCATTTGCGAGTTCAAAGTCTTCTTTTGTGTAATTATACGTTTTATTTTTAAAGATTAGGTCAAATTCCTCTTCAAACCAGCGTAGTTTCTGCTTAAACTCGCTCTTAATGTAACTTTGATCATCAAAGTTAAGATTCATACGTCTCCTCAATACCTCAGATAAAAGATGAAAACATCAATCTTTTAAGCTACCATATAAAATATATTTCGTATATTTAAATGCATGCAAACTGCAAGTTTTTCGGAATAGTAATGCGAAAAAGTAGACAATGTCGCATAGTTTTTACACACAAAATTTTTGTCGTCTGATAATTCACCATTCGAATTATAATATGCGTGAGATACCATGAAATGGGGAGATCATATATTTATTAGTTTAACTTCATTAGGTAAAGTGCGTGAAGAATTGGACTACTAATTGTTTATTACAAATTATAGCCTTTTTCAAATAAGAAAACAAGTTTTTACTATTTTGAGAATATCTCAATATGTTTTGTCAAAAGAAAAGAGAATGGTGATTATGATTAATGATAACGAGAACAATTTTGAAAAATATGAGGTAGTCAAGCGATATTTTGCTAGAATTTTTAATGTCCTTTCAAAAGAGATAAGACAAGAATTACTTGAATTAGACTTGACTAAGGAAGAGCTAAAAGAAGTTAAGAGAGAATTGGGCTTTTTACATGAAAATGAGCAAAAAAAGTACATAAAGGAATTTATAGAGAACAAAAAAGCAGATTAAGCCCTCTTTTCCAATATTTTAAAATAAGATTTAGAGAATTAGGAAATCAATTTCACTTTCTTTTCTTAAGCGTTTTTTCAATTTTTTTATTGTTTCTTCTTTATCTTGGATTACCTCATGCAAATTCTTTATTAACTTATCTTTCTCATTAAGCACTTCAAAATTCATACGTTTAATAAGAGAAATCTCATCCCTTAGAATTTCAATAATCCTATCTTTATCTTCTTCTTTATCCATTTGTTTCAGTTTCTTAATTAAATTCTATTTCCCTTGATTAACCCTATTTGATGCATTGGATCAAATTTATTATTATATTTAATTATATAAGTCTTTGTATAACTCTTTACAACTGACATCTTTAACGTTCTATTAAGATTTTGAGGATTTCAGAAAATTCTATCATGGAACTCAAAAAGGTTTTGTTGCTTACAAAATTTTTATAGTTTAGAAATACGAAGTTTTTTGCTGTGGATTCAATTTTGGTAAAGCCATTGCTTTTCGATTACCTTATCGCTTTTTAATATTTATAGGTATGAGAAATAACAAATTACCTCGTTTTTATTATCAAACAACAATAACAAGTTTTTTATTAAAAAATACTTTTCACTTCTTAAGATTATAATCTAAAATTGATTGAACAAAAACTACTTAAATGTAAAACGCGTACGTTTTCAAATTAACCGTCAATTTTTAACAAATTATTTGATTTGAAATTATCATGAGTGATAATGTAGAAAAATATATTAAACGGAAGGTTTATAAAAAAGAAAATTCGCGTATCGCCCAGAAATTCGTTGATGCGGGATTGGAAAAAATCCGATCATGTATTAATTGTGGCACTTGTACAGGCAGTTGTCCATCGGGGAGGCGTACCGCATACCGTACTCGCTCAGCAATTCGAAAGGCTTTAACAGGAGACGAATCAGTACTTCAAGATATTGATATCTGGCTATGCACTACATGTTATTATTGCTATGAACGTTGTCCGAGAAATATCCCTGTAACCGATATGATCATTAAGTTAAGAAATATTGCCGTTGAGGAAGGTTTCATTTTAGACAATCACTTCACATTAGCTAATGATATTTTTTATGAAACCGGCCATGGTGTACCTGCTAATGGAGAGGGGAATAAGAAGTGGCGGGATTTAAGAGAGTCGTATGGTTTACCTCCTTTGCCACCAACGGTGCACACGCATCCTGAAGCACTTAAAGAATGCCAAGAACTTATGAAATCGGTAGGGTTTCGTGATTTGATGGATAATGTTGCGGAAAAAAAGAAACAAGAACGGGCAGAACAAGAAAAAGAGGAGGTCAAAGAAAAATGAGTGGAGAAAAAAAATGGAGATATGCGTTTTTCCTTGGTTGTGTAGCTCCAAATCGATATCCAATGATAGAGTCTTCTATTAGAGCAGTATTCGATCATTTAGGGGCAGAGATTCTTGAGATGGAAGGTGCAAGTTGCTGTCCCGCCCCCGGCGTATTTCGTGCATTTCACATCCCTACATGGCTCGTAATCGCCGCCCGAAATTTAACGATTGCTGAAGATTTGGGTGTTGATGTTATTACGGGTTGCAATGGTTGTTATGGAACATTGCGTGATGCATGGTATGAATTACTACATGAACCTGAACTCAAGAAAATGGTCAATGAACACCTAGCAAAAGTTGGGCGTAAATTTAAAGGTTCAATTGAACCAAAACATATTGTTCAGGCTTTATATCAGGATATGGGTTTAGATTATGTAAAAGGATTCGTGAAGCATAAATTTAAAGACCTAAAAGTTGCAGTTCATTATGGATGCCATATTTTAAAACCGAGCGACAAACGTCCTTGGGGGGGAGATTATGAGAATCCAAGATTCTTAGATGAAATCGTTGAGATTACCGGTGCTAAAAGTATCGATTATAAAGATAAATTTATGTGTTGTGGTGCAGGGGGAGCAGTAAGAACCGCAGTAAAAGAAGTAGCCGCTGATTTTTCTCGCGAGAAATTAGTCAATATTCGCGATTCAGGAGCAGACATTATTATCGATTGCTGTCCGTTTTGTCACTTACAATTAGATCTGGGACAAATGGAAGCCAATAATTATTATAAGGATATAATCGGAGAGCAATTTAAGGTCCCAGTAATATACTTAACTCAACTTCTTGGTTTATCTTTTGGAATCGATCCAAACGAATTAGGATTAATCAAGAATCATGAATTAAGTGGTGTTTCACCCTTTATTCCAATTGATCCATTTATTGAAAAAATAAAAGAGGAATTACTCTAGAGGGATATTATTATGACCGAAATACAAAAAGAAATAAAAGTGAGAGCCAAAGATCGACCTCAAATAGGAGTTTACGTCTGCCATTGTGGGATTAATATCGCAGGAGTGGTAGACGTAGTAAAACTTAAAGATTATGCACTTTCTTTACCCGATGTGGTTCTAGCACGGGAATATAAGTTTATGTGTTCGGATAATGGCCAGAAAATGATAAAGGATGATATCGAAGCAGGACTTATTAATAGAGTTGTTGTGGCTGCTTGTTCTCCGAGAATGCATGAACCAACATTTAGATTAACTTGCAAAGAGGCAGGCTTAAATCAATTTTTATTTGAACAAGCAAACATTAGAGAACATGCCACTTGGGTAAACATGCAGGATCCAGAAGGAGCATATGATATTGCAAAAGACCATATACGAATGGCAGTAGCGAAGTCACGAAAGCTCATCCCACTACAAGTTCAAAAGGTAAAAGTAGAACCCTCATGCCTAATTATTGGTGCAGGAATTGCCGGCATGAACTCTGCGTTGGATTTAGCGGATGAGGGCTATAAAGTCTATCTCGTCGAGAGATCACCCACTATTGGCGGTCATATGGCACAATTAGATAAGACCTTTCCTACAATGGACTGTTCTGCATGTATTCTTACTCCACGCATGGTTGATGTTGCCCGAAAGAAAAACATCGAAATTATGTCCTATTCTGAGGTCGTAGATGTATCTGGATATGTGGGAAATTTTGAAGTTACAATAATGAAAAAGCCGCATTATGTGGACCAAGAAAAATGTACTGCCTGTGGCGCTTGTGTTGAGAGTTGTCCAGTCACTTGTGGTAATGAATTTGATCTTGGTATGGGGACTCGAAAGGCAATATACATTCCGTTCCCTCAAGCAGTTCCGGGACAATACACTATAGATATGGATAAATGTATTAAATGCGGGATTTGCGCCCGAATTGATGTTTGTGAACCGGAAGCGATCAAGTATGATGATAAACCCGAATATGTAAAAGTGAATGTAGGCACGATAATAGTCGCAACGGGGTGGGATTTATATGATCCAACCGAGTTGGTTCAATATGGTTATGGAAGATTCCCCAATGTTATTACTGGCCTTCAGATGGAAAGATTATTGAGTTCATTCGGTCCTGTATTAGGAAAACCGGTTAGACCATCAGACGGTAAGGCACCTCATACTATAGCATTCCTCCAATGTGTAGGAAGTAGGAATTTCAGAGAGGGAGGAAATACCTATTGTTCACGAGTATGCTGTATGTATGCAACCAAGCAGGCTCGTCAATATAAGGAGAAACATCCAGAGGCGGAAGTGTATATATTTTATATGGATATTCGAGCATTTGGGAAGGGTTATGAGGAGTTTTATGAATCAGCCGCCGAAAATTATGGAATCAAATATATTCGAGGCAGAATTGCGGAGGTTTATGGAGGAGAGAATGATTCCATTATAATACGCGCAGAAGACACCTTGCTTCAGACTCCAATTGAAATTGAGGTAGATATGTTTGTTCTATCATGTGGACTTGAAGCGCGAGCAGATTCTGATAAAGTCTCCTCACTGCTTAGTATCCAACGATCGGCAGATGGATTCTTTATGGAAGCACATCCAAAACTTAAACCCGTAGATACACTAACTGATGGAATTTTTGTCGCAGGAGTAGCTCAAGGGCCAAAAGATATTCCGGATACTGTTGCTCAGGCAAAAGGAGCGGCTTCGAGTGCTGCTGCCCTTATGGCGCAAGGCGAGGTTGAAATTGAGCCCTACTATTCAGTGGTGATAGAACATCTCTGTTCCGGATGTAGAAGTTGCCAATCATTATGTCCATTTGGAGCCATAGATTTTGATGAATTTAAAAAGATTGCTGTGGTTAATCCGGCACTGTGTAAGGGATGTGGAACATGTGTTTCAGCTTGTCCTTCAGGAGCGATGGTCCAAAACCACTTTGCCAACTTTCAGCTTGATTCCATCATAAATGTCGCCTTAAAGCAACCTACCGTTGAAAACGGAGGAAAATAAATAAATTTATACTTTCCCATTTTATTATTGATAGAATGAGAGATTTACACTTTTTCTCATATTAGTTGATAAGGATAGTGATTTATTACTACTTCATTACATTTAGATAAATAAGGTTAATTTTTTCGTACCATGACCCCTATCTTGTTCTTAAAAGCGTACACTTATAAATAACTTTTTATGCTACTATTTTAGTATTAGGGGAACTAAAACTAGTTTTTCTATTGAATATCTTGAGAAATGAATATGACTGAAGAAGATAATTTTACTTTTGATAACATAATTTCTCACCTTAAAGAAAAGAGTGAATGGAAAGTTGGGCTTATTTGTTTAAACTATCTCCTAATAAGATGTAAAATCGATGACTTATATGATTTTTCTAGAAGATATGGAATAGAAATCCCTAAAAAGGATGCCATTACGCGGTTAGAATTTATTAAAATCATAATTATTCATTTAACTAAAATGTATTATAGTTCGGATCTTCAAAAAAAGTACGATACTCCTTTAGAGTACATTGGATATACTTTGATTAAAGATTCAAACATAAAAAAAGTTCTAAGAGAGCTTGATTTTATTGTAAAACAAGATTTAATAGATGTATTCGCAGATTTTTGTGCGGATTCTGGGATCACAGTCTATAATACTGATTTAAGTTATCTAAGAACTAAAATGGATATTTATTTAGCGAAAAAGAAAACTGAAGCTGTATTCGTTATGACTGGCATTGATATCAATGCTAATTCATATTTAGAAACTAAATCTTTAATTGAGAAAGCACGGCAAGTAGCCAATTGGACTACTTTTGTGACTACTCCAATCGGTGTGCTTAAAATTGGTATGAGAAAACTGATTCGTGATCTGAGTCAATTAAATTGCTGGCTTTATATTGTAGATCCTTCAAGAAAAGTAATTTTTGGAATTTTGAAGGGGAAAAAGAATAATGAATTTGAAATCGAACAAAGAGATGAATTTGTTAAGAATCTACCTAGAGAACCCCTAAGAGCTCCTTCGCAATTGATAAAATTATCAGATTATACTTTTAATGAGTCAAAATCATTTAATACTGATAATTTCGGATTATTTGAAATTTACGACGATCTTGAGCATAATATGCTAATTTTGAAGGAACAAGAAAATCCTAAATATACGAATATTTTTAGAGATTTAATAATCATAGAAATCTTGTCGGGCACACCAATAGTCTCCTTTACTAGTGAAAATTTTAAGGAACAAGCATTAGCATCTGGATTTTTAACAGCGATGGATTCCTATGTTTCCCAAATTGGCGGGACAAGATTAAAAGATATTAATTATAAAGGTTTCTATGTACAAGCAGCATATGGCGAATCTACTAAGCTTGCATGCTTTCTTTCCGAACCCGCCGATAAGAGTTTAAAGGATAGATTAAAATATCTGATCGAAATATTTGAAGCCAA
>SDNW01000120.1 GCA_004524725.1 Promethearchaeota archaeon
ACCGCAAAACCTATTCCAAGAAAAATTAACGATGATATTAAAAAGAGCGCTACAAAGTAAAAAGTTATATAATTACGGACAAATTCAGCATTAATTAAATCACCAGGGTTGAAGGAAGGGTAGGAAAAAGACAAATCATTTTGAAACCATAAAAAGTATTCGAAAATTGCTCCCAAAACGACATAAATTCCTACAATTATCCATTTTCTTTTAGGCAAAAGAAGCGATCCCCCAAGATACATCGCAAAAATTAATGCGGGGACAACATTAGTATAACTTAGAAGGGAATAGTACCAGTTTGGGGTAATGTTTGTATTAAAAAAGAGCACCATAATAAAATCTACAAAAGGACCTAACCATAAACAACCAACAAAAAACATCGTAAGTGCAGCGACAGCAAGTAATTTTGCTCCCAACTTTTTCGCTTTGTAAAGAGATAATAGTCCAAATATAACTGAGGAGAGTATTATACCTGATGCAGTCAATCCATCAAGCCAACCTAATGGAGTAACAAATTCTAATCCCATTTTAAAATCACTCTAAAAAAATTATTACTAAAATCAAAAAAGAAGTTATATATAAATTTTACAATAATATACAAATCCTATAAACTATCTACCGAGTAAGATTTTCTTTAATTTCTAATTCATTTGTTATAGATCTCTCTCCCGATATAAATGGAAATAATCATATATATATAGTAAGAGAACAAAATCATTACTATAAATTTTATATTTCGTTATAGAATTAAACAATAAACGTGATAATATGAGAAAAGAACATAAAAAAGCCTATATAGAGCTCTCGATTTTTGTACCATTGACAATTATCATACTTACTGTCTTTTCAATTCCATTATTAGGAATCCCCCCATTAGGTAACCTCTTAATACCCGGAAACGGTGTATGGAATGTACCGGGTGAAATCCCTACCGCTGAACGCCTTAATATAGATGGTCTACACGGTGAAGTCACAGTAATAAGGGACGAGTGGGGTGTTCCCCATATTTATGCGACTTATGAAGAAGATATGTTTTTCGCTCAAGGATATTGTCAAGCTCAAGATAGACTTTTTCAAATGGATATGCTAAGACGACAAGTTAGAGGTAAATTATCGGAAATTTTAGGAGAAGACTATCTTTCCACCGATAAATTCATGCTTGCAACTGGAATGGAAACATGGGCCATTAATACTGTCAATATCTTAGAGGAAATGCAATCAAATGGTACAATTAACTTAGTACCCAAAATTGAACGCTACGTTGATGGAATTAATTATTTTATTAATAATCATAAACATCAACTTCCTTTAGAGTATTATCTAATTGGATTTGAACCAACAGAATGGAGTAAAGTAGATTCCATGTGCATCGTCCAATTAATGGCAATGGATCTCACATGGAATTACAATGATTTATATCGGTATCAAAATCTTGCATTAATGGGTCCAGCAAACTATACTGAGCTATTCGGGCTCCCATATCCCTATCAAATACCAATTTGTCCTGACTATGGCTCGTTTGGTGAAATTCCTATGGCTCCAGGACTTGGTGTTAAAATTTCCTCTAAAGTTGAGTCAACGATCTCCACTTTTATGCAAAACATAGAGAAAATTGACTCCCAAAAGAAGTTAATGGAAGAACAAGAATTACGTGGTTCTAATAACTGGGTTATTGATGGAGTAAAAAGCAGTACTGGTTATCCAATTCTGTGTAATGATATGCATTTAAGCTGGAACATGCCTGGTATTTGGTATGAGCAGCACATGGTCGCAGAAAATACAGGATTTAATGCCTATGGTTTCCAGATACCTGGAATGCCCCTTCTTGCTGTTGGACATAATCAGTATGTGGGGTGGGGATTTACAAATACTGGGTATGATGTTATTGATTGGTATCTTTTCAACACAAGTGGCGATGATGGTTATATCTATAATAATACCCCACAAGATTACACTTACGAAACATATAAAATTAAAGTGAAAAATCAAGGAACTGTTGATTTCACCGTGCGTCATACAGTTCATGGTCCTGTTATGAGTGATATAATAGGGAATTTTGGTTTAGCAGAGGGTTCTGGAGAGATCGTTTTATCTTCAAAATGGACTGCAAATAATTACTTCTATACATTGCTTGCTGCCAATGGTTTCTGTCGAGCTCAAAATAGAGCTGATTTTGATAATGCTTCCCAGTATTGGAGCATACTAGCACAAAACATGGTTTATGGAGATGTTTATGGAAATATTGCTATTCGCCCCACTGGAAAAGTTCCTATTCGAGATGATGATGGTACATATGGAAATGGGACACTTCCATATAATGCCTCTAATGGAGAAGGTGAATGGATTGGATATATTGATATTTTAAATGAATTGCCAAGTTCATTAAATCCAAGCCAACATTATTTAGCTTCTGCGAATCAAGTTGTCGCTGGTCCCGGATATGTCAAGTATCATTTACAAAGTGAATATGCAAATGGTTATCGCGCTAGAAGGATAAACGAACTTCTTAATCAATCGACAAACATTAGTGTAGCAGATATGAAAGTAATCCAAAATGATGTAAACTCAACCGCTGCGCGAGCATTTGTTCCAACATTAATTGAAGTAATAAAGTTTGAATATGGGACCTCTCCACCATCTGAAATTGGAGCTGTCTTGTCAGAATTGGAAAGTTGGAGCTATGTAATGTCAAGAGATTTAGCAGCTCCTACAATATACCGTAAATGGAGAGATTACTTCATGGATTTTACTTTTGATGAACTTGAAGGTAAAAGAAAACCTGGTATCGCAGTTTTAGAAAAATTGATGAAAGAAGAAGGAGAGTTTCTTAACAATTGGTTTGATGATATTTCCACTCCTGAAGTTGAAACGCGAAATCAAACTATGCTTTTAGCTTTAAATGCCACTATTGACTGGTTGACAGAATTCTATAATTCAAATGATCCTTCAACTTGGGAATGGGGGGAAGTACATAAGCTCACCTTCCCACACATTACTGGTTTAACTTCTCTGAGCAAAGGTCCTTACTCTGGCGATGGAGAGGGCTTCACTATCAATCCTTCCGGAATCAATCTTAATGATATCAATAATATACGTTATGCTCGGGGTGGTGCCTCAGAACGAATGATTTTAGATTTTAGTAATTTAAATCAATCATTAAGTGTAATCCCCTCAGGGCAAAGAGGATTGAGTAATTCAAAGCATTACTCAGATCAATTAGAACAGCTTTTTCTCCTAGGAAAGTATCATTTCCAATATTATACCAATACTCCATTGAATTTCCCTATTAATTCATTTGAATCCGCGATATACCTATATCCTAAAGGGGGTGTCTAAAATAGAAACAGACTACAAATATTTATTATATACTACTATTCTCGCGCTGGCCCTGACCATGCTTTTTACATTGATTCCAGTTTGGCAATTAGTTATAATTCCCGGAATAGTCGCAGGATTCTTTAATAAACGATTGCGATATGCTATATTAAGTGGTTTAGCAGGAGTCACTCTCTCTTGGACTCTCTACATGATCACGGCCCTAGCGACGAGAAATACCTATGCAATTCTTGATCAAGTTGGCACATTGATGATAGGACCCGGTTTTGGATGGTTAATTTTACTTATAGTGTTAATTATTGGGATCTTCTTAGGAGCATTTGGAGGAGGATTAGGATATTCCCTTTCAATCCTTCTAAAGCCCTATCTTGTTCAAAGAATTAGAAAAATAAAATAGTTACCATTTTTCTTTTTTAAATTTACTTTTTTGGGATATCTCGTAGAAAAAATCGACGATATATTGAAAAAACAGCCTTTCTCTTAATACATCATAATGGGACTTATTTTTTAGACTAGTTAATTTAGCTAGATCTTCAGATTTCAGTTTATCTTGTGAAACTAATTCCATTCTTGCTTTAAATTGGTCTACCATTCTTATTGGTCTAAGAATTATAGAAATGGCATCTGAAATGTTATGATATAATTTATCTATGTCGAAGTTCTCCACTTCTTCATAATTTTGTAAAAAGTTCTCAACCTTGGATAGGATATGGTCCATTTTATTATATCCAATTATTTCATTGGGAGTGAGAAGACTATTGAGAAAAGAAATGGTTTGAGCTCTTATTTGAGAGTTAATTTTGATTAATTCTTTATCTAAACGATTGATAAATTGCTCTTTTAAGAATAGTTTGTATTTAACGATAATTGCCTCGTTTTCTTTAATGTCAGAACAGATTTCTATAATCTCCCCTCTTGGAGTAGAATATGTGAATCCATGACCTTGCGGACCTATTCCCCCCAATAAAACCATTGAAAGACTCTGAAATGTATAATTCTGCTTTTTTTTCTTATCTAAGTTCTCATTAATATACTTAAAAACATTTTCAGGATAAATTAAATGCTTTTTAGTTATAACTCGTTGGGTAATATCTCCATAACTAAAGTAAAAATCTGAAAATTCATATTTCATATCTAACTCGATAAATTCATTGTTTTTGTGTTTATCGCGGAAGTTAAGCCTCGTTAATTCTTTTTGAACTTGTGTAAGAAATTTCTCTACAGTCCCTAAATAACGTACGCTTAAACCATAAATCGTGTATTGATTGAAAAACACGTTTTTAATGTAGTGAATTAACATATCTGAATTAGGAAAATATGGATTTGGATTTGTAATAAAAAAGTCGAGAAAATGGTTAGGAATGTCCTTCACTATATAGAGAATAAAGTAATTAGTTATCGTACCAAATAAATCCATTAAATTAGCTAGAAAGATCTCATCCTTTTTTATTTGTCCAAGTAATATTTGATCTTCCTTACTTAACATTCGTTCTAACAGATTTTGTTCATTAAAAAAACGTAATATTTCTATAAACTCTCCAAGAGCGGAAGTTTCATAGCCTTCACTCACATCTCTAATAGTATCCATCAGGAGATTTGACAAAATTTCAAATCGGTCTTGGATTTCCGAAGGATTATAATAAAAATTCTTCTCTCGTTTATCTTTAGCATGTTCTATAAATTTTTTAAAATCTTTTTCTCTTAAATAACGAGATAACTCTTTATAGATTTGTTGCTTATAGCTATTATCCAAAGTCATACTAAAAAATTAAGCATATCATCTCATTAATCTAATAATGCGGCGATTCGATTCGAGACGCTTTGAATATTCAAAAATACCATCCCTAAACTTGCATTAGCATTGCATAAAGTGCATAAAATCGCATTCTCTCCCGCTTTTGAAAGGATTATAATTCCATTAACCCCCTCAATTAGGATTCTTTTAAGGTCTCCTCTGTCAAGTTCCTCGACTGCGCGTTCTGAAACACTCTGAATCGCTGCAGACATTGCACTTACTATCCCAGAATTGACATCTCTACTTAACACATCGCATATTGGAAGCCCTTGAACGCTTACTATTGCAGAACCTTCGATGTCAGAATTAACCGCAGATAATTTTCTCAGTAAATCTGTGAGCTCACTAATATTTTCAGACAAAACTAATTAACCCCACTTTTTTATAGGATAGTATGATTAACTTCTAATGTACATTATTCCATGTTAGAATAATGGAAAAGAGTAATCGATTTATAACTCAATTGATCTATTTATTTAACCTTATTTATTTATTAATCTTTACTTTATTTATTTTTAATTATCTATTAAATTTGATATTAATTAATTAAAAAATATTTTTATCAATTTTTACATTTCTCTATCTTGATGAATGAAAATAAAAAGTTTAGTCCGAAAGAAAAGAAACAAAAGAGCAGTGAAGAAATAGAAAAAGAAGAAGAAGAGCGAAAAATTAAGATCGAATCTTTGAAGAAAGCAGGAAAAATAGCACAAGAAGTAAAGAAATTCATAAAACCTAAAATCAAGCAAGATGAAAACGTCTATAAACTAATAGATATCACTGAAATAAAAATTAGGGAATTAGGTGGAGAATGCGCTTTCCCTGTAAATATAAGTATAAATAATATAGCGGCTCATTATACATCCCCTCTAAAGGACGATAATCGCGTCATCCAGTCAGGGGATATTGTTAAACTTGATTTAGGGGTTCATATTGAGGGATACATAGTTGACACTGCGTTTACAGTTAGCTTTAATGATGATAAGGCCCTTGAAAATATAATTCAATCTACCGAAGTCGCAGTTGAGGCTGCGAAAATGATGGTTAAACCCGAACTCAACACTCAAGAAATTGGGAAAAAAACTGAAAGTATTGTTAAGGGATTTAAATACAATCCGATTAAAGAACTTGGAGGCCACCAAGTTGAGAGATGGAAGGTTCATGGTAAAAAACAGGTACCTGAACTAGGATCTCAAGGGGGGGACATCATTGAGGAAGGGGATATTCTCGCTATCGAAATCTTTGCCTCAACAGGAAGGGGATCAGTTCACCCAACTAATGCCTCCTATATTTATGAATTAAATCCTTATACGGGAAGAGTACCATTAAGAAGAAAAGCCTCAAAGCAAATTTTGGGATTTATCAATAAGAATTATAAAACTTTGCCTTTTGCTGAAAGGT
>SDNW01000023.1 GCA_004524725.1 Promethearchaeota archaeon
CGTTTAACAACAGCTGCAGGATCACTGGGATCGGCAAGAGCTTGTTTAAGAATTGCTACAAAATATACTACTAAGAGGAAGGCTTTTGGTCAAACAATCAAAAACTTTCAAGCTGTAAATTTCAATATAGCGGATAGTATTACTTTATTAGATGCAGCACGATCAATAGTATTAAACACAGCTAGAACTATTGATGCAGGAGCACCACCAGCACTTCAAAGAAGGTTAGTATCTGAATCAAAAAAGTTTTCCACCAAAGCATGCTGGAAAGTTATTAACAATGCAATGCAGGTAATGGGAGGCATAGGATATACTACAGTTTATCCAATAGAAAGAATACTTCGAGACAGTAGAATCGGAGAGATTTGGACTGGAACTACGGAGATCATGAATCTAATAATTCAGCACGAATATTATAAAGAAATTTTAAGTGAAAAATGGCTTGCTAGAGATGTTGAAAAGGATGCAATTGACAGTGATGCTGAAGAAGAAAAACACTTTGGATGATTAATAAAAAAATAATCTCAATCTTTTTATCTATTTATTTTTTCTGGGACTTATTTTAAATTATCACAATTTATTAATGTCTTATTTCAATAGATAATCTAGATTTTAACAGAGAGAGTGTTTTTATTGATTTCTAAACAAGAAATAATAGAAAGAGCTATTGAATTAGGTTTTGAGGATATTGGATTTACCACTGCAGATCCTTTCACTTCCCAGATAGAAATCTTGAATTCAAGAAAAGAAGAGTATGCTTGGGCTTTCAAATCGCTAAATCTGATGGAAGGTATTGATCCTAAAAGAATAATGCCACCTGCAAAATCTATTATTGTGCTTATTGCTTCCTACTTCAAAAAATCGTTTCCAAAATCTCTGGAGTCTTATTTTGGGCGCTGCTATCTCGATGATGATCGGATTACAAAAGATGGCATCTCTCGAGAAGTAAAAAAGTTTCGCATTTTTCTAAGAGATAATGGTATAGATTCAAAGTTTCCCGCTCATATGCCTCATCGATTAGCAGCTGCTCGTGCTGGTTTAGGTACTTTTGGAAAAAATTGTTTATTTTATTCGCGTAAAGCAGTTCGTCAAGGTTCATGGACTCTTCCTATTCCCTTGATAATTGACCAAGAATTCGAACCAGATGAAGACACTTCTTCAATTGGCTGTCCTGATTGGTGCAGAAATGCATGTATAATAGCTTGTCCTACTGGAGCTTTAAAAAGTCCAAGAAAACTAGATCCTAGAAAATGTATTTCTTATCTAACATATTTTGGAGAAGATCTCACACCGAAGGAGCTTCGAGAACCGATGGGCTTATGGGTTTATGGATGTGATCACTGTCAAAATGTATGCCCACGCAATAAACCCTGGTTAGTTGAAGAGTTACCCCTAAATGAAAGAGTAGTTGCTATGGAGGAAGATTTTGAACTATCTAGGATTCTTCACATGGATAGAAACTATTATAGAAAAACAATCTGGCCTCATATGTTTTATATGGGTCTCGGAGATATGTGGCGCTGGAAAATGAATGTGGCAAGAGTTATGGGAAATACTCGCGATCCTAAATTTGTCCCTGATCTAATTAAAGCATTTAATGAGAATGATGATTTACGAGTTAGATGCATGATTTCCTGGGCTTTAGGTCGTATCGGAGGAGATCAAGCAAAAAATGCATTGAAAACTTTTCTAAAAAACAGTGAAGGTCAACTAAGACAAGAAATTCTTGAAGCTTTAGGGCAGATACTATAAAAAAGAGTAAGTGAAAATTTAAGTATCATTTCTGTTTGGATAAGTATCTAATCTTTACTAATAAATCCCTCAATTCCATCTTATCATTTTCTGGGGTAATATATTTCTTTTTTACTCCCTCAGAAAGACTATACGTTTTAATTTGATTCCCTTGAAGAGAAACCATCTTTCCAAAGTTACCATCTAGAACCAATTTCATCGCAGCTAAACCGAACCGTAATCCAAGTATTCTATCGAACGAATTCGGGGTTCCAGCACGCATGGTATGTCCCAAAACTACACTCCTACATTCAAATTCAACATCATTTTTCAAAAATTCCTCTTTTAAATCCATTCTAAGGTTTAACTCATGAACAATAACATTTGATATCCCTAATTTAGCAAGTAATGGGTTCCCAAATGAATCTTTGGGTAATTTATCAATTATTTCCTTTGATATAGTCTTGAAATCTCTCTCTAATGATTTCAGGCTTGGATATGCACCCTCAGATACAGCTATAATATGGTATTTATACCCTGCATTAACCCTTTTTTTAAGGACTTCAATAACATCTTGTTCAAGATCAAAGGGTGTTTCTGGGATTAATATAATATCAGCCCCCGCAGATATACCACTATACATAGTAAGAAAACCAGCATCTCTTCCCATTATTTCTACTACAAATACACGTTGATGTGAGTGAGCAGTGGTTGTAAGATTATCCATAGCATTTGAGGCTAATTGTACAGCACTCCAAAACCCAAATGTATAATGTGTTCCAGCTAAATCGTTATCAATTGTTTTTGGACAGCCAACAACTTTCATATGAGCATATTTATATAAAGCATCCGCAACACTTAATGTATCATCTCCACCGATGGCAATAAGAGCATCAATATCCAATTCCTGAAATTGTTTTGCGATTTCTTTGGCTTTTTCTTCTATAGAGGCGACTCCTTTGAAGGGATTCGTTCGACTTGTGTAAAGAATTGTACCTCCAACTGTATGCAAATCATCGTGTTCAGCAATATCTAAGGGAATTGTTAAATTTTCGATAAAACCCTTCCATCCTTTTAGAATCCCTTTACATGAAACTCCAGCTTCATAAGCTTTTAACATAATTCCATAAATTACTGAATTTAAACCGGGACAATCTCCGCCACCAGTTAAAATTCCCACTTTTTTTATTTCCATTTACCATCAATTTAGTTAATATCTGATTTAATTATAACTTCCTTTATTATTAAAAAATTTTGATAAAAAATTTTACATAATTTATTTAAATTTCTTGACTATCAATTGCTCTAAAGGAATAGTTTGATTTATTCTGTGGAATAATATAACTACCCCCTCCACTATCTGTTATTTTTAGAGTAAATTTAAATTTTCCTTCTATAGCCTTTTGAATGTTCTCTAGAAGCTCCTCAATTTCACCGATTTGAGGGTCATCTTTTTCCAAATTGTTTTTATAGATTGATACTGCGTTTTGAAATCTAAGTAAAATACCTTCAACATTAGTATAATAAAAATTAGCACTTGGTCCAGGCTCAACTACTAACTCTAACTCAGGTATTTCTAATGTACCTATGGGAGAACGATATATTTTCGATTTAAGATCAATTTCCTCTTTTACTATTAAAGAACTGACGCCTGGTTTGAAATTTGTTGTTAATGGTATGATATCATTATTTGAATAATTACACTGATTACATTCAAATTTGATAATTAGCATTTTATCCGTATCAGGTAGATCATAGACTGTCTTTTTAATACTAATTAGTCCTTTTTTGCATACGGGACATTGAAAATGAAATTCTTCTTGACTCTTTTCAGCTTTTTCTGACATAATGGTATATGATTTTATTTCAAATTTTAAGCTTTTTTGTGAAAAATAATGTTTATTACTTATTAAAAAGCTTGTTTATGAAAATTTCAAAAAATTTCATAATCTATGAGTATCCACGCTACTTTTAAATAATTAAGCTTAATTCAATATGCAATGTATTTAATATAAATAGCGCATTATTGCTTTTATCATAAGTAAATTTGAATTTAACCAAAAATGAATTTAAAAAAAGATGTGTTAATTTGTCTGAAAGTGAAATAATTGAAGTGACCATGCATGGACGAGGAGGTCAAACTGCTATCACAGCTAGCCAATTATTAGCAGAATTAGCTTATGAAAAGGGTTTTAAAGATACGATAGCAATTCCTATTATTGGTGCTGAGAGAAGAGGTGCACCCATTCAAGCCTTTACTAAAATATCCAAGAATAAACCTATAAAAACTTATGATAGTGTTGTTAATCCCCACTATATAATAGTTTTTGATAGATCTCTTTTAGAGATTCCTCGAATTCAAGAAACGATCCACGATGGAGTAACTATACTTGCAAATAGTAAAGAAGCTTTTAATACTCAGAAATTCGGAAAAAATATTAAATTATTTATCGTGGATGCAACTGGAATTTGTATAGAAAACCAGTTTATGCATTCCAGTGGTCCAATTTTAAATATTCCTATGTTAGGAGCTTTTGGAAAAATTACAGGGTATTATGATCTTAAAATCATGGAGAAAGTTATTAGAAAGGAATTTGGAGAAAGAAGACTAGAAAAGAATATGAGTGTTGCGAAAAGTGCTTATGAATTAGTTAAGGAGGCATGATATTGACGGAATCTGAATCAGAGAAATGGAAGAAAATTAATAAATCTAAAGAAGAGCGCCCAAAAGTCCAAGAATATAAAAATTGGGAAGAATTGTCTCCAATTCCAGTATCCTTACCAATTAAAGGAAGTATGGGCGAAACTGGAGATTGGAGAACATTTCGACCTGTTATAAAAGAAGGATGTACAAAATGCGGAATTTGCTGGATGTATTGCCCTGAAGGAGTTATAGAAAGAAAAGAGGATGGTTCCTTTGAGATTGATTTAAATTACTGTAAAGGATGTGGTATATGTGCAAAGGAATGTCCCACAAATAATATTGAAATGATAAGAGAGAGTAATATAGAAGATGGTTGAAAATACGAAAGATTTTATACAAAATGAAGAAAATATCATCATCAAAGGGAATGTTGCTGCTGCTTATGCTGCTAAATCAGCTAGAGTCCAAGTTATAAGTGCTTATCCAATCACACCCCAAACAACAGTTGTTGAGAAACTCTCAGAGTTTGTTGATAATGGTTTGATGCCTGGTACACAATATATCAAAGTTGAATCAGAGCATAGCGTTTTAGCCTCAATTATTGGAGCAAGTCAAGCGGGAACTCGGACATTTACTGCAACTTCTGGACAAGGACTTTTTTATATGCACGAAATGGTCCATTGGGCAACTGGTACGCGATTACCAATTGTCATGGCTATTGCATCCAGAGGTCCTGCTCCTCCTTGGAATATTTGGGCCGATTTTACTGATGTCTTAAGCCAAAGAGATACTGGATGGATGACGGCATTTGCTTCTTCACATCAAGAGATATATGATGAAATTCTTATGTCATACAAAGTTTGTGAGGATCCTGAAATATTATTACCTAAATTTGTCGCATATGGAGGATTTATTTTATCTCATACTTCAAAGCCCGTAATAGTAGAAGATCAAGATAAAGTAGATAGTTATTTACCACCATTACCTGATGAAAAAGGATGGCCTCATATTTGGGTGGATCCTAAAAGACCCATGATGTTTGGTAATCTCATTATGCCATCTGGATTTTATCAAGAATTTCGCTTGAAAATTCATGATGCTCATATGAATGCTAAAGCGAAGATTATTGAAGCAACTAAAGAATTTTCAAAAATTTTTGGAAGAAACTATGGAAATGGTTTAGTTCAAGAGTACAAAATGAGTGATTCAGATGTTGGAGTGATAATATATGGTGATTTAGCACTTCAAATGGAAGATGCGGTTGATCAAGTTAGAGATGAAGGTTATAAAGTAGGAATGGTAAAGTTGAGACATTTTAGACCTTTTCCAACTGAAGATATAATAAATATTTCAAAAAAGGTAAGCCTATTGGGAGTTGTGGACAGAGCTACTGCCTTTGGATCCTTAACAGGCGGACCTGTCAGCTGTGAAGTGAAATCAGCCCTTCATGATGTTGAAGGTTCAGCTGTTATATTGCCTATAATTAATGGTTTGGGAGGAAGAGAAGTGACTCTAGAACAGCAAAAAGAACAGTTAAGAACATTGGTTATACTTAATGAAACCGGAGAGGCTCCTGAACATATTATTCATGGAACTTACTGGGATGGATTATTAGAGGTGAAATAAAAATGACAAAATTAAAGGAAGCTTTGGAAAGTTGCCAAGAAGAATTTTTTCTTCCTGGAAATTCATGTTGTGCAGGTTGCGGTTTAGAAATAGCCCTTAGATGGGCAATGAAGGCTTTAGGTCCAAATACTGCTTTAGTCACTCCTGCATCGTGTCTAAATGTAGTAGTAGGGTTATGGCCAAAGACAGCACCTAATTTTCCTTTTACTAACATGGCTTTTGCCGCTGGAGCAGCAGCAGCAACCGGTATGTCAGCAGCTTTTAAAGCAAAAGCATATAGGTTTCCCGGAAAAGGTTGGGATAAAATGACAGCTATCACTTTTGCTGGAGATGGAGGTACAGCGGATATTGGTATTCAAGGATTAAGTGGTGCTGCAGAAAGGAATTCTGATCAAATTTATGTGTGCTATGATAATGAAGCGTATATGAATACGGGAATTCAGAGATCTTCAAGTACTCCTCATGGAGCTTGGACAAGTACTACAACAAAAGGCAAAGATCGGTTTAAAAAAAATTTGCCAGCAATAATGGCTGCTCATGATATCCCATATGTCGCAACTTGTTCTATTAGTGAACCACTTGACTTATTTGACAAATTTAAAAAAGCAAAATCAATTGAAGGTTGTAAATATATTCACATATTAGCACCTTGTGCACCTGGATGGGGATTTGGTTCAGATGAAACCATAGATGTCGCTCGATTAGCAGTAAAATCCGGTTCATGGATTTTATATGAAATTGAAAATGGGATCATGACTTTATCACGTGCTAGTAAACCTCTTTTAGACCCATCGAAAAGAGTTCCCCTTATTGATTATCTTTCAAAACAAAAGCGATTTGCGAATATTTCGGAAAAAGATCTGATTGAACTTCAAGAATACTTGGATCACACTTGGAAACGGATAGAAGTTGATTTAAGTTGCCAAGATAACTATCCAAAATAATCTTCTTATAAGAGAAAATAAGATTACCAAATAATAATGGGATTATTAATTAAAGTTAAAGGAAGAAGTATAGAAGAAATCAGGTACTATTTGGGGTTTACTGCGGAGTACGTTATTGAGGGAAAAATTATTGGTTTTCCAACTGATAGTGTTTATGGACTTGGAGGAGACCCTCAAAACATTGATGTTATAAACAAAATTTTTAATATTAAATTCCGAGACCGAACAAAAGGCTTATTGTTACTTTTAAGTGATATTGAAGAGGCAAAAAAAGTTGCTGAATTTAATTCAATGGCATCCAAGTTGGCTGAACACTTCTGGCCTGGCCAATTGACCTTAATCCTGAACAAAAAGGAACCAAATATTATTCCACCTGAATTAACAGCTTTTAAAAACACTATAGGATTAAGAGTTCCCAATAATAAGATTATTTTAGAGATTCTCAATATCCTAAAACAAGAAAAAAATTTTGGCGGATTAATAGGAACATCTGCAAATTATTCTGGAGAACCTCCTTCTGTTAGCGGAGATGAAGTTGCAAAAAAATTTTTAAGTCCCATTGACTTAATCATTGATGGGGGGAAATCTCTATCGAAATTACCAACTACTATCGTAGATTGTACATCTAATACTCCTGAAATTTTGCGAATTGGAGCAATTACTGAAGAAGAAATCCTCGAGGTTTTGAATCAAGAAGATTTAAGGGCGGATGGTGCATAATATTAATAATTTTAATCTATTAATCTCAACATCAAGGTTTAATGAAGAAAATGCTAAGGCTGAACTCTGGTTCACCCTTTTGATGTGTGGGATTAAATATCCAATCATATCAAATTTAAATTATTCAGGGCTACTAAGCGCATTTATTAATCAAGATATTCGGATAACAATTTCAAAAATAAAGAAGATATTAGATAAGGAGCCAACATTTTTTCAATATATTTTAAAAATTGTCCCAATAGATTTTGTCTGTGATACGGATATTAATATAATTGATGAAATAGTCAAAAAATATTATAAAGATTATATTAATCCAGATGAGAGCTTTATGATTAACTTAAAGCGAAGAAAAAGTGAAATAGTAGAGAGAGGATCATTCATTAATAGAATTGCTACGGGTATCAACAATCCAGTGGATCTTTCTAATCCTGATAAGATTATTTGGATTGAAATTTTAGGGAATAGAAGTGGAATTTCATTTATTAGATCCTCAGATATTATATCAGTTAGTTAAGTTTCTTACTCATTACTAATTTTCTCTAAACTTAATAAAACCATTTTTTCACAGATTAGATCTTCAATTGCCAAATATAAATAGTTGATTCCATTTTTATTAGATTGAATATCATCAAAATTCACTCCGTAGGATTTTAATACCACTTTTATTTGGTTTTCATTTATACCAAAATACTCCTTAATAATCTCATATTTCGCATAAGATTTTTTAGCTAATTCTAAATTTCTTTCTTTAACATTAATTTTGCACAGTATATCCTTTAAGATTATTTCCAAATCAGTATTCATTGAAATAATACAAAAATCTATAGTACCTTGATTAAGCTGTTGCATTGATATTCCATAATATTCAAGTGCTCTCTTAATTTGACGACTTGCGGCTATATACAATAGAAATTCAATTCCCTTCTTATTTGAAATATTCGTTTTTAGGTTAAAAGTCTTTAAGGTATGATAAGCAGCATAAAAAATATGATTATAGCTAAGTATTAGTCTTGAATTGAAAAATTGAAGCATAACACCTTCAAATCGATTTTGAATAAGTTCGATTAACTCAAAAAGATCATCAAATTCAACTTTCATATCAATTAACGTACCAATTCCGATAAAATAATGTAAATTATCTTTAGGAAAAGAAAATTCTTGCACAATCATACCGGTAAACCCCAATTAAACCATTCAGGCATTATTATTATTTGCAGACGAATAAAAATTAAGACTACTAAAATAATTAATAACAAAAAGGTAAAAATCCAGTCAGTTACAGAATAACGGATAGTGAAATAGAATGTACGTTCTTTTTTACTCCCGAAGGCTCTCGATTCAAGTGCTTCTGCCACGTTGAATGCTCTCTTTATGGATCCTATTATAAGAGGGACAAGCAATGGAAATAAATTCTTTATTTGATTGATGATTCCTTTTTTTTGCATTTCATAACCTCGACTTTGTTGGGAATCAATAATATTTTGAGCTTCAATTGCGATTGTGGGAACAAAGCGAAATGCTAAAGAAAATGAAAAGGCAAATTCATATGGGACTTTCATGGAAATTAATGAAAGTGCTAAATCATTAGGATCAACGGTTAAAAAAAAAATTGAAAATGCAGAGATCATTGTTGTAATTCGAATGATCATAGCTAATGAAAAAGAAAACCCATTATTAGTAATAAAGAGTGTATTAATAATAATGATAAAAATATAAAGAAATGCCAAACCACGTATACTTTTAATCCATTGGTGGAATAGTTTTCCTAATACAATAAAGGGTATTATACTTAAAAAAATAAAGATTAATGGTACAATTTCAGTAAACATTAAAGCGTTTATAGTATAAACCATGGCGAAAAGTAATTTTGCTCGTGGATCTAATCGATGAATTATTGATTTCTTTTTTAAAAATTTAAAAGAATTTAGAAATTCAAAAGACATGCATATAATACCTCATCGATTTGCTATTCTTACTTTTAAATAATTATTTATGAATGAGATCATATCCCGTTCTTTAAAAATTTCATTAGGCACATCGATACCAATTTCTTTTAAACCCAATTTAAATTGGTGAATTTGTGGGAGAACTAATGATGCTTTTTTTACTAATAGATCGTTAGTTAATACTTGTTCAGTAGGACCATCAGCAAGTATTTTTCCATTTGCCATCAAAATGGTTCTTGGAATATTCTCAAAAGCAAATTCAATATTATGAGTGACCATTACTATGGTTTTCCCTTTTTCTAATTCATTATATATAACTTTTAGAAAAAAATCGATTTCCTTGGCATCTTGCCCTAGAGTAGGCTCATCAAATACCAATATTTCTGGATCTCGGCATATTATTGTAGCTAACGCTAATTTTTTAGCTTCTCCTCCTGATAAGTTGAAAGGGGAACGATTTCGATATTTTTCAAAGTCAAATTTACTTAGGATGTTATCTATTTTTTGTTGAATTTGCTCTTTGGTATATTCTAAATTTCTTAATGAAAATTTTAGTTCCTCTTCAATACTGTTAGAAAATAATTGATGCATTGGGTTTTGAAATATAATTCCTATAATTTTTGATAACTGTGCTATAGATTTAGTAGAATTATTTTCTCCCTTTACATAAACATTACCGTTTGTTGGTCGAATTAGCCCATTTAAAGTTCTTATAAGAGTAGTTTTACCCGCTCCATTTTGACCCATAATAGCAATTAATTCTCCTTTATTGATTTTTAAAGATACTTTACTCAATGCAATAGTATTATTCGGGTAAATATAATCAATTTCATCAATAAGAATAATTGTTTTATTTGCTGTCATCTATTAAATCCTCCTATTTTAATTAAACTGCCTAAAAAAATTTAAAGCGTCTTCCACAGAAAGCGGTAGCTTATTAAAATATGTAGATCCATATTCTAATCCCTTAAACAAGGTATATATTTTGGGTTTGTTGATATTCAATTTATGAAATATTTCGCTATTCATGATTACGTTCTTATCATCATAACCAACAAGCTTTCCATTTTCCATTAAAATTATATCATCAACCAAAGGAATCAAAAGATCCATCCGATGTTCGCTGATAATTACAGATATTTTTTTGGTTTCTTGAATTTTCTTTAACATAGTAATAATTTTTTTCGCAAAAAATGGATCTAGATTCGCCGTAGGCTCATCTAAAATTAGTAATAGTGGCTCTAAAACTAATACCGAAGCAATAGCGACTCTTTGCTTCTCTCCTCCACTAATCTCAAATGGAGCTCTTTCTAATAGGTGTTCAATTTCGGTTAATTTTATAACCTCTTTGATTCGTTTCTCTATTTCTCTTGGTGAAATACCTAAATTTTCCATTCCAAAAGCAATCTCATGTTCGACGTTCATGGCTACTAATTGATTCTCAGGGTTTTGAAACACAATTCCAACCACAGTCGATAGATCAGAAATGGGAGTGGTAATCGTACTTTTCCCGGCAATTTCCACACTTCCCTTATAATATCCAGCATAAAACTGAGGAATCAATCCATTCAAGCATCTTATTAATGAGGTTTTACCAGAACCAGTCTCTCCCAAAAGTAGAATAAATGAATTTTCATTAATTTCTAAATTAATATTATTCAGGGCATACTCTTCATTACCCTTATAGCGGAAACTAAAGTTGTTAAATTTAATAAGCGACATTATTTCTAAATCACACGGCTTCCTTTTAATAATATATTTATATGTTGTTTAAAGTTTTATTTATTTTTTCTAAAATGATATTTAACGTAGAATCAAATGAGTTCTCGCCATTTAGGGAAGCGGCTCCATCATGACCTCCTCCCTCTCCTTCTTTTATTTCGCTAAGAATTTTTCCTAAATGCAATCCTGTTTGCGAACATATTTCTTTTTTAGCTCTTGTAGTGATTCTGTAATTAGAGGATGTTTTTGAGTATACTATACTCACATCAAAACCGATCTGAAGCATTATAGATGCGACAGAAGAAGTGTAACTACTGACATGACTAAGTCCAATTAACCAGTCATGACTTTTTATAATCTCAAGTCTTTGCAATCCCTTAATTATGGCAATCTTCTTTGAATAATCACTCTCTTTTTGAAGAAGTGTTAAGAGTTCTTGATAATCAATATCATCATCAAGGAGTTCAGAAATTTTATGGAAAGTTTGATTATTTGCATATTTAAATCCTCCTGTATCAGTGTAAATCGCCGCTAATATTAAGTACCTAAAATTAATAGGTATTAGGATTTGATAATGCTTACAAATTTCAAAAATAATTTCGGCGGTTGAAGTGAATTCATCAACAATTATATTATATTCAACCAAATTATTTACTAGATCATGGTTTGGTTTAAAATGATGATCAATAAAAATGAATGGAATATTTACATCAACTTTCTTAATACTTTCGGGTAATACTACTTGGTTTAAATTGTTGGTATCCAAGATTATTAGAAATTCAATATTGTAGTATTTCTTGTTATTTTCCTCTAATATTACCATATCTGAAAATAGACTCTTTAATTTTGATATAAAATTGAGGGTAAAGTTTGATATACTAGAGAAGAATAGATGAACTTCAATATTTTTATAATAAGTCTTAAGAAAATATTTTAATAGAAGACAAGAAGCAAATCCGTCAAGATCTACTTGATCATGAGTAGTAATTAATACTTTTTTATTAGATAATTCTGATAATAAAACATTGAATTTCTTAAAATTCATGAAATACACGTATTATGTATTTGACAATTCATTTTGAAGCGATTTTTGCAGAGTTTCAAAACTATTTTTGGTTCGCTCAGTTTTTTGAGCAATAGTCTTAGAACGCATTTCTAAAGTGATTTTTAGTGACTTCTTTTCATCTAATAATTTATCTCTATTACTTTTAACCATAATTCCCCCGATGTTTTTATAAACAGTGGTTTCAGTAGAAGCTTTCTCCAATTCTTCGATTGCTAATTCAGTCTCCCGGATTGAACTATCAATTTGCAACTTTTGTTGAGTAAGAAATTCCAAACTCTGACTGAGTGCTGTCAAATTCTGAAGTTTCTTTTTTGTCTCTTCGTCCAATTGGTCTAAATTTATAGTAATTTTTAACTCACCTTTTTGACAATATTAAATCTAATTTATAATATGAAATTTTCTGTTTTTAATTAAAAATTTTCTGAAATACGGATTGTATTATCGATAATCTTACCAAAACTAATGATTTCATTCACACTTGCTCGAAATGCGGTGATATCGTTGCTTTCAATATTGAAAATTAATGAATTATCGTTCTTTTCCATTGATATTTTTGATCTTTTGGATTCTATTGAATTTAATTCTGGATAAAACGCATTATAGCAATAGCCGCATAAATCAGAATTTTTAAAAATTAAAATGATGCTTGATTGAATCGAAAAATGACCTTTTGATAATTTCATTCTTCTATTGCTTCCAACTCTCTCTGTTTTCTTTTTGCTATTCGAAAGGACTCTAAACCTCTAGGAGTTGAAATATCATATGCACCACCAGTAAAGCGGGCTTTACATTTTTTACAAAACCAGATACCCGTTGATTCTCTCATAATGGATCCTTTAGTTTCGCAACGAGGGCATTTTAATTTTCCACTTTTTTGTTTATTCATTATTAAAGCCCATCGTTTTCTAACGTTTGCTCCATATCGGGGTCCGAATTGCCCGGAAAGACCAACTTTTTTCGTCATTGATATCACAAAAGAGATATTGATTTTATTGATTAGTGTATAGAAGCATCTATTCACTTTAAATTTTTCCAATTTAGGAATCAATAAAATTAAAAACAATTTTAAATGAAGTAAATTTGAAGAATTTAATTACAAATTCATTATTATGATTCGAATGTGGTAATTATGGTATTAGAAAGAAAACTTTTGATTGATTTAAATGATACAGATAATCTTGACGTGAATTTAATTGGAATGAAGGCAGCAAATCTTGGGACTTTGATTCAAAATAACATTAAAGTACCCAATGGTTATGTTATTAGCACCAATGCTTACGAATTATTTTTAAAATATAATAATCTTGAAGAGGTAATCCATAATGAATTATCTAAAATGGATAATAAAAGTTTTGAATCAATTAAATTATGTTCAACTAAAATTAGAAATGCCTTCTTGGAAGGGAAATTACCCCGTCCATTAATTTTTGAACTACAATCTAAATCAAACTCTATTTTTAACCAACCATTAGCTATTAGATCATCTGCTTTAGCGGAAGATCTACCAGGACTGTCATTTGCAGGTCAATATGATAGCTACTTAAATATTAAAGGGGAAGAAGATATAATCCGCCATATTAAACGGTGTTATTCATCTTTATGGACCACAAGAGCAATTTCATATAGAATTAAAAATAACATCCCTCATTTTAATCTCAAAGTTGCTTTAATTATTCAAGAGTTGGTTTCAGCAAAATCCGCAGGTATATTATTTACTACTAATCCAATTAATCCGGAGCAACCTCAAATCATTATTGAATCAAATTTTGGACTAGGAGAATCGATTGCTTCAGGAAAAATATCGCCTGATCAATTTGTGGTAAACAGAAAGAATAAGAAAAAGACCATGCTTTCCATCATAGATAAACGGGTGGGTAATAAAAGAATTTCTATTCATCCTAATTCTTCATTAAATGGTTCTGGAGTCGAAATCTTAGAACTTCCAGATCACTTGAATGAGAAACCTTCACTTTCTGATAAACAAATTATTGAGCTTAGTAGAATTGGAATTCAAATTGAGGCTATTTTTAAAAGAAAACCTCAAGATATTGAATGGGCAATTGATAAGGATGATAAGATTAATATTGTACAGACTCGTCCTATAACTTCGAAGCTTCCTTCTGAAAATCAGGATCTCCCGATCTATTCACGAGGTTACGCGGATGATTATTGGAATGATGATACTACTCCATTGTTCTTTGATTTATTAGGATCTCAAATAACCAAGGTTGTTAATATAGAACTCAACAGTATTATGGGTTATGAGCGTATAGATAATAAATTAATAAAGTTATACAAAAGCCATGTATATTTCAATTTAGATGTGTTAAAAAGGAAAGTAGAATATGAAATCCCCTCATTTATAAGGAATGATGATGTCTTAAATTATTTTCCAGAGGGTCAAGGTCCTTATGGAAAAGATACCATAAAAAACCTACCATTTCGATTATTTAAAAGGTTGATATCAGAATTAAGAATCCGATTTCATGATCCGGATGGGGCAATGTCTAAAACAGCACAAAAGTATGAAGAATGGACAAAAGAAGTCTTTGGACCATACTGCAAAGAATTTGATGATAAAATTACCAATATTCGAGATTCGGATGATTTACTAGCCCTATTTAAATTAGCAGAGAAACTAGATAAAGTAATGATTTCACATTTTCGTTTAATTCGATATGGAATTCCCGTTCATAATATCGGAATGAATTTAATGACCCAATATCTACTCACTAGATTTTTTGGTAGAAAAGAAGCGCAAAACATTTTTCCTATCCTTATTTCTGGTTTAAATCATAAATTAACCGAAACTAATAACCGAATTCATCAGATGGCATCTAAAATTAAAAACTCTGCTTATTTAAAGTCGATATTTAAACAGGACAATTCTAATCAAATTTTCGAGCAGATACAGATGGATGATAATCCTAATTGTATTCAGTTTATTGCAGGATTAAAGGATTTTCTAATAGAGTTTGGAGATCGTGGATTTACTAGAGAAATTTATTATCCAAGATGGAGAGAGGCTCCTCATCTTATTATTGACATTTTAAGATCACTATCAATTGAAGAAGATAAGATCAATGAGATTACTAGTAAATCTGAAATTGGGAGATTGAAGATAGAAAGGAATGTAGAGAAAAGAATTAAGTCAAAGATGTTTGGACCAATTCTTTGGAAACTTTTTTCTGCCATTTTAAGAAATAGTAGAAAATATATTATTTTTCGTGAAAATCAGCGGTTCAATTTGGATAAATGGATAACCAGAAATAGACAATTATTTTTGGAGATTGGTAAAATCTTAGTAAATAGAGGTCTAATCAATGAGCAAAATGAAATATTCTTTTTCTATAAAAATGAGATTAAGAAAGTTATATTCGATGAATATGGAGCTGTTGAGTTAAATAAATTATTAAAGCTTGTGAGAGAGAGAATGAGCGATTTCAGAAAATATGAAAATATACTTCCACCAAAATTTCTTGTAGGTTCAAATGAGTTTAATGATATCATAGAATTTGATGAGAATAGTGAGCATTTACAAGGAATTCCTGCTAGCCATGGAATAATTACAGCTCCCGTTAGGATTTTAAATGATATCAACTTAATACCCACCGTTCAATCTGGGGAAATTTTAGTGGTTCCTCGCACTGATCCTGGATGGACTCCTGTATTTTCTAAGATTGGAGGTCTAATTACTGAAACTGGGGGGATTTTATCACATGGAGCAGTAGTATCCCGTGAATATGGGATCCCTGCTGTTACTAACGTCATAAATGCATGTAAAATATTAAAAACGGGTCAAATCATTACAATTAATGGTTTTAACGGTACTTGTATGATGAAAGACTAAAATAGGAGATTAAAATGGAAAAAATAATTCATAAGGAAAAACTAACAGATCATCCTGAATGGAATGAAAGTTATTATTTTGTTTTTTATGATAATAAAAAAGGAATTGGGGGTATGTCAAGAATCGGATTTAAACCAAATAAACAAGAGGGTATGACATTTTTCTTTCTATTCTTACCAAATGGTTCTGTAGCCGGATATCATCAAGAAATTCATATTAAAGAATTAAAAAGTCGAATAAAAGTTAGAGGAATGTATCATGATTGGCAAGCCGATGGAAATTGGTATTTTAAATTTAATGGCAATATGTTCTTTGTAGAAAATTCATTAGATCTACCAAAAATTACACAAAATCCAAAATTGATTCAGAAAGTGGAAAAAGTGGAGATGAATTTCTTATATACTCCGATCAATGAAGTATATGAATATAGTGAATACATGACCCCTGAATCTTTAGGAATAGGAAAAAAATCAGGTGATAAACATTGGGAACAGATAGGATTAGTTTCAGGTGATCTAAAGATAGGAGATGCTCTATTTAGAATCAATAATGCTATGAGTCAACGAGACCACACATATGGAGTAAGAGATTGGACTGGTGTAGGAGATTGGTTTTATTATGTTGTATGGTTTAATAAAGATTTAGCCATAAATCCTGCAGCAATTGTTACTGATGATGGTCGATTATCAACGGGAGGCTTTCTCTATAAAAAAGGAAAAAATATTCCATTAAAAAGTATTAACATTCTAAACCAAAAATTCGAACAGAATGGTATTTTACCTATTAGTTCAGAATTGGAAATTATTGATAATGAGGAGAAAAAACATATACTTGAAGCTAAGGTAGGTAAAATTATCCCTGTCCCATTTAAAGATTTTCAGGGTAACGAGTCAGTACTAATACAGTCATTTGGAGAATTTAAATTAAATGGAATTGAAAATGGATACGGTACCTTCGAAACATTAAGAAAAATAAGAAATTAATTAAATATTAAAAAATATAATTTATAAAAAAATTATTTATCTACTTTATATTGCCAGAGATCTAGTTTGTTTCTGATTTCCCTACCAAGTTCCATGGATCTTTTTATTAATCCTTGTATTTCTTCAATTGAAAAGGTAGCTACGCCACTTTTCTGAATTGATACTATTTTATCCTTGGTTACAGATATAGAAATTCTTCCTTCACATACTAATTCCTCAGGTAAATTAGGATCTAAAAAGATAATATCACCAATTTTCCCAAATGTCATAATTAATGGAAGTTCTTTTACGAGATCCTTTCCGTTAAGATAATTTCCTGTCCACTCCAGATTTCCGTCTTTCATCACACCTTCTGGGATTCGACTTGAAATTAGAGCAGTCAAAGCGCTTATTCCTCCAGCATCAATAAGATTTCCCGCGTAATTCATTACAAACATATCAACAAAAATTATGTATACTGCTTCATTTTCTTTAATACATAATTTTTTGGTTTGTATACAATCAGCATGTCGAATTCCTCGATCAACTACTCTTGCTAATTCAATTGATTGTTCATCGGGAGGACCCCTTTCAAAAAGCGGAGATGCTAGCGGTAATAATTCCGCCATGATAGTGCAAACTCCTTCATCAGGAAGATCTGGGAATGGTTCTCCAACTTCATACTTTATTCCTGTAATGATATCAGTTTCACCTAATTTTACTTCCGCAGAACCTTCCGCAGATTTGATGATGTCATGCGAAATATCAATTTTACGATAATCCCATAAGCCTCTGCCATCTATGCGTTCTCCTTTCTTTAAATTCTCTGCAATGTAGTTTTTTTCGATTGTTGATATCACTCGTTTAATATTCATCATTTCTAATCTTCGCCTCCTTCTACTTCTTCTAGGATTGATGTATACTTACTTTTTAAGGCAGTTAATTGAAGTTGATGAATTTGATCCAATGCGTTTCGAGCATTTAGGAGAGATTCATTCAATTCTTCAATACTCATATCGCCGTCAAATTGCAATAAAGATAGTTCTTCATTAAACCAAGTTATAGCACAAGGTAAATCAGCATCACCTGCTTTGTCTTCGATGCCTGATAAATCGGTTACTAATTGTCCATCAATTTTCCCTACTGCCACTGAAGATACTAAACTTCGCATGGGTACTCCTGCATCTGCTAATGCTAAAGCGGCGACTGTTGTACTTGCACATCTAGTACCTCCATCAGCATCCATAACCTCAATAAAGACTTCAAAAGCTGTACCAGGATAAAGTTCTAAAAAGAGAACTGGTTCCAAACAATCAGTAATTATCATTGAAATTTCTTTTTCTCTTCGTCCAGGAGCAGGACGCTTTCTTTCAAACACGGAAAAAGTAGCCATACGATAAAATACTCTTAAAATTCCCCTATCAGGTTTGGCTAAGTGATGGGGGTGCACTTCTCTTGGTCCATAAACTGCTGCATATATTTTATTATTACCCCATTCTAAATACGCAGATCCGTCGGCATTACTGATAACCCCTACCTCCATTTTAATGGGGCGAAGTTCATTCTTTTCTCGACCATCAAGTCGTTTTCCATCTTCACGGAATAATTTTTCTGGATAGATATCATTTATTATTAATGGCATTTACTTAATACCTCTTTTTTGTTTTTCACTTTCTATATATTGAGACATTCTGTCAGTTAAGCCAACAGTGTGTGCCTCATTTTCTATTTTTTTAATTGCATCAATGAGCAATCTTTCATATGCAATGTTTTCTCCTCTAATCCAAATTCGACCGTTTTGTGTGACAAAAATATTACTTTTAGTTAAATTTTTTAATAACTTTATCATAGAACCGCTTCTTCCAATAACTCTTGGAATTTTTGGAGGATCTATTGATATAACAATACCATTTGCTTTTTTTCCTAAATATTTCCCTACTAGTGTAAGTTCAGGCATATTTAAGCGATCTGCTGATATGATTTTTGCAACTAAAATATCACCGACTTCAAATTCTTCAGCTTCCATATTTCTTGAACCTCTTATTTTTCCTCTCCTAACAGTATTCTTCGGTTTCAAAATAGCAGTATCTTTAGCATTAATGTCGCATTTATATTTAACGGGATTCTTATCTATGACTAAAGCAATTACTTTATCACCAGGTCGGGGAGTATAAAAACCTCTTAAAGGGATAACATTGATGTAATTTTTTTTTATTTGTTTTAAACCAATATTCAAAGCAATGATTTTGGTTTTATCCTTGTTTAGCAAAGTACCTCTTCCGGGATTAAAATGTTCGACATCTTCGGTTAGTACTTCTCCAGGAACTACAATCTCACGATTAGTTTCATCAGATTCAAATTCATCAAGTTCTTCTGATTCAAGTTCATCATTTTCCATTTATATCACTCTCACATAATTGTATTTAATTTACCTAACCAATGAAAAAATAATATATTCCTAAAATTAATTAAAAACACAAGGTTAGGACTTTAATACCTTAGTCTGAACTCTTCCATGAGTTAGCTTATTAAGTTTATCAATTAATTCCATTTGTAATCCAGCGGGTAAACTGACCACAGAAACCCAAGATCCGTCAGATTGCCATTCCTCCTTCTTAATTTGCGCTAACTGGGCAACAATATTATAACCTTTTGCTGTAAAAGCGGACGGTAGCTTCAACGCCATCTCAACTTGTTCCATGCGTATTGGAATTATCGATCGGATGCTTTTCACGACGTCGTCAACTTGCTCTTCTGCGTTTTTCATTAAATCAATTCTTACTTTTGCTTCTTCAATGGCTTTTTCAATTCTCTGGTATGGATGGGGTTTATTATTCTGAGGATTAATAGCGTTTTTTGCGATAATTGTTATTATTTGTTTCAACTTCTTTTCTCGTTCCTCTTCCCTTTGGGCTTTGGTCCAATTGATTTCACCTTCAAGCAAAATTATACCAGCGATAACCCTTCCATCAGTAGTATTAAAAATAGTTTCCATGTCTCCATCAGTAGCTTTTTTACCACGACGAAGATCCTCAAAAACGGTAAAACTTTCAAAAATAAGATCTATTGAAATGTTTGGATTTTTTAAGAGTTCTTCGGATGTCATACGAGATTTTTCTTTGCCTTCCTTTAATCTTTTATTAATCTCATCTCGTATAATTTTTTTAGCTTCCCATGCTTTTTCAGGATCAAGGAGCATCTCAAAAGTTCTTCCTTCTTTTTCAATCCGTCCGATAATATATCCTCCTAAATCTATTCTCGCTCTATCAATCATCGTTTTTTCACGTAATTTATGATGTTGTGACTGAATTTAGCACATTTTCAGTTTTGCCCTTACTATCAGAATAGCTATGCTTTAAAATATCTTAAAGACTATAGTTTTGCTATTAACTCTTCTTTTTCTTGTAGAGCTAATAAATTAAATTTTCTATCATCCTGAAGTACATAAGCCACATCACATGTATGCTTATTCAAATTGTCTCCCATTAACTCTTTTAAAGTTTTAAGAGGAAATAACTTTAATTCCTCATCACTCATATCTTCATTATAGTTTTCTTCAAGATATTTGCGGGCTTCAGCAGACCCAGAACCAATTGCAAAAGCTTTATAGCTCCAATTTGCCCCGCTTGGGTCCGTTAGAATCACAGTAGGTGTACCATCGGGATCAATACCTCCAATTAGAAGACTCACCCCAAATGGTCGAACACCTGCATTTTGAGTAAATAACTGAAGATATTCACAAATGTTCAAAGTACTATCTTTTACAGTGATTTTCTCATCATAATTAAGAAGATTAACTTGAGCTTGAACACGAGCCCTATCTACTAAAACTCGCGCGTCTGCAGTTAAACCGGCAATTGCAACCCCTATATGATCGTCAATTTTAAAAATTTTTTCTGAACCAAGAACTTCTTGAAGTTCAGAACTTTTCTTTTCGACAGCAAATACAACACTATTCTTATTTCTACACACTATAGCCGTTGTTCCTCTCCTCACGGCTTCTATCGCATATTCTACTTGAAATAAACGACCTTCGGGGGAAAATTGAGTTATAGCCATGTCATAGCCACGGCCTGCCTGTTGGAATATTTTTCATCATCCTCTTTAACATTATTTAAGATATAATAGAAAATTAAAAATTTTTGACTAAAGAAATCAAATTCTTAAGATATTTTATTTTTAATTAATTTTAGTGTACATTATTTTTTTATTCTAATTACAAAGAAGTAATAAACTATGGAATTTATATTTTTTTTTTATGATTTAAAAAAGACATAAATTAGCCCATTAAAAATAGATTTTAACTCCAAGCGATTTTATTTATTTGAATAGACCATTCAAGCAAGATCATACCCTCATCTCGAGTATGAGCAAGAAAATAATCTCCTTCTTTTGTAATTGATCCTACAATATTACCTTTACCACCGACTATATTCTTTGCGGCAAGCTGAATTTCGTCGTTTTTCAGTATAGCAAATCTTAAACCCTTATACATTAATGCAGGTTCATTATTTTTCCATGCAGTAAGTATAGCTCTTGCCTCATCTGGGCTTAAAGAAAAGTCATGCGATTTATAGATAATTGCTCCTTCCCTACTTAGTAAAAATACCTCTTCGACACCTTCAAACTCTTTTAATTGTTCTACAAGATGGTAAAATCTTTGCTCTTCCATATATTTTCAACATACTCTTCCTTTACTTTTAAATGATACTTAATAAATTTAAATCTTTTTAGAAGGAAATTTGTAGCTAACAAATTTATTTTAGCTCTCGTTTATTATTATACTCAATCGCTAATTAATCTCATAATTATTGATTAGAACAATGGGAAAAAAGCTAGTACTAAATGATCAAATTTACAATTTTTCATCCGATAGCGAACGTAAAATGTTAACAGATCGCTACCAAAAATATTTAGGAGAAAAAATAAAAGGATTTCCTTCTACAAAAATTATCATTAAAAAATTAAGAAAATATGATAATCGATTTGAAATAGAGATAACCGGTCCTGAAGAAGTCTTTGTGTTTAATTTAATAAAAAGAGAAATTGGCACTGTTATTAACTTTGACGAAGTTCAAGAGGGAAGCATCTCTAAGGGTACGATGATCGATTGTGGACAAGTGGGTTTTGGAATATTTGTTGATTGCGCAATAATGAATCCAAAAACAGACGTACTCCTTCCTTTACATTCACTTAGAGAGCAGTTATGCAATGGAAAACATAAGTCATTATCCGAAATAATAAAGGCATATGATTTCATAGATAAATTTCCAATATACGTAAAAATTAAGGTAATTGATAGAGAGGAAATGAAAATTTCGGGTATAATAGCTCAAGAGACGCTCAATTTGTATAAAAAATGTCTCAGAGAAAATATCGAAGGGGTATTTATCAGTGGTCAATCTAAAGGTCAAGTGAAAAAAGCTCTTATAAAGACAGGTCACTTACGAGATATCGTATCTATTGAAAGATTTGGCTTTTTAGAACATATTGTATTACTCCGAAGAGGTACTCAATCACCAGGAATTATTTCAGATATTGGAAACTTATTGAGGAGAAGTAAACTCAGTACTATTCGCCCAGATAGAATTGATGGTTTATTTAATAATGGGAAGTAAAAATATGGGCCAGGAGAGGATTGAACTCTCGACCTTCGCGGTGTAAGCGCGACGTCATAACCACTAGACCACTGGCCCATTCATAATCATAAAAAATTTAAAAATAATACGCAATCGGTGGGATTCGAACCCACGAATCCGTTCGGACACTGGATTAGCAATCCAGCGCTTTCGGCACGCTTTTCCGTTCTACCAAGCTAAGCGACGATTGCTTATTAATTTAGATTTGATTGTGAATAGTATATTTGGAATATAAAAATTCAAAATTTTAATACTTTACCTCGAAAAAAGACAAATATAAAACCACAGTTAAAGTTGCTCGCTTTGTTCGGTTTCAATATAATTACTTATAAAAAACTTAATGCGTTTCTCAGCATATTACCATAATTTATCGTAAAAATAGTTATTGTTATTCGGAGATTATTTCAAAAACCATCTTTTCGATAATCGGCTTTTTGGTATATCTCTTATCATAATACCATCCAACTAAGTTGGCTTGTTGCCCTTTTTCCTCGTTTGGAGGGATTATAATTAGCATTACGCCATTGGATAAATATTTTAGGATTCTTTTATCGATTGCGTGAAGTTTCTCGTTGCCATTTGGATGCGTATGAGCCTGCCAAACTATATCAACCCCTAATTCTTGCTTGAATTTACGCATATTATATATTTTTGACTTTTTATACCGCATCCAGCTTCTTGGTTTTACATGACCTTTCGTTTTCCGAAGATCTGTATTAAGGATAAATTTGTTCACAATTCCAAAATTTTCCTTACGATCCGCAAAGACCCAAAAATGGACCACATAATCTTTGGTGCCTTCTCCCATAAAACTTTCCTCAGCAGCTTTTTGAGTTAATTCATCAAACAGACGCTGTGGTATTAAATATCTGAAATCTTTTGCCCCACTCATTTTTTCACATCCATATACAGAATGTAATGAAAAATAAAATTTATATTTTTCTCAATAGATCGTGCTCAACTAGTATTTGGCATAGTGAAAATAAAAAAAAATTTATTTAATTGAAGATACACTTAATAAATACAAACAATTTAGTGTTTCATAAGGTAGTTAGGAATCGTTTTAAATATGCAGACGTAGCCTAGCTGGTAAGACGCCGGCCTTGAGTGTAAATTTTTGCCAAGCAAGCCGGTGCGCGTGAGCGCTCGGGGGTTCGAATCGATTCTGGGATTTACCTTGGATGTGAAAATCCCTCCGTCTGCGTTTTTAAAAAAGATTAAAAATGTAAAATAGAGATTAATTTGGTGAACATTTAGAATAAATGATTTTATGGGCTATTGGCGCAGGCAGGTAGCGCAGCAGGCTCTTAACCTGACGGTCGGGGGTTCGAAAAGTTTTGGGAATTACCCAGAATACGAAATTCCCTCATAGCCCGCTAATTTATTTATCTAAGACTATTAAATCTATGGTAAAATTAAGCAAATGAGGATCTCATTTTAAATGCTTAAAAACAATTTCAAAATCAGAGAAATCAAAGGGTTTTAAGATAAAACCATCCGCATGGGTCTCCTCCATGTGTTTTTCGACTTCAGAGCCAGGGATCGCAGTCAATAAAAATACAGGAACATTTTTAAGCTCTTTATTCATTTTTATTTGCTTACAAATATCATATCCGCTATAATCTGGTAGTATTATGTCTAACAGAATCACTTTAGGGTGGTTATTGTTGAGCTCCTCGAATCCCTTCTTTCCACTGACAACACCTTTACAAGAAAAACCTTTACTTTCAAAATAACTCGTCAATAATCTAATAGTAGCTAAGTCATCTTCAATCAAAAGAATATCATATTGAGTACTCTCAGTTTTCATATTATCAAGGATATTAATAATTTTATTTTCAAGTAAAATTGACTGGTCGAAA
>SDNW01000121.1 GCA_004524725.1 Promethearchaeota archaeon
AACTAAAGAAATATCCTCTCATGGATGTCGTCATAAGATGGACAGCGGGGTTGTATCCTGAGGATAAATGGCCTACATTTGACTCATATGCCAGAAGAGCAGCAGATGCCATCTGGTCGTATCTTGAGAGCCAAGAAAATAACCTAATGGCAATTTTTATTACTCATGATCTCCATTCAATTGTATTAAGATATGGATGGTTTGGATTTCCTTTAGATTTTCGAGGGATTGATTATTTAGGGGGCTTTGCCTTTACTTTTAAAGATGAGTCTCTTAGCGTGTTAGATTATGGCGATGTTAAAACTGTAGAAATTCCGTATTATTGGAAGCAGTAAAGGATGAAAAATTAGATATGTTTTTTAATTTTTTTGAATCGATTGATAACATAGGTGCAAAAAGTTAAAAAAAAAATAGTCTATTATTTAATAAGAAAATAATTTAAATTTTGAGTTGAGGTTAAATTTGGTAACAACCATTCAATTAAGTACTAAGTTAGATATAGAATTTGACGAGAAAGCACCAGAAACACTTTTTGAGGTAATTATCAGTGACATCCTTATTCCAAGGTATAAGGAAAATAAGGATTGGAATTTAAGTTTAAATATCATTATCGAAGAGATGAACCGCTTGATATCGAAATATCAGTTAGATCCAAAGTTAAAGTTAGGGTTATTAAATCAAGTTGAAAAACATTTGGATAAAGATATTGAAGAACTTACCGGTACTGCAAAAATAGAGATTTTATTTCTCAATATGGATGATTATGTAGAGGACATCAAGAAATTAATTACTGCGGGTAAAGAAAAGGAACAATTACGGCATGATATGGCTCAATTAGTCTTTCCATTAACTCTCTTTGAATTAGGAGAACTGTTTATATTTTTAGGAAAAAGAGCGTTCCTAAAATAAACTCCTTATTGACTTTTCTAATTTTAACTCTTTTATTCTCTTCGCTTTTTACTTATGGAGAGTGGTTATGCTCCGTGATTGAAGCGTATATACCACATCATTTTCTATGGCCCATTCAATATCTTGAGGGCCTTTTAGAGATTTTTCAAGTTGTAACCCTAATAGGCGAAGTTTTTTGAGTTGCTGAGCATTTAAAGAGTATTGGTTCCTTAGATGCTCATCCATAGCAATTAATTTTGTAGAAGAACCATCGGGATTAACGATTGATAGCTGTTCTTTCTCTCCTATCACTGAATTGATAATTTTCCCATTAATTTTATTGAGAATTATTAGATCGGGATTAATGATATTATTGGTAACCACATCTCCTAAGCCCCATGTAGAATTTATCATCATTTGATTAGGATTGTTGTTTATGACATTGGCTGTAAATAAAACGCCTGAGCATTCGGGAACAATCATTTTTTGGACAATGACGGCGATCTCAATATCCAGTAAGGAAATCTTCATTCCCTTATTTCTCATATGAAGAATATATAACAAAGCGTGAGGAGAGAATAATGATGCCCAACATTTTTTCAGCGAATTCATGATATCTTGGAGGTTTCGATTATTAAGAAAGCTCTCTGCTTGTCCTGCAAAGGAGTATTGATCCGAGTCTTCAATATTAGCTGAGGATCTCACAGCGAATGATACTTTAGCGCCAAGCCTTTCACTTAATTGTTGGTATGCTCCTTTTAATTCGATCTTTATAGTTTTGGGAACTTCTGAGTTTAAGATGTAATCACTAATCCTTTTTGAGAGCGTGATAACTTCGTCTTTAGAGTAATCGCATGATAAAGTTGAAAGGATTTTATTTTGGAATTTTGACTCCTTTATGAAAGTATTGTAGGATTTGGTATTCAAAATAAAGCCAGGAGGAACATTTATCCCTAATTGTGCAATTTTAATGAGTTTGGAGCCCTTTCCTCCATATAAATCATCATCGCTGATGTTATTATGTATAACTCCTACATATTCCATATTTTAAGAATGAGATTTTTAATTTACTATTTATCTAAATATAAAAAACCCCGACTATCTCCATTATGCTTAAGCAGTACTTTTTTTCCATTTAAAGTCGTAGGATCCCTGGATTTTAATTTAAATCCCATAATACAAGGAATTCCAAACTCCCGAGATACTATAGCTAGATGCGAACCCGGTCCACCCGTTGTACAGATTGTACCGACCAACTCTGATAAAATTGGACTCAAAGTAGTAATTCCCGCGTCATCGACAATACAGATTTTTCCTTCAGCACAATCAAATAGAGAAATGACATCTTGAACAGTTTTAATATATACTACTTCCCCAGATACTTCGGTTTTCGATGAACATGAAAGCCCTTCCCCAATCTTTTCCATGACCATGGTTTCTCAACTGTATTGTTATGTAAAAATTTAATTAGTTTTTAATTTTTTATATACTACTTAAATTTTATCATATTCTACGGTAGATGTTAAAACCTTTAAATTGAATTGTTCTTTGTATTGGTATAACTTCACTGTATTTTAAGGAGCTGGAAAGTATTGAAAGTAGAGGAAGCTAATAAATTAATTGCCAAAGCATCGGAATTAGTAGATTATCAAGTGTCGAAACGTGGTCTCTTAGAAAGTCAATTATTCCCGGTGACCGCCTATATTTGCGTTTCATTTTATAATGCATATGACATGCTCTATGAAGTGTTAAGGAAGGTTGCTAAAAAAACTACACCTGAGAAGATGGGCAAGGAAAGTAGAAAAATACTGTCAGAAATACATGCACTAAGCATCTTTTATCTCCCATTATATTATATGGTTGGACGGATGGGAGAGATCTCAAGAAATAACGGGGACCCGCATTCAGAACCAGAGGAGAAGCGAGAGCAAACAATGTTTATCCTTGATTTTTGGAATCGGTTAGCTCGTTCCTATTTTCCGAATAACCAATTATCGGTCTATGATTCCAATAAGACAAATATCGCATTAGATCAGCCAGATATTGAATGGGTAAAGAATAGAATTTATGATGTTTCCAGTCAAGAAGCGAAATCAATAAAAAGAACCATGGCAAATTTAGAAACCGTCTCTTTTTTGGATGAATGTGAAGCTCGAGCTAAAATATGCGACCATGGTCCCTATGAGTTGGAAAATAATGAGAAACTGATATTTCGAGAAATATCACATTTATATGCGGGTGGAAAGCCTCACTTTTCTTGGTCTGAAACCGAAGCAAAGGCACCGTATCCTAATATCGCATTTGCATATCGCCTAAAGGATGTGGAGACATCTTTTGACGATTTTGCTACACTCGAGACAAACCCTGCTGATTTTTCAGACAACATCACTGGAATTGGGGTATTCACGAGAGAAGGGGATAGCGTCAAACCCATTGCTTTTGATGTACTTTCTGATTTTACCGATTATGCAGTTAAGGCTAATAAAGAACTATTTCTTAAATTTTCAAGATGGGATCGAAAGCAGCGCCTTATCGCTGGGGCATATGCCTATAGTTTTGGGTATGCAAGGTATACGAACTTTGTAGGGATTTCAGATGAGATCAATTGGGATTTAACAGAGAGAACGATGAATAAATATATACCAGAATTCTTAGAATCCGACTTTGATCCAGGAATCCCACGTTTATTGAGAAGTAAGGCAAAAAAGAAAAAAGAGGGTCCATCCCTTTATCTTTTACCAGAAGATTAAATTAAATACATCAAAAGGGGCTTTCTATGAGTTTAAATGATTCTGATGAATATCTCCATAAACCTACCGACGAGCTACAGTGGCGTGAGTCTTATTATTTTAATTGGGTGGATATAGAAAACAAAATATCCGGTTTTTCAACTATTGGGCTTGTTCCTAATGAAAAGAAGCGTGAGTTTGTGTTCTTGTTGTTCTTACAAGATAAAAATGAAATCTATTATAAAGAACCCTCGTTAGAAAATTATGTTAATGATATTAATACTATGCTTCGAGAAAAAAGGCTTGAATATCGATTAATTGAACCCTTTAAAAAGTGGCAAATCAATTATAGATCACGAAAAATATCGTTTAAAATTACTTTTGAGACGAGATTTCCTACTTATAATTTTGGAGTTGACTCTTCCGCTTCTTGGCATCAGCATTTCGAGGCATCAGGGAAGATTGTTGGAACTATAACCCTTAAAAGCGGAGAAAAGATAAAAATCACTGGTTATGGGCAGAGAGATAAAAGTTGGGGGTATCGAGATTGGCATCAATTTGACAAGTGGTATGCAGGTCATTTTCAATTTAAAGAGTGGTCATGCACATTTCGTAAAGATCAAATTAAACAGAAGTTCGACCTTTCGGGGCATATTTCCAATAATTCAGGCAATGTCTCTCTAAAGACAGTCTCTATTAACACCATGTTAGACAAAGATCAATTTAAGAGCCCTCTTTCATGTGTTTATATTTTAACGGATATGAATGATACACAGCATAGGATCGAAGCTCAGAGAATTAAGAATGATTCATTTATTCGCTTTGTGAGAGAGTTTGACGGAGGTTTCACTGAATTGTTTGAACAAATGGTGGTAATGAAAGATTTGAATACTGGCGAGATTGGATCTGGGATGATGGAACATTTAAGAACCATAAAGATCAAATAAAAAATATAGTAAAGTGATTAAAATGGTCAAATTTAAACGAGGACACCTTTATTATCCCGAAATTCCCATTCATGCCTTGCTAGAAGATACTGCAAGAAGATTTCCCGACACATATGCATTTTTATATCCAAAAAAAATGACTTTTAAAGAGTTTAAAAACAAAGTGGATATTTTTGCTTCCATATTGAAGAATTTAGGGGTAATAAAAGGAGATAGAGTCGCCTTATTTGGCCCAAATACAATAGAATGGGAGATCTCTTTTTTTGGTTTAGAAAAAGCGGGGGCAATCTTAGTTCCAATGAATCCACAGTTCAAAGAAACCGAAACAAAGTATGAATTAAACGATTCGGCTGCTGAAACGATTGTAGTTTCTCAACATCTTTATTCTATAGTAGCAGCAGTTAGATCTCAAACTCAACTAAAACACGTCATAATTATGGAATCAGAAAAAGAAGGTGAGATTCAATTATCAGATGAAACATTAGGATGGAGTGAATTGATGAGAAAAACAACTCCTAATCCACCAGATATACGTTTTAATGCTAAAGAGGATCTTGCAGCGCTTGTATATACCAGTGGAACAACAGGGCTTCCAAAGGGCACCATGTTAACTCACTATAATATTGTTTCCAATGTTATTCAGATTTCTCAGATTTTTGAATTAAGTGAACTGGATGTCGCGATAATTGTACTTCCGCTTTATCATATCTATGGATTAAATGTGGGAATGAATCAGGCAGTGTGGTTAGGAGCAGCTCAAGTTGTGATTCCCCGATTTGAAGTAAAAGAATTTTGCGAACTCATCGAAAGATATCAAGTTTCATATAGCTTATGTGTTCCCCCGATTTTCTTAGCAGTCGTAAGACATCTTGAAGAACCTAACAATAAGGGATATGATTGGACAAATCTTAAAATCTTTAATAACGGAGCAGCACCAATTCCCTTAGAACTTCTTGAGAGATTTGATAAGTTAGCAAAAGAAAAATGTAATGCTCATGAAGTTACGGTTCAACATGGCTGGGGTTTAACTGAGGCTTCACCAGTGGTTGCAGTAAATCCAATGTATCGTCCCAAGATGGAATCTCAAGGCATACTCATCCCCGACACCTTTCATAAAATAATTGATCTTGAATCAGGTAAAGAAATAGCTAAACGAGGAGAACTGGGCGAATTAGTTATTAAAGGTCCGCAAGTTATGCTGGGTTATTGGAATAAACCACAAGATACTGAAAATGCTTTTTGGATTGATCCAACTACAGGTGAAAAATGGTTAAGGACAGGGGATATGGCTTATATAGACGAGGATGAATATGAACACCTCGCAGATCGCATCAAAGAGATGATTAAGTATAAAGGATGGAGTATTGCACCCGCAGAACTTGAAGATTTATTGTATAAAAATCCCCACGTGTTTGACGCGGCTGTTATTGGCAAACCCTCTAAAGAACTTGATGTCGGCCAAATCCCCAAGGCTTTTATAATGCTAAAAGAGACATCAAAAGGAAAAGTAAGCGAACAAGAAATTATAAACTGGGTAGCAGAGCGAATTTCCGCATATAAAAAGATTCGAGAGGTTGAATTCGTCGATTCCATCCCAAAATCTGGTTCAGGCAAGATTTTACGCAGAGAATTGGTAGAACTTGAGAAAAAAAGATTTGATAAATCATTTGATGATTAGTTCATTGATTTAGGATATACTGATCATCAATTATATCGATTTGAAAAATTTTAGCATCTAGCCAGGATTCACAAGTTTTTTGACTTGTCCAAAGTGTAGTTCCATCCCACGTGATTCCAATTGTACCTTCTGCAGCAGGATATATTTGACCTGCAATTGTGCCATTCATATTCCACTTAGTAAGCATTAGTTCTTCACCACACCAGAAATGAGT
>SDNW01000024.1 GCA_004524725.1 Promethearchaeota archaeon
ACTTACCGGATAATTACATCGTGAGCAATAATGTTGAGGATTCCAAGAGAATTTAACTAATATTACTCCAATTATAATAAGGATTACTATAGGAATTCCGATCGGAATTAAGAGCTCAAATCCTGGAAAAAGCAAACCAAAGACTAAGAAAAATGTAGCTATTAGTAATATTAAAACCATGATAAGTATTTTGCTTCTTCGGTTGTAGTTCCGTACACTCATGAGTAATAGAATGTTCTTTTTATTAAAACAATTTCGTTTGGAGTAAAATTTGTGCGTAAAAGAATAGAGATTTATTCTTCTGAACTATCATTGTTGATAGGAGTATTACAATAAGGGCATATAGTTACTTTTTTATTTGATTTAATTTCCTCACCACAATAGGAACATATCGTCTTAGATTCTCCATATTGGATGACTCCTTCCTTCACTATTCCTGAGGATAGTCCCTCTTCTTCTTTTTTTTGCTCTGCCATGGGTGTTCACTTTTTTTAACTATAATTATTCGAGTTCCTAAAAAAAACATATTCACCTTCTCTAATAAAAAAAGTGGAGTCCATTTTTTAAATCTCTGCTCATTTAATTTCCATAACACAAAAATTTAAGAGTTTTCAATTTTTAAAGGATCATAAGTAATTTAAATTCTTATTAAAATTATAATTAATATTACTGAGTTGAATTAATATGCCAGGTTCGCATGGATCCTTAACAAAAGCTGGAAAAGTAAGGCAACAAACTCCAAAAATTGATAAGACTGGGGTAAACGCACATAAAAAAAATCCTCCACGAATGCGATTTAGAAAGTTATACACCCAAAGAATAGAGAAAGGTAAGTATGGTGGGCAACCCGACAGTCTTGGAGCAAAACGAGCAAGTTATTCTCGTTAAAAACTTCTTTTTTTTAAAAATCTTTTAGTGAATTACTCCAATTTTCTTTAGTTGATTGATAAGGATTTGGCTCTGTTTATAATAATAAGTGGATTTCTCACTATTTTTCTCTAAAATATCTTGATAATCACACATAAGGAGATTCCACCGAATAGCTTTCTTTATCCCATGAATTTGTTTTATATTTTGGCTAACTCGCGTTTCAATAACCTTTAAAAGATACAATGCTTTTTTAGAATCGACATGGTGATGAATGTAAAATTCTGCTAATTCTAATACGATATTTATCAATATATACTCGAATTTTTTATCAGTATAATCCAAACCAACCGCATCTATTCCTGCTCGTAATAATTTCTGTGCTTGAGAGAGATTTTCCTTATTTTTAAAATCTATCGCTCTCAGAAGATGATATTTAAGCTTTACTTTTGGGGAATCTTTACTATATTTCAAAGCTTCCTTAAAATCATTCTTTGATTGTGAAATTTGAGAAGTTTGCAATTCGATTAATCCTCTATAGAGATATGCCATCCCTAAAAATTCCTCTTTATTGATCTTCACTTGTTCTTTTTCAAGAAAATTAATAATTGTCTCAAAATGTTCTTTAGCTTTAGGATATTCCCCCGCTTTAAAATTATGCTTACCTAGCTTATAATGGACTTTAATAATATACTCAATAGGAACATCACCTGATTTTGCCACCAATAAAGCAGAATTCAAATAGTTCAGGGCGATCTCAGGTTGATTTAAATTTTTGGCTATCTTTCTCAATTTTAAAAGAATAGATACCACGATTTTTTTCTGTTTGTGTTTATTAAAAACCTTTAAGGAGCTATTTAATAATTGTGTGGCTTCATCAAATCGATAAGATTTGATAAATTCTTCAGCTTCAGTATAAGTATTCATAAACTCAAGGACTTTAAAACTCCTTGGTGGTGTATTTAATAAATCGTGATGAATATGATATAATTCTCCTTTTGCCATGGAACTTTCATAATGTAAAGCAGTAAAGGGAAAGTTATTCTCATTCAATTCAAATTCAGAAGAATTTAACTCTCTTTCAGGATTAATCTGAATATAATCTTGTTGATTTACTTTATTAAGGTTAATGATTTTAAGCAATGAATTTAATAACATTCGTGAGAATTTAATCCAGTTTTCAATATACATTTCTGGTGTAAATTCTGTATCTATAAATAGATTTTTTAGAATATAGGGAGTATAGCAATCAAAAGAGGTTCGCAGATAAAACTTATTATATTCTAAGTCTTTAAAATAACTGAAGAACCCTTTCTCTAAAATGAAAAACTCATCAAATTCCTCATCATTGGAAAACAAGAGTGTTTCCGAAGTTCTAACTCGTGGCACACCTTCTTTCAATTCCCAAGGCAATTTAAAAGTGGGTTCTAACCCTGTTCTATTCAAGATATTAACTGTTGATGTGATCTCTGATTCCTTAAACTGTTCAATTGAATCTCGTTTGTTCATTAATGATATCCGTATTCGGTTTATCCAAGTATTTTCATTCTCGTTATCTATAGGTTCTGGTAATATAAGGTTTAGAAGTTCCACTAATTGAGTTTCTTTACCTTTTATAGGGAACGTCTGTTCTAATTTTACTTGAAGAGCTAAATCTCTCAGCATTTTCATAAAAATGATAATGTTTCTAGTTACTGACGAATTTAAGTTCCAGAATTTGAAGGCAATACATAATCGGAAGGTTAGCATTTCTAAGGGAATATTTAAACGGACAGGCAATTCTACCGGTATTTTCAAGGTAAAGAGTAAAAGCTTATCGGTCTTTACACTATATCTAAAATAGTTTTCCGTTTTACCCTCGATTTTCCACCCATTTTTTTCAATAACATTCCGAAGGTTTTCTAATTCATTCGGAGATAATAATTGTATCGTCATTATGTATTGCCAAGAGTTGATAGCTTTCTTAATTATCTATTCGACTACACTAAAAAAAATCTTTGCTATTATTATTGTGGGTAATACATGACAATTATATATACTTGAATTGACATGTAAACATTGTAAGGAAAGAAAATATTTTTTTAAATGAAAGAGTATGGATATCTCGAAATTTAATCAAGAATTGGCTTATAAAGTTGCTAAAGCAAATGGTCTCGAAAAGCATCAGAGAGTTGAAGAAGCAATTAAAATCTGGATTGAAATAACTGAGATGGTAATTAAAATGTCAAAATTACCGAAATTAGATTTTTCATTTCGATCTATGCTTATTGAGAAAACCGAGCAAATTATCAAACATATTAAAGATTTAAAGCAGATATCCTCACGTTCTATAAAAAACCAATCCCAAGAACCAGTTATAAAGTCACCGACAAAGAGTACCGAAAATCTTATAGAGAAAGTACCTTCAAAAAATAATGAATCGAAGATAAAATTATCTCCTTCAATCCACAAACAAAATTCTCATGAAATTTCTCAGACTGAAAAGAAAACGATGAAATTTATTGAAAGTGACGATATTAAAAATATACCAAAAGGATTTAAAGAAATTGAAACCTCTAACGATTTTACCATTATTACCCCTCATGACAAGGAGTATGTAGAAAAAATTTTAAGTCAAGATATTGATATGAGCATCTTTAAGCACCAGAAATCCGATATAGAATCAATTACAGAACAAAGAGCTCAAAATGACAGAGACAATACAGATAAACTCGTGTGTTTCGCATGCGGAATCGAAGTACCACTTGGAACAAAAAATTGTCCCAATTGTGGAACAAAACTTAGCTAAATTGTTGATTAAATAATTATTAAAAATTATAATATTTTCCAGCGTCTTCTAAAATGAAGAGCCCAAATCTCTCTTTTCTTTTACGCTTTAGAGTTTGCCACGCTGTTTTTGAGGTAGAAAGGGTAATTTGTGTTTTGTACATTTTCATTAAATCGTAGAGTTTATCTCTATACTCGACCATTTTAATCTTGATATGTTTTTCTATAGGTGCTTTCAAGACGTTATATATTGTGTATACATAAAATTCTACATTTGTAAGGCTAAGTTCTTGAGCCGCAGTTTTAGCCATTGTATGAGTTGCTTGATGATCAGGATGGTTATTATTATCGCTTGGAATTACCAATCTATCTGCATCTTTAATAATTTCTTCTGAAAGCCTAATTCCATCTTCAATACGATTCATCGCATCTTGATCACGGAATTGAAACAGATTTACATTAGATTCGGGAAATCCAAATGCTTTTGACACTTTTTTAGCCTCTTTTAATCCTATTTTTCCAATTTCTTCCTCAGTTAAATTGATATAATCTTTGGCCTCTTCTTCGATCAATTCATCATGTTCTCGCCCCCACGAAATTAAGGCGCTATTATCCGTGACATAAACAATATGCACATCGTGTCCTTGTTCCATCCATTTTAGTATACTGCCCCCACAACCATATACTTCATCATCTGGATGTGGGGCAAAAACTACAATTTTCATAATTATCTTTCTATTTAGTTTAATTTAATTTTTATTGATACACAATAATTATTTCCAAATTCGAATTCTTATTAATTATAGAGGTTAATCAATTCTTCCTAAAAAAAAGATTCTAATTATGTTAATATCCTATAATTCTAAAATGATATTTTCAATTTGTAAAGTTATTCATAGAGACAGAAATTTAAGTTATCACATTCTTTTAAGTATTAGTAATAAATCTTCTACAAATATTAATTATGTCAGAATCATCAGATGATTTGGATGTTTCTCCCTCTAAAGGGAAGGAACCTAAAAGGATGAATTCGGCACTACTTATCACTTTAAGCATTATTTCAGTAGCAATTCAAATGCCCTTATTATTTCTTCCCGCTGGGAGATGGGATTGGATTGAAGCATGGATATATTTAATAATCTATTTTATATTCATGACTAGTAATGTCCTTATCCTTAACAAGAAAAATCCTGAGGTGCTAATTAACCGTATGAAAACGAAAAAAGAAAGAATGAAAGGGAAAAAAGGATCGGATAAATGGTTGTTCCCCTTAATATCGATTGTCTTTATTGGACTCTTCCTCCTCCCCGCATTTGATTTTCGTTATGGTTGGTCTAATGTGCCAGTTTATATCGAAATAGGGGGTTTTTTACTCTTAGCTATAGCCTTCTACATATTATTTCGATCGATGCGGGATAATGCTTATGCTTCTAAGGTCTTAGATGTGAGAAAGGATAGTGGTCATAAGGTAATTGATACCGGGACTTATGCCATTGTACGCCATCCTATGTATACCGGATTTTCAATTATGGGATTTGGTCTTGCGCTTGGGCTGGGATCGTGGTGGACGTTGATTTTAGCAATATCAGCATTTGGATTACTTGCGTTAAGAATCACTTTCGAGGAGAAAATGCTTAGTGAGGAGCTTGAAGGATACTTGGAATATAAAAAAAAAGTAAAATATAAATTGATTCCTAAAATCTATTGATTAAGTTCATGGGCCTCTATCCCATGATTTATATATCTTTTTTCTCGAGTTATTCATCTTTTCATACTTTTCGATAGCTCTTTCTCGCCACACGGTATTCCAGCGTTTGAATCCTGACTTAACATATTTTTCTCTTTTATAAAAGTCTCGGCAAACCCAATTAAATAAAACAAAATATCTTTTAGCCCCACTTTTTTTGGTTAGATTTCTAGATCTGATTCCAAGATCGTTTCGTAAATGCTTTACGAGTTTCCCTTCTACTGCATCTTGGAGTCTTCCTTCAATTATCGCAGGTTCATAATTAATGCCTTCCTCATCAAAGTAGTCTCGCACATTATCGAAAATGTTGCCACGACAGAGATAAATCTTTTCTTTATCTTTATCAAAATTTAACTCTTTCAATCCACTTTTTACCAGCTCAACTGTTCTTTTATAGGGCATTTTATTTTTCCAATTTTCTTTGTTGAATAACTCTATGGAAAGCGTCCGAAATATAATCTTTCCTGTATCTTTTCGAAGAAATCCGATAAATACATCTCCTACCAGATCTCCCGTGCCAGCGTCATCAATTTCAATTGACATAATATTAAGAAGTAGATATTAACTAATAAGTAATGAAATTAATTAGAAAATATCAATTTTGAGAAAATGCAGCTTTAAATTTTTAATTTAATTTATAATATTCACGCACTATAAAGGAGTTAGCAAGGAAGGAAAAATGAATGTCGAAATTTTAACGATTGGAAATGAAATTTTAATTGGAAAGACGCAAGATACTAACTCAAATTGGATGGCAAAGCGAATTGCGAAGTATGGGCATCGTCTAAAACGAATTACGACTATAGGAGACGATTTAAACGAAATCTCTTCCACAATAAAAAACATATTAGCACGAAATCCAGATATGATCATTACAACTGGCGGACTTGGGCCCACCTTCGATGATATGACCCTGGAAGGGATCGCAAAAGGTTTAGAGAGAGAAATCGAATTAAACCAGCATGCTTTTAATTCGATCAAGAAGGCATACGAAAATGCGACGAGAAGAGGAATTTTAAAACTGGAGGGAATGACGAAAGAAAGAAAAAAGATGGCGTATCTTCCTCAAGGATCTACCCCTTTACCTAATACAGTAGGGACTGCTCCAGGAGTTAAGCTAACGGAAGGACATATTACGATCTTTATTTTACCAGGAGTGCCTGCAGAAATGAAATCCATGTTTCGAAATGTTATTACCCCTCTTCTCAAGGAAAGAAAAGGAAAATTTATCGAAAAAGGATTTATTTTTACTGGAATTGGCGAATCACAAATTGCTCCCTATATTACGAAATTAGAACATGAATATCCGAAGTTATGGATTAAAACTCATCCAAGAATTGGGCTTTCCGTAGAAGTAGAGCTTTCAATTACATGCTTTAATGTAGACAACGGAGAAAAATTGGTAGAAGAAGCGCTTACAAAAGCAAAAGATATTGTACATAATTTAAATGGGAAAATTAAGACCAAGTAGTGTATGAGATGTCACCGTGCGGGTGAAATTCTCCTAAGCCCTCACTCTCGTGTTTAAGCTTATATCATAGACATCTCTAAAATTTTGATACTTCAACATTTTGGACGTCATCAGCAACTCGAACGGCTTGTGATTTGAATTTATCGATATCTCCAACAATCCAATTCTTAACACCATTTCGACTAAGTTTCTCAGAAAATTCCTCAATTCGATGGGGATCTACAGAAATTAGCATACCTCCTGCGGTTTCATGACAAGTACAGTCATCAAATGAATAACCTAACTCTTCCGAAAGATTTTTAGAAAGCATTATAGAGGGAGTCTTAGTAATTAAAGCAGATAAGTTTGAATGCTGGAGCATTTCTTCAAGATGTCCCGCTAAACCAAATCCCGTTACATCTGACATCGCATGAACAAATGAAAAATCCTCATAGGAATGAATAGTCTTAACAACTTTCTGATTTGATGTAGTCATTATTTGAATGGCTAAATCAATGGATTGGTTAAGTTCTGAACGTGAGTAATGCTCTAAAATATCTGGAAAATCTTTTTGAATTCGATAAGCAGCCATGATTGCTTGTAAACCAATTGGTTTCGTCAATAAAAGCTTATCGCCTTCCTTTACTCCAAATTTAGGGATAATAAAATCTTTATGAGCAATTCCACTTGCTTCTCCACCCATAAGAGGCCATCCCGAATAGATAGTGTGTCCACCTACAACTTGAGATTTAATTTTTTTTTCCATAAAATTTTTTATCCCAACTAAGATTCCTTCAGCAATTTCAATTGGTGTATGGGTCTGGATAGCCAAAAATACTAACATTCCAGATATTTCAGGGACATTTAATGCAAAAATATCATTTGTAACATTACACGCAGCAATCTCTCCCATAATAGATGGTTCATCGATAATGGGGGTCATGATATCAATATTTTTAACTAATACTAAATCCGTTTGTGGAATTGGAAGTACAGCTGCATCTTCCGTATCTCCTGATAATCCAGCTTTAACTAGTAGATCGTATAAATCAGTTGGTCCGAGCTTGCAACTTCATCCATGTATTTTTACCTGTGAAGTAAGTCGATATTCACTTTTTTCTTGCATTTTCACCTCACGTTTATTTAATTTTTTGTTATTCTTAAAAAGGAACAACGATATCAAAAGACCTTTTCAATTCAACTTTTAACCGAGCTAAGATGGTATTACATTCTTCAAGAGATATATTGTTAAAAACTTGTTGGTCATTATCATAAGATACTCCACCTATCATGTTTGGAGCCAGAGAGCATTCAATACATTCCACTTGAGTGTCTTTTAATAATGTTGAGATTAAACCTTGAAAATTTTCTCCATAAAAAAGAGAACGAATGGGTTTTTTCATATTATATACATATAAATATTCATAATTTGACGAATTCATTGAAAATAGAATATATCTTTGGAAATTTCGGATAAAAATAAGATGGATAATTAGAGGATCATGAATTTTTGACATCCAGTTTTTCACCTTTTGGAATTTTTGAATATCGTAATAAAATATCGATTATCTCCCACTTGTTCTCCTTGAAATTTATAAGGATCCTTCGCAAATGGCTTCTTGATATTATCATATTGCTCACGATTGGTAAAAAAGTTTACTTTCTCTCCTTTGGGTAAGTTTTTAAGCAGTATTTTAAGCTTAATCATTAGATTGGTACAAGTAAGATCAGTAAAGTCGTAAGTTTCAAAATTAGCCATTTTCATAAGGTATAATTAATTCGTAGATTTTTACTTAAAAAAATATAATTCTTTTATGGTATAAACATTTTCGATTATTTTTTAATACGATAGTCGTTAAATCCTCATTATAAATAAGTGATATATTTTTTAACTTCTTTGAGAGGATAATATTCCGTTTTTCTAATGATGGAGCATGTGCAAAGAACTTAAGATTTTCTAAATCTGCTGTTGCCTCTATAATATCTTGTAAATTAAAAATTTTCTCTTTTTCACCAATTTGATGTTCCCCGATAAGACCATAAACTCCATTTTCGATGAATATAATTTGTGTATGTATTTTATGCATAGCACTTGCTACTGCAAATGATATACCCCCAAAAGTCCATTCAGAAGCATAAGGGCTATTTGTAATGAAGATAGTTAATTCTGGTCTTAAATCATCTTTTTGAGGCTCAAAGAGTACAATAGCAGAATTAGAGGAGAGTATTGGATGCTGTTTTTCAAACTGTTCTATTATTTTATTCAGATTACAAAAATTAAAATGAGGAATGGTGTCATCTGATAGATAAAAATCTTGAGTCTGTGGAGAACGAATGTATCCTCTTGCTATTCCACAACGAGAACAGGAATACATTGAGAATTCCAAATTTTTATCATTTGCTTTATGTTTAATATTTAAAAGTGATTGAGATATATTCTCAAATTCTGAAGGTTTTTGCCCCTTATGTCCAATATGTACGCCATCAAGATAACCATAGAATTCGGTATTAAGATTTCTGTTGATAGCGGCATTCAATAATCGCACAGTATAAACGGATGTTCTATGCATATAGGGTCCATCGTTTTGTAATAAACCAATTCTTGAATCAAACTGCTCTTTCATTAAATTTTCGATTATAAGATCCCAGAAACTCGAACTACTACTTAAATTTATATTGGGTGACAATTCTTTTGAACCTGAAAATTCCTCCAGCATCAAATCGCTTGGAAGACCTAAAATTCGAAGTTCATTGTGATCAGGATAGAGTTTGATCTGAGAGTTATTTAGCATTTTAGACCATAGATGACTGGTTCTTTTATCTAGCAAACTATATAAACTCTCTCCACCTAAAAAAAAGGATATCTCATATTGAGGAGATTTTTGTTGAATATTCAATTGATTTAGTATAGCATTTAACCATTCTAGTCGTTCCTTACTCAAATTATTGAAGAAAAGAAAAAATATTTTACTTTTAGTCATATTTGTAAATGATTATCTATGTCTTTTTTATTGTTAATTTCCAAACTCCAGATTCTAACTTTTCAGAGGAAATTTCATTCCCTTTTTTTTTCATATCGTGAGGAATTGTATCTGTGGCTGCAGGTGGATGATCTGTAATTACTTCCAAAATATCACCAGAAGACAATTTCTTCATCTCATTCCTGACTGCTAATAAACAATAAGGACATACTTTTCCTAAAATATCTAATTTATATTCTACCATATTTATCTACCTCATAAGTTATTAAGGCAATATTGCCACCACTAGTTCAATTATCCAAGCATGAAAGATTATAGCACCAACGGCTAATCCCAAAACATAGAATAATGATCGATAATTTCCCTCGGTTCCCATGACAATTTGTCTTAATGGACATCCACCTAACAATACTCCAATGAATCCCATGCCAAAACCTCCAATAATTGCTAAGATTACATAGGAGATAATGGATAATCCTCCTGGAGCGCCTGGAATAGGAGTTAAGGGATCTGACTGGGTGAATGGCCAATAAAAACCAGGAAATGCACTAGGAATAATTAGCCAGAAAAGAAAGTATCCTAAAAAGCCACCACCAATTAATGCAAGATATCCAAAAAACAAACGAGTATGTTTAAACATCATGAGATCTCTCATACCACCAATCGAGCAAAATCCAGATCTTTGAGCGAGATAGCCAATCAAAAAACCTAAGGCAAGTGTCACTAAGGGAATGATGATAATAGCTGCTGAAGCTGTTAAAAATCCATCTGCCATTAGTTAATTCCCCTCCTTTTGATAGTAAAAAGTAAGATTAATACACCCACCGCAACTCCGCCCGCTATCGAAATAATCCCGATTAATGCAACTAAATCACCATAGGCAAATCTGAGCGCAGCTCTATAAGGACAAGCACCTAATATTAAAGCGAAGTTTAGGACAGCAATGCCTCCAAGGAAATAAAGTAAATAAATCACGGGTTTTGACTTCTTAAGCTTGAATTCCTTGTTTCTTGTAGCAGCTATATATCCTCCTATCATAACACCAACTATTGTGAGAACAGGAGTAGCTGCTGATATAGGCGCGAGACCCAGATTATCTCCAGTGAACGCATTAAAAATTACGTTCACTAAATCCCTTGTATGGCATGCAACACAAAAACCATAGGCTTCTGGTCCACCAGCACTAATAATTAATGCCTGAATCAAAGCGGCAAAAAATCCAATAAGGATTCCCAGAAAAGCTGGAACTTTAATGATTTTATTAAACTTATATTTAGTTTCATCTGTCATCTTTCATATTCATCGTGTTATTATATTTGAAAAATGAAATATTTTTTGATTTATTAATTTTTTGAATGATCCTTATCGAAAATATCGATAAATAGGATAAGGACTTAAAAAATAAAATGATTAAAGGTACTACAAATCCTAAGGTAGAAGTAGATTGATTTTTTTCGTTATCTTGCGGTTAATATTGAACGGATCCTTGTAGTATAATTTAAGGATTACCTCATCTACTCGGTGATCGGTAACTTTTCTTTCACTTTCACGGATAATCTTAAACACATAATTGAATTTAAAAACATTTCCTGATTTCAATTCATCAAGAAATAGGAGCATAGGGAAACTTTCTTTTTTAAGATATTGCAAATAAGGAGGAGCTTTTAAGGCAATTTGCAAATCTTTAAAAATCAAACTTGTAGGATTATTGAGCTTAAAGTTGAAATAAATCTTGTTTCCAATTGACTTAATATTTTTAAAAAAAAGTAAATCTTTAGCTTCTAAAATATCCTCTTTCTCAGGGCTGTATAAGTAATCATCAATAATTTTGGCATTTAATTTATTTTTTCGTATGAATTTTAAAATTTTTTGGTTCATGAATTCTGTGTCCATTTCAGTATAAGAAGCTAAATTCTCAAGTTTAATCCGGTTAGAAATATCCAAGTAAAATTTTATTTGGGCAAGTAATAGCTTATCATTGCTTTTTTTGTTAAAGCTTTTTAATTTGTTGATAAGTAATTCCTTAGTATCGATAAATTTAGTGATATAGGGTCGAATAAAGAGATTGAATACATTATTGTCCTCTGTAATTTTACCGACGATATTATCGATTTGATTCTCACTTTCTTCGATGAATCCTTGGATCTGTGAAGTATTCATATCGATTAATTTTTTTACGTCTGAAAATTCATTCTTCTTAATTAAGGATTTAATTTTCGAATCTAAAATTTCAAAATGATTGTTAAACTTTTTAAATCCCTCAATTGATTGTGTTATGAGAGTTTGAATATGGGCTTGGAACAGCTGAAATCCCATTTCCTTTTGTATGCCATTAATTTTTTGTTCCTCTACAATATCTTTTCGATTGTGGATATCAACGAAATACTCAACAACTTTATCTTTTACAACCTTGATTTTACGGTCTAAATCACTAAGATATTCTTGGATTTCAATTTTAGTATTTACCCATTTTCGCAATAAATTCTTGTAGATCTCGTTAAATTCGACATTATCAACTAAATCTTCACGAATATCATCATCAAGTTTGAATAAATAATTCCTTAATTGGGTAATTTGAAAAAATTTCTCTTTTAATGCATCATCTTGAGTATTACTTAATAAAATCTCATCTAAATCATCGGGAAAGGAATATTCCTTGAGATCTTCAAACTGAGCCTTTAAAATGTTAATTCGATCTTCAAAAAGTTTAACCTTTGATTTAATACTTAAGGTATATTCTTGTTTTTTCTCTTCAAACAAATCGGAAATGAAGCCTTTTATTATACTTAATTCATCAATGATGTTTACCTTGGTTTCTTCCCAATCTTCAATTAAATTAAATGCTAATCGCTTATATTCAAATTTATTGAGTTTTTTATTGAACTTTTTTATTTTTGTTAATAGTTTACGGTATATTTTGTCTAATTCGATCTCTGTATCCCGAAATTTAAAATTCTTTATATATGAATTCATTTTTTCACGAAAATCAGCAGGCATTCTTTGAAATTCTCGAATTCTCCTCTGAAACCTTGCTAGTTCTTCATTTACCTTTCCGATTGTTGCATGAATTTCACTAAACAATACTTTAATATTTTTTAGAGTATAGAGAATTTCTTCTTTTACATCGGGATCTGTCTCATCAATAAGACTTTTCTCCAATTCAATGAAGATCCACACTGCGACCTTTTTACTTTCCAGAATCAAGCAGATATTTCGAAGGAGTAAGATAGTTTTCTTTCGTTCTCTCCAATACTTGGATTCTAGAGTATATAGAATTTTAGTTATTTCATTCTCTATTTCTAATTGGTATTCCTCGTATAAGCGTTTAAACACTAACGCAACCGCATCTCGTACATTTTCAGAAGGATTTTCCAACTCTTCAAAAATATAATTGAACACTTCAATAAGATTGTTCTGACATAAATGATAAAGGGCATTAATAATTACATTTCGATAATCAAAATCACTGGAATAAAGAGCATTAATTAAGTTTGCCCAAATTTGATCGAAATTATTTTTTGATATATTGACTAACGCATCAATTACACGTAATTGGATTCGATAATCGTCTTCTTTAAGAAGCGTAATTAGTTTAGGAATTACAGGTATTATCTCAGAACTCTTTTCCTTTCCTATTTCACCTAATAACCATATGATTAATTCCTTTACGCGAGATTCTTCATTATATAACAGATTTAAAAGTACATACATTATTTTATCTTTTGATAAAAAATAGGTTCCGAGTATTTTAAGTAATTCAGCGGCAGATCTCGCAACATCGTCATCAGCATCCCGTAAATTTACGATAATGATGGACAATAACGGTTCAAAATCACGTATTTTCGTGTAATCTTGATTTAAAATCTTTTTTAGCGTCTTTATTACTTGTAACTTAACTTTCCAATCATTATCCATCAATTTTGATGTGAATTCGTCAATGATTTGATATAATTCGTCCTTATCAATATGGAGTGATAAAATAAGATTACCCACAATTTTTACCGCTAATCGTTTTACAACGGCCTCATTGTCATAAAAGCGATTTTTAATAGTTTCTATTAGATCAATAAGCAGATTAGGACGATATAATGAGATTTGATAAAGAATTTCTAATGAAACCAATCGTATCCATGAATTAGAGTCATATATCAGTTTTTGAATTAGTTTTACAGCTCTTAAAGAGATAGAAGGTGATTTGTCGCAGATTTTATTCAATAAGTTTAAACTTTTATAAACCAATTCTTTATCGGATTCTAACTTTTGATGTTTAGTAATGATATAAAACAAATCGTCTGCGGCTTTCTCATAGTTACCGCTTGAAATCAAACCTTCTATTTTTTTAACATCCAAAACTATAATTTTTAATCCGCTTTATTTTGATCATTTTTAATTAAATCCGATATTGCAAATATCTCATTTGTCGTAAAACTATAAAAATCTTTTTTCAAACATTACATAAAAATATGCTATTTTAAACTTAATGAGAATAGAACTTAAATAGGCTTCTATTAAGCTAAATTTTACAATAAGAAAAAAGAGAAAAAGTTAGTTTAAAAATTGTTTTTAAGATAAAGGGCTCAATCATTTAATTCTACAATAGCAGAGCCTGGGGTGGCAACTCGCTCTCTATAGGTTAAAATACCCTCACTAACTTCCTTAGTTTTAACCAAACCTTTTTTGATATCTTTTTCAGTAATATAACCTCGCTCACCAGCTTCAAATTGTTTCACAATTGCTCCATCCTTTCCTTTTATATCAACATTAGTTATAGTGGTTTGGGTTACATCAAAATATACCCGATTTCCATCAATATTGGTTATCTTAGCCTCTGTTATGAGCGTATCCCCACATCGTACCATTCCACGCATTTCTACTCCTATTTCAATTAGAGTTCCAAATTTACCATGCTCAAGAAAGTCTTCAAAAAGTTTAGTTATAAAACCGAAGCTAAATAAACCATGAGCTATTACTCCTTTAAGTCCAGCTTTTTCCGCTATTTCATCTCTTGTATGAATGGGGTTCGTATCACCTGAAGCGTTTGCATAATCTTTTAATAAATCTCGAGTGATTTGATCAAATTCATTCTTAATTACTTGACCCACTTTCACATCTGCAATTTTAACCATTTTTTAATAACCTCCTGGTCGAATACCTAAATTAGATTTAATGTTACAGACCATTTCACCATTCTGGTTCGTTACTGTAGCTAGAAGTTCTGCGAAAAACATTTTATTTTTTTCAACAAACCATGCTTTCCCCCATTTGGCGGTTACTGTTAATTTATCTCCATTTTTTATATCTACACAGTTCTCCCAGTTATATTGATTCCCCGCATGGAGTAATTTGCCTGGATTAAGTAATAAAGGTCTTTCCTTTCCATCTTGAATTAGTTTGAATCCGATTAGAAGCGAATAAAAAGATTTTACAGTAAAAGCATTTGCGAATCCATGACAAGCAATAATTCCATCTTCTTCAGGACCTACATATTTTGGATCGGTAATACCATAAATCTTCGCAAATTTAGTTAATGTTTTATATCGACAGTTGAGTTTTGCTTCTCCGGGGATATCTTTCCCAGATAATTCCTTTATTAAAAATTCAGCATTTTTTTTTATTTCTTCTGGTTCCATATTTGCTTCACATTAATGTCTGTTATTTATTTTTTAAAATAATAATTAATAATTAATTCAAGGCTAATTAAAACTTTCTTCTCGTAATGATTCTTATTCCTCTAAACAATTACGAGAGATTGGAGAAAAATTACGTTATTTAAAAGAAATTTTGGTATAAGTTTTATCGGATTCATTCGGACTAGCAAAATAATCATATATTTTTGATTTATTAGGTGCTCCGTTTAATAGGATACAAGAAATTTTGGAAGTATTAATAATTTCTAGGGTATACTCGTCAATAGGCTTCGATTTTTTTATTTCATTTTCATTAGAATGGATTTTAGCAAGCTTACCAGTTTTTTTCAATTGTGTATAATTAGTGGTAGATAGCTTTTGAATTACTTCATTATGATGGTCAATTATGCCATCAACATTTTTAATTAGAAAACATTGGTTAAGGTTAAGCTCTTGAGCTATAGAGAGCGCAATTGAATCTGAAGTAACATCCCAACTTTTAGGTAAACGATTATAAGCTCTTAGATGTTTTAAAGGTAAAAAAAGAGAGATTTTAGTTTCATTAGTTCTAAGTATCTCTAGGTTATCGGTCAAATTAATGAAAGAGTACTGCTTCCCTATTTTTTTTCCATTATAATCCATGGCATAAATAGCCATCCAATGGGCCATCTCACTTCCTATTTGTAATTCTCTATCTAATGACCTTATGAAATTAGCGTATAGCCCTCCACCAGGGATAATGATGATATGGTTGATAAGTTTTTTCTGAGATATTTGATTGAGCTGGGAAATAGTATTATTGAGAGAGTGAGTATTATCTAATATGGATCCACCGATTTTAAAAACTGCTTTCTCTAAATTCATTCTTTCATCTTTTTCAAATGATTATGATATAAGGCTCCTGCTACAGCAAAAGCAGATGAGCTAACATTATTAGGAACTCCTGTGACTTGTTTAAAATCTAAAATATTTGTATAGTTTAAAGTATATAAGGCTTTCTTGATTAAAAATTCAGCACATAACCCTGTAACTATAAATTGCGGATTGTGTTCTAATTCTGGGAACCTTTTAACGAGACTTTCCATAAATAATTCGATCTCTGACGAGATAAGTTCAAGCTGTTTTTCATAGATGAATTCGGCAATTTCAGTTAGTTCTTTTTTAGAGATAAGGTCTAAATCAGAACATATCATGCGTGCTAGTCGAGCATAACAATCCTCTAATGAAATAGAACGATGATCGGCAGTATCAGTGATATATTCATCATCGGTAATATTATTTAGGATCCGATGGACATCTGAGATCAAAGCAAACTTTTCGAATGAAATTCTCACGTTATTACCTCGAAAGGGAACAAAATGAGTAATAGAAGGAATAGTTGCTCGCAAGGCTCCAGTGTATATCAATTCATGATTAATAATTCGGGTGGTATCATCTTTTCCTTGAGTATTTGGAAATTTATTTATAATGGGAATAATATCAATTGTGGTGGAACCTCCATCAATTAGAATGCAATTTTCTACAAAATTACCAACAAACAGAGCGGTTCCAACCCAATTAGCCGCGGAGATAGCGAAGTAATCTTTTTTTGCCAAAAAATAATCAACAAATTGATTGTGAGTATTTACGAATTTTAATCTTTCCTCGCCAAAAGTCTCTTTTAATGCCGTTAAAATGATAAAAATTCCTTCCCTTTTAGTATAGAACGCATCAGAGAGTTCTGCTGTTATGCTAATGGCAATATAATCTATTTGATCTGGTGAGATTGAGAAATTAGATGCTAATTTTTGGACTAAAGTATCGAACATGGCACCAATATCTTTGTGTGTCTTTTCCCAAAAAGGGAAATATTCAATCACCGACATTCCATCTATGAATTTATTTCCTTTAAACTTGAGCAGTGCTGCTTTGGTGTTCGCACCACCGATATCAAGCCCTAAGATAAACATGAGTATAGAAAAATTCTTATAATTGGGATTTAATTTCAAGATGATAATACTTATGCAAAAAAGAGATTATCTTATCAATATTTTCTCCAGTTAAAGCATTCGTAAGAATATAATCTCCTTCTTCTAATCCTAATTTTTTAAGAAGAAAGTCTACTTCTTCTGAACTGGCTAAATCCATCTTATTTATTAAGATAAACATCTTTGTTGTTCCTTCTTTGGTAAAATTGTGGTGTATTTCTTGATATAATTCAATCTGCGAATCAATAGAATATCCACAAGCAGGCGTTGGATCGAATACAAAAAGAATAAGATCAGATATCACCCTTAACGCTAAAATTGCTTTTAATTCAATTTTGTTTCTACGAGGCATTGGCCTGTCTAAAATTCCTGGGGTATCCATTATTTGAATTTTAATCGAATCAAAACGCCTCTGTATTTCCAAATGTCCCAATTTGAGTTCTTTGGTGGTAAAAGGATACTCTTGGACCTCGAGCTTCTTATTCGTAGAGACTAATTTTACGATACTGCTTTTTCCTACATTAGGGTACCCCGCAACTACTACACATGGAGAAGTATAGTCCAAAGAGGGAATTCTCCTCAAGTCCCCTCGAATCTCATTAAGGTATTCCAAATTAGCATTTTGTTTATTTACAATAGAAGAAATTCTTCCAAATGCCGCCCTTCGAATTTGATCTGCTTCTTTAGGATTTTCTATTCGACTGAGTCGTTTTGAAGATTCTCTCTCAATTTGGCTTAAAATAGGAAGAATACCATTTAGTTTACCCAAAGTAAGACGCAATTCATCAACATCAACGATTAGAGATGCCAATTCTCTATAAAAATCAGGTAAATCATCGATCATTGGGACTCTCTTTATAACTAGAAGAATGCGATTTATGATCTCATCGATAGCAACTTTAATTCGCTTATGTTCTTTCTTCTTCGCTTTAATTAAGATTGCGGCGTTTTTTGAAACTTGAGCCGAGCTTTTCATTGCTTTCTTAAACGCAATATCGAGCAATTCTTGACTATTAGGAACGTGAAAAAAATCTAAAAAGGGATTATCCATAGTATCGTACATTTACTTTTTTTGAATAATAAAGGAGGACATAAAATTTTACATTTTCTCTTTTAATTCAGAAATTTTTTTCTGAATGGTAATAATTTCTTCAGAAGTATCGTGAAATTCAGTAGGAATCGATTTATATAATTCCAATACATATTGATATCGTGCAAGAGCTCTTTCTAAATTCGGAATTTTTTCTTCTTTTTCAGCTTTTTCTTTTGTAAATTCTGCTTTTTCTAGCTTTAACTTTATTTCAGGCGGTAAGAGGGCTTTATCTGCCTTTGCTTTTTCGAGAAACCTTTCTTTTTCGTTAAGAACCGCTGAAACACGTTTTTCAAATTTTTGTTCACTTTGTATTTTTTTTTGTTGTTCCAAAAAATCCTTTCTTGCATCTTCTTTCTTGTAGATTTCAATATTTCTTAATTCTTGCTTCAACGTTCTCACTTGATTATTCCACCCTAAATTGGCAAAGATTTTGATGGATTGAAGATATAATTCTTTAGCCTCATCATAGGTCTTTTTCTTTAGGTTTTTATTTGCTTGATCTAAATAATTATTCGCTTGATTGATTAATTCTTGTTCTGTATTTTTTTGTTGTTGAAGTGCTCGTAATTTTTCTTGTTTTTCTCGGATTTTTTGTAGCCTAATATCTTGCACTTCTCTTCGAATTTGCTCCTCTTTCGATTTTTGTAATTGTTCTTGTTTTTCTTGTTCTTGAATTTGTCGAAATAACTTCGGCTTTTTTAGTTCGGACTTCTCGGAAATAGCAGCTTCTGGAATTTCTTTCTTATGAGGAATATTAGTTTTTTCTTTTAAGGGGGATAACGTTTCTTGTATTTTTCTCCTTCTCTTTTCTGCTTGAGATAAAGAAACGATATCCTTTAAAGGGATACTTGTTACGTCAATTTTTCCAGCTTGTTTCCATCTCTGGTGCTCTTTAATCTCATTTATTTGCCAGAGGATTTGTTTACATTCATAATCATGATTTAATTTCTTATACAGGTTGTAAGCTTCATTATATAAATCAATAGCAATATCCAATTCTCCATTCAGTGCTAGTTCGTATGCTTTTCCGAGCAACTCAATTCCCTTTTCTTCAAGATTTTCTTTGGGATTTACTTCTAATTTAATTTTTTCTTCACTTGAAATATCCGCTCTTGCAGGTGATACTGGAATTAACTTTTTTAAGTTGGCGATTTTTTTGATAAGGATGGATACTTGGCCCGTTAATCCTGCCTCTTCATATATTTCTTTTGCTTGAAATAGTAGTGAAACCGCTTCTTCATAGTTCTGTCTTTTCACTTCTATCTTCGATAGTTTCTCGAATTCTTCAGCCTTAGTTATTAGTTCATTTTTTATCTCGTCCATCATCAACACCGAAATTTCAAAAATTTAGTATATAATAATAATGAAAATAAAAATATAATAAAATTATTCAATAATTTCTTATTAAAAAGGATTAAGAAGTATTAATTTTTAGTGAAAAATGTCTTCACATAAATTGAAATGTTCTATATTAGGCGGAACGGGTATAGTAGGACAAAATTATATAAAACTTTTAAGAGATCATCCTTGGTTCGAGATAATTGATATTGCAGCTTCACCAAGATCAGAAGGTAAGCATTATTATGAAGCGGTTAAATCTAAATGGCAAATGAACTGTAATATCCCAGAGCCAGTTAAAAATTTAATTGTTCGAAATGTTTTCGACTTCAATTCCCTGGATCCTGAATTAGATTTTGTGTTTTCGGCGATTGCATTACCTAATAAAGATGATGTGAAAACTTTAGAATTTCAATATGCCCAGGAAGGTATTCCAGTTATTAGCAATAATTCAGCAAATAGGTGGACTCCAGACGTACCTATGTTGATTCCTGAAATCAATCATGAACATCTGAAACTCATCCCCATTCAACAACGAAGAAGAAACTTTTCCCATGGTTTTGTGGTGGTAAAACCGAATTGTTCAATTCAGAGCTATATAGCGCCACTCCATGCATTAGAACAGGCAGGATATGCTGTTGAAAAAGTAATAGTCACCACTCTGCAAGCCGTTTCAGGGGCGGGTTATCCCGGTGTGGCATCATTAGATATAATAGATAATATTGTTCCATATATAGGTGGTGAAGAAGAAAAATCTGAAATGGAACCTCTAAAGATATTTGGAACAGTAACCGACAAGGAAATTATTAATAGAACAGATATTCACTTTAGTGCTACTTGTATAAGAGTTCCAGTCACCGATGGCCATACTGCTTCAGTTAATTTCAAATTTAAAGGATCTATTCCAAAATTAGATGAAATAATTGATATTTGGAAAGATTATCGTTCCCTTCCCCAAGAACTAAGACTTCCCTTCGCACCAGAGAACCCTATAATTTATTTAGAGAATGTGGATCGCCCTCAACCAAAAAAGGATCGTGATAATGACAAAGGTATGGCAGTGACGATAGGACGTTTACGAAAAGATAATATCTTAGATTATAAATTTATAGCTTTAAGTCATAATACCATAAGAGGTGCTGCAGGAGGGGCAATATTGAATGCAGAATTGCTTAAAGCAAAGGGATTTTTCGAAAAACGATAAGGTTAGAATTCGAATCTGTCGATGAGATTATCTAATAGAATTTTCAACAAAATAAGTGAATTTTTCTTCTTGATTAATTGAAAAGGAGGAAGTTCCGGATATACGCTAAAATAGTTTGATTGTTTAAACATTCTTATGATGGAGAGAAGTGAAAAGAGGCTAATTTTATTAAATTTAAATAGAAAGGTATCTAAGAGATTTTGAATCATTCGGAAATCAATTTTAAGAAGTAAGGCATGAAATCCATATTGGTTATTGATAGAATTCCAGAGCGAACTTAATAAGGTTATTTCTTCGCTATCAATGACGCTCTTCTGATTAAGCGAGATCAATTTTACTGGTGCTCCATTATGGCATTCAAACGAAAGGAGATGGATTGGTTTTTCATCATCTGTTAACAGGAGAGCGATTTTGTAATTTAACCCTATATATGTACTAATGAGGTTATAAAAACTTTCAGGAATGGCCCAATAGGATAACTTTTTTAAATTAAAATTGTAGCCAAATAGGCGCATCAAAAATCGTACAAGGCTATTATAGATTGTAGGTCGTGGTGTGGTATTCCAATGAGTCCCAATACTTGTAAAACCATAAAGTAATTTTTGGAACAGTAATTTGAGCTTTTCTTTATCGAAGGGAGTACGCAATTCTGATACTTCTAATAGATAACTTATCAGTGATTCAAATTGAAGTACTATTAGAGCGCGATTTTTAAATTGTTTTTTCAATTTGCTTAATTGAGTCTTATTAAAATTAGAAATAAGTGGATTTTGGTTAAGTTCTAACTTTTCTAGTGCTAATCTAAGATTTGGTTGCTTCTGTGAGGGTAATTTTTGGAGATTCAACACGAATTTTAATTCTTTCGTGTGAAAAATCAAGGTTTGATTGAATAACGGTAAAATATCGAAGATCACCTTGAAGATGTCGGAACAGTTCAAGTTTCCAAATATTGAAAATAGTGATCTCAGAAAAACCCAAATATTTGGTTCAGGATAGATAATTAATAATTCTTCCTTGACTAATTTTTGAATTAAATCGAACAGGTGTGTAAGAAATTCAAAAATCGAATATTTTTCCAATTCCTCATAAAATCGATTAATTAAATCGATACTTCTTTTCCGAAAGAAACGAACTGATGCAATACGGGTATTATTGGTTTCTACAAGAGTGGATTGGATCTTAATAAATAATTGTTCTAAGTTATTCATTTCTTTTTGCTTAAAACTAATTATTTCCTTCGGGATAGTTTCAATCGAATCATAAATTCCTAATCTACTCGTATTATAGAGAAACGCTTCAAAAACAATATTATCAATATCATAATCAGATATGATAATATCTACTACGTTTTTTTGGTCATTAATGAATTTAGGATAAAGAAATTGGGAGAGATAATAAAGTAAATGAATATCAACCGTTATAGGCGTGAAAGGAATTTTGATTTCGTCTTGTACATCAGCAGGAGTATCAGATTTACTAATCCTTTTATTAATCTTGATTAATGCTAACCAGTCTTCTTTGAGTTTTTTATTAATCATTGTATCATTATCCTTAGTTTTTCTTTATTCACTTCTCTTTATCTATTAAGCCCATGTTGATTAAGTCTGAAAGTTTCAGATTGGGGACGGTTTTTTTACCGTAATATTTAATTAATGCCTTACAGGATTGGTTAAGATCAGGAGGACACCCCGGAAGCTCTAAAATACGCTTATTCTTAACCACTTTCTTTTTAGAGGTTTTAGATGGTGTTTTTTGGGATTTTTTTAGTTTCTGCATTATTTTGTTTGTGTTTTTTTGTTGCTTCTGAATAATGATATTCCTAAAATCGCGATCCATTGTGCTTTGCATAGCACAATCGCCGAAAAGTATGATTTCATCGTTAATATCTGGTTCTGAGGGAGCCTCTCCAATTAAAAAGGAAAAATATCCCATATACTTTAAATCTTTTGTCATGTTACTCTTTAGAAAGTTTAGAAAATGATAGGCTTTTTCAAAACATCCTGAACAGTACCTTCCCGCATGTATAAAACAATTTTTCACATTGATATCTTCGAGTTTGGATACACATCTTTGAATTTTAAACTGAGAATCCAGAATAGATTCTCCAACTATACTAACTGTTTCTGGATCATATATTCCAGATTGATGATCTTGTGCTTCTAATAATAATTTACTTTCTGTTAACTCCACGCCCGTAACTTTCAGCGTGACATAATCAACAGAAAAGAGATCTGTTCCCATTATGAGTAAATTCGTTTCTTTACATCTCGAATCTTTATAGATGAGGGGTCCAGCACCTTCCATAACATTGAAAAGATCATTAATTACTAAATTTGGATGTCTAATCGCAGAAAGAGCGAGGATGTTAGAAATAAGATCTTGTTTATATTGATCTAAATGCAGATAATCCTTCCCTGGTCTTTCATACTTTTCGATTTTTTGATCTTTATTAGGAAACATTGTGAATAAATTAAGATATGATAAAGTCCAGATAAAAATAGGATGAACATTTACCTGATTAAGTATAATTAGTATGTCTGCATCAAGTATAAGAGCGGGAATTTGGACTTGCTTATCGTTCAATGAGATTTTTCTCTGCGAACATTCTTCAGTATTATCTAAATAAGCAAACTTGGCACCTTTCGATTCAAGAAAGCTACTTAACCCTGTCGTATCTGTGAGATTTTTCGAATTTATGTGATCATCTACAAAATCTCCTACATAAACCCGTTTTGCTCCAGCTTCTCGACATAGGTCGATGAGCTTGCCTAATGTGTCATAATTTAAATTTGCGGGATATCCAGATGGTTGTTTGAATGAAATTTTAATAAAAACAAGATCATTTTTATGAACAAATTTATCCACTCCTCCTAAATGATCAAATCCTTTTATTAATGCCTCAGAAGAACTATTTCCTCTTACTAACGCTACATCAGAGTTAGCTGTATCTGAATTTTCAGACATATTTAGAAATTTAAATTTCAAATATAATATATTGTTAAAATTATTTAGTTTAATAAATTTTAACTGAAATATCGATAAGAAGTGATGA
>SDNW01000025.1 GCA_004524725.1 Promethearchaeota archaeon
TCTTGCATATTCATTTTGGTCAACTTAGTTTTACAATTAACTTAAGTGAAAGAATTATTATAAGTAGTCAAATTTTTTATTGCAATTAAATCTTTAATATCATCTATCTTCGAAAAATCGTAAAATTATTTTAAGGTAAAAATTCATAAATTACTTAAGGATCGCTATTTAAGCTAAACAATATTAAGAAATTATGAGTCCGATTATTCCCGCAATAACCATCTCCATTCTATTATTGCTTTTTTATATAGGTTTGACTTATTGGTATAGATCATATTTGGATAAAATTGAAATAGCTAAACAACAAGAGAAAATGGAGGAACATATTGATAAGTATATTCCTGAAGAGAAACGAGACGAAATGAGAGAGAAATTGGACCAAATATCAAGCATCATTCGTGAAACAGAGAAATCCTTAGAAAAGGAAATTCAAAAGAAAGTAAAAGCAGCTAAGAGCCAAGTAAGTGCAGAAATAGATGAATCGATTATCATTGAACAGGCAGAGAAGGAATATCTTATTCATTCTGCTGATTTCGGCTCAGCAATGCCAAAAACGGAAAAGGAATTAAAAACAGATATTAAAAACCTCGAAGAGTCTATAGAGATACTTGAATCCTTGGATGAAGAAGCTTATCTATCCGAACCTAAGAAGGCAGATGTGGGTACTGGGATGTTCTATGAGAAGGTTACCCGAAAATTACAGTCCATTATTGAAGAACAACAATTATCGGAATTTAAGATCATTCCTATTCAAAGACTTAAATATTATGCTTTAGACCAAATAAAGTACATTACGGATAAAGACTTTTTACCGATCTTAAAGCTTATGAAAGAAACGGAGCTTATTAGAGATCTGGTAGAAATTAATCCAAAATTGCATATAATCGTATTCGCCGATGATCAATATGAATTTTCAAATCCTGAAAAAGTCATTCTTACTTTTGCGTATGAAAAAGAGAACCTTTCTCTCGAAGATTTATTGGAAATTACAGAATGGGATTTTACTTATGCCAGTCAGGTATTAAATGAATTATTTAGTAAAGAACTTGCTGTAATTACAGATGATATCATAGTTATAGAAGGATTTGGCTCAAGTGAAGAACGGAGTAATTGGAATACAGTCATCGCACATTCTAATGAACAGCAAAAGATTAAATTAGAAGAGAAGAAAAAAAAAGAACACAAAGTAAAACTCCATTTACAAGAAAAATTAAAGGAGACCAAAGAGGTTATAGAAAAACCAAAAAGGGAGGCAAAAGATTATATAATAGAAAGTGAAGAGGAATTAGAGCAAGAGGAACCTCCCCAAATTAAGTTTAAGAAAAAACCTCAAGTGAAACAAATATCAGAATTAAAAAAAATTAGGGCTATTTACGAGAAAACTCCAGAAGATGTCTCAGAAGAGGATCTAAAGAAGCTTGTATCTCAGACCATCTTAGGCTTTCATGAAAAATATTCTTTATTAAATGGGGGCATTGTTCAGCATGAAAAATTGTCTGAATATATTTATAAAGATATTGAAAATGCTTCAGAAGATCTCATCAATGAAACAATTACAAAACTAATGGAACTTAAAATGATTATCGACAAAATTGAGATTAAACAACATAATTTCTATGTTTTTAAAGAAATGCAACTGGAACCATCAGAAAGGGAATTTATCGCGTATGCACTAAATAAAAAACCTATAAATAAGACTAATTTCATCGAAGGGTTAAACTGGGATGAAGAAAAAGTCCTTGCAGTCATGAAAAAACTCCAAAGCAAAGGTATTCTACGTATAGAGAGAGATAGTATTATTATTCCCGGAATTATACAAAAATCATAAAAATAACGAATTTAAGAGTATTTAAATTAAATTTCAGGTATAATTACTTTTTATATAGTCCATTACTTTAGCTATTTCTTTCTGATATTTCTTTCGATTGGCAAATATATAAAATCGAACATCTGGTCCTGTACCTGAAGGTCTAAAATAGAGCATAGAATCTTTACTCTTTAAACGGTATATATCGATATTATTGTTATTATCGGATAGAGCATCAACAGCATATTCAGTATTATCGATAGTGACTTTTTGTCCATCATTTTTAGCAAAATTATCCATGATTTTTACTTTCTCCTTATCGTTAGCATGAATCGTTCGATTGATTCCCACAATTGACCAATCAATCGAATCTGAAATCTTATAACCTCTGGCAATTAATTCTGATGCTAATACTAGTGCAGGGACGGGATATTTATCCGCAATAAGAGGAAACTCCGTAGTAAAAGTATAAGTATCCGTTCCTTGCTGTTTCTTTACATTTAAAATATTTAAGGTGTGTCCTCCCGACTCTTCCCACATGACAATAAGAAATTTTTGATCATCTAATTGATTTTCTTCCATTAATTTTATAATACGTTCCTTTAAAGGAGAGGGATTATCAATTTTTATTAGTTCTTTATTCTCTCCTTCGATATATAAAATTGCACTGTCAATTTTAGATTGATCGACCCCTATATCAAAGAGAAAATATAAAATAATGCCTAGATGCTTATAACCAACTCCCGTCAGAATGTTTAAGAAGCTTGATTCATCTCCCCTTAAATCACTAGGGATAGTTCTTACATTGATAATTTTCTTATTAAATTCTTTAGCTAAGATGTTATGCATTGCAGAATATATTTCATTCGGTATGAAGGTATAATAGGTCCCATTCTGCTTTACATAAAGAGCAATCCTATCTCTATCTGCGTCTAATAATATTGCTAAATCAGATCTTGTATTATTCATTTCTCTTTGAAGCCGTTCTTCTCGAATCTCTTTGATAGGGTTAGGGGGATTAATCTCCTCCTCAATCAAGTGCACTTTGGCGCCTAATTGGGTGAAAAGATTTACAATTCCTCTTGCCTTTCCTAGATAAGGCCAAATGACTATATTCTTACCAATTAAGCTCCTAATCTCCAAAATTTTTGAAAGGAGATTGATTACATAATCATTATTTATTTGTTCTGCATCAATTAAAACTGGTTTAAAATTAGGATTTAATTCAATTTCTTTATAATCCAGAGCCCTTTTGGAGATGTCTTTAAATAAATCTCCTGAGATGGGTATCGGATAATCTATATAAAATTTTATTCCATTCCAAGATAAATCATTATGTGATGCGGTCAGTACAATAACCAGATTAATGTTCTTAATAAGAGCAACTGAAGCAGCACCATAAGGGGAGGAAATTCTTGACTTATTTTTATCATCAACTTGATAATAGACCTCAAATCCTTCATATGAGAAAATTTGAGAACAATAATTAAGTAAGATATCTTTTGTTGGTCGGTCATCTGTAACTAATAAAACTCTTAAATCTTTGCCCCCCTTAATGGCTTTATATTTATGAGAAATTGCTTTAAAAACCCTTAAGAAAAGATAAAGATTCCTATTAGGTAGAATGTACTTCTCTGGCCCTTCCTCTGTTATCATCTCTAAAATCTGAATTCTCAAACCAGATGTGGGAGCAACGATAGGATCAATAATGTTTATCTCATCCTTGGTTAAGGGGCTCAATTTCAATACTTTGTGTTCCTCAGCATCTTCTAAAAGAATATCGTCTAATTTGTAATCGATCATAAAATCAATCATCGAATATATTTACGAGATAATTAGCAATAATTATGAAAGTTATAAATTATTTTTCCTTGTGTGAGTTTCTTTAGAGAAGAATAAAAAATGTGATTATAAGATTTACTCACTTTTTCTTCATATCAGGATACACTCTTTTAATCGCATCGTTTAATATTGCATGGATTTTCTCCCGATAATTGGGATTAATTGCAATCATTCCATGCACCTTAATTGGAGGGTATCGATCCGCTTTTGACAAGATGCGCTCACAAAATTCAGGAGTCACACGGTGAGGTAGATCTTGCTTATTTGCAATACCAATAACTAGCGTTTCTTTATAATATTTGTCCAAAATGTCACGAATAATGTCTTTACATTGATTTACGTTTTCAAAAGTCGAATCCAAAACTAATAGTGCGACATCAGTGCTGTCAAGTAAGCTTTTCCATAATGATCTAAAATTTTCTTGTCCAGCAAAATCCCAAAATACAATAGAGCGATTGATGTCGAGCGCCTCTCCATCAAACGAGGTGATATCTACATTGATAGTCGGGATATATTCTAAATTAATATTTTTTCCACAAATGAGTTTTAAAAGGGTAGTCTTTCCTACTCCTCCCGTCCCAATTATACAGACTTTAATTGCTCCAAGAATTGTTTCGTCAATCTCGCGCTCAAACTCATTAAAGATCGCTCGATTGCCTGTCCATGTCCCACTTTCTAAGATTTCTCCATATCTCTTGATGAATTTAGCTCTAATAGTCGATATCCTTGAATTGACGATTGCATCATCATCTTCTAAATCGGTACACACAACAATTATGATCTCATCAATAATCGTATAGAAATATTTGAATTCATCGGTAGCTGTCGATCGAATCTCACTTTGACTTATTTCTTTCATAAATCCTGAGAATGCACTTAAAAATCCTGCTAAAAGATCTCGATCGACATCAGTAGTACTATAATTACGGAAAACCAGTGATTTACCATCTTTAGTAAGTATATTCAAATAAAGTATTCCCAGAACTCATCACATCAAAGGGGTTAACTCTTAGAATTTCACAAGCTTGATTTATAAATTACTTATTATATTACTAAATAATTAAAAACAATTAAAAATTGATCATTTACACAATTATTTATTATTAATTTGAATTATTCATATTAAATTAGATATTCAATTGCACTCGGTTATAATATGAACGAAAAGGAAATGAGTAATGAACAAGATCTATTAACCCGCATAAATAAGCTTGATGAAAAGGTTGGGCAATTATCATCGATACTTGAAAAATTTGGGCTTGATATTATTACAAAAATGGGACAAACCAATCTTAAAGTTAATATGCTCACTGATAAAATTGAGGAGCTTCATAAAGCAACTATTGATATAAAAGGTTTAAATCCGCGATTAAAGAGAGTAATCGATAACCAAAATAAAATTCAAGATGCGTTGGATCTTATTAAATCACTCATAGCGAGCTTAAAATCGGTATCCACTAGAGAGGAAACGATTGGTAACGCCATTGAAAGAGACGAAGGAGCTACGGATAAGAAGGAGGCTATTATAAAGGATTTTAACGATTTAAAAGATGAGTTGGATACTATTGATGATCCTGAAGCTATAATAAAATTTTTAACCAAAATTAAAGAAGATATATTTGAATTTACAGGGGGTCATCGAATTTTATATGAAATTTCGCAATCGATCAACCGACTTGAAGATGCTAACTCCTTAACAGAAGAATATCATAAAGAGAAACCAAACTCACCCATAATAAGTACTTTCTTAAAAGAAAAAATAACCTATTGGATCAATAAACTGATGGTTAAAGGCTGAACTCATTGATTTTAATTTATTTTGATCGGATTTTATCTATTTAAATGTGGGAAAATAAAGAAGTAGTAAAGTCCTTTTTTTTAGAAAAATTCACTAAAGATTTTAAAATATATACTCCATATTAATAATAATCATATTCATATTTGAACGACATATTATTTGTATAAAAAGGATGAATCATGACTTCTGATAAAAGTGATATAGTATATCAAGGGAGAACAGAGGCAATCTATAAGGTCATTGTAATCGGTGATCCTGCAGTTGGCAAAACCAGCCTTCTTTCTAAATTTGCGAAAAATCAGTTCGAAGAGAAATATCTTCCAACAGTAGGTGTGAATATATTGAAAGAGCCTATCAATTTAGATGAAAGTACTGTTGTAAATCTAATGTTTTGGGATGTGGCAGGCCAACCTCAATTTTACATGCTCCATCGTCCCTACTTTAACGGGGCAGATGGTGTAATTTTAGTTTTTGATGTTACTCGTTCAAGCACCTTTTCTAATGTCAATAACTGGTGGAATTCTGCGGTAAAATATGGTCTGAGCGGTGTACCGCGAATACTGATAGGAAATAAAATTGATTTAAAGGATGAACGCAAGATAATTTTACCTATGGCAGAACATTTAAGTGAAAAATTAAATGCTCCTTATTTTGAGACCTCTGCGTTAACGGGAGAGAATGTTAAAATGGTATTCCAAAAAATCGCAGAATTAGTCTACAAAGCAAAACAAACATTAGATTAATCGCAATCTACATAGCTATCTTCTTCTTCATCTATTTCGGTTGTTCTTATTTTGAGAAGAGAATTATTTTTTTTTCTTGAAAAACAGAATTTTTACTGGGTTTTCGGGCAATAATGAAGATTCTGTCAACAAGAAATTTAAGCGATTTCCAATAAGAACTAAGTTCTAGCAGAGTCACTTTTAAGAGATCCCTCCCGGTTATCTGTCCAAGGCTAAGATGAGGAATAAAACCTTCTTTGAAAGAAGCAACATCAAGGCAATCTGGAACAATCGATTGAATTTTTTTTTGGAGATCCACAACTAATTGTTGCGGTTCCGGATCAAGCCAGATGGTAAACCGTTGCTTTGAATGCTTAAAATATTTGAAAGATTCAAAATTAAGCGCAAAAGGTTTCAAATCCTTACATACTTCTTTAAAGTCTAATTCCAATGAATCAAATTCGCTTTCTGGTCGAAATGGATACAATAAAGTTATATGTGGCATCCAACGACGGAAATTTCTGTCATATTTCTCTCGAATAGTTTGAATTGGAATCCATAGTTTTTCGGGAGGGATTAGGACCACCGCAGAAGTGTAAACTTTGGTCATGACACTTGAAGATATGGGAATATGAAATTAAAAGGTTTTTATGTAATCCTAGTTATTTAGCAATCAAAATGATCCATATTTTTTAACAAAAATATTAGAATCTGTAAAATCAGAAAAGGTACAGATTATATGTCGTAATCATCATATGATGATAGATGATTTTTATTTTAATTATTTTAAGGATTTTATTAATTATAAGGATCTTTTCTCCCTAAACGCAGAGGAGATTCATATTTTGATCCGAATTATTGTGGAAAGTTTCAGACTTACAAAAAACTTATCGAAAGCAAGGAAAAGATCTATACGAATGAGGATTAAAAATAGAATCAAAAAGAAGTATCTAATTGAAACACTATATGGTAATAAATGTTTAATTTGTGGGGAATTTAATACGAAAGATCATATCAGAACTTTTAATTTCTGTTATGTAGATCCGCGAAGAAAAACTTGTCAAGCAAGCGATTTATTCAATACGTATACTTGTTCAGAAATCGCGGATATTCTAGAAAAAGAAAAAGGCGTTTATATTTGTTCCAATTGTCACACGGTTCTTGATATGGATTACTATGATATCATTGAAGATATATATGATAGTGAAGAGATTATAAAGAAAGTGAAGGATGATTATCATCGAGTAAAAAACAGGATAGAAAAAATCTCCAAAATTTCTCTACAAAATATTAAAGATCCTTTAACTAAAAATAAAATTTTTGCTATAAGAGAAAATGTGATCGTATATTTTAACGCTATTTATGAACTTTCACAGGAAAATATCAATATAACCAATAAATCAATTTCAAAAAAGAGTGGAATTGATTATTCTGGAGTAAAATCATTCTTTTTCCGACGTCGAGATTTTTTAAAGAGATACATTAATTTTGATATTGGGAGCCCTACAATATATAAATTGACGCAGAAAGGTGAAAATTTTGTTTCATTAATCAATTATTTTCGAAGGCATTTTCAAACTCTAGAATTAAATGAATGTGTTGACTGTAAATATAGAAGAGAAAATGAATGTATCGCAAATAAACCAGATCAATGTCCATTTATTAAGTCAGGTACGCATCTACCATTTGATTTGGATGAATGAATAAACTATAATAACTTATAAGAATATTTTTATTCAATTAATGGTTTTTCGAAACTAAATATGAATATAAGACAGCGCCATTTTATTAAATCCTCTGAAATTAAAGACCTTAAAAGTGAAATTTTTAAACAGTATAATAAATCCTTTTTAGAAAAGGTATTTCCAGCTAAATCAAAAGTCGAACTAATTTTAACTGAACAAGGGGATACTTTATATGCTGTAAATAACGAATTAAAATTATGGAAATCTAAAGAACATGGATTTATCCCTGTTCTCACTCAACTCATTAATAATAAAATAGAGTTAAAGAAGGTTGTGGTCGATATGGGCGCAATCAAATTTATTACTGTAAACGCCGCTGATGTGATGAGGCCAGGGATAACGAAGATTGACCCTACAATTAAGAAAGGGGATATTATTGAAATTGTGGATGAGACTCATGATCGTTCATTAGCCGTTGGAAAAGCATTGTATGATGCGGATGAAATGGAGAAAAAAGATTCAGGGAAAGTAATAAAAAACTTGCATACCATTCAAGATTCGGTATGGGAATTTGAAAAACAATTTAAGTAATAGGAATGATGAAGAAAAGATTTTTATATAAACTCTTCAATAAGAATTGGGAGAATGACTTCCCTATCATCAAATTCTGATTCTTGAAAAGAATTATTTTCAATTTCCGAGTCAATTATGATGTAATTATGAAATAGACTCATGATCATTCGTAATGCATTCTCGCAGAATCCATCATCACTTTGATCATTTGAATATTTCATGGTATTAGTGATTGCATTCAATTTCCACATGAATTTTTGGGTCTGATCGTTGTTTGTTTTTAGAAATCCTTCATAAATCGATACTAAGAACTCCAATTCTTCATTCATCAACATTAGAATATCTCACCTAATCCTTAATTTCCTAAAAATAATAATTTGTATGACTTTTTAAAAGCCATTTTTTTTTACATATTATCGTTCTAGTAATACAAACTTGCAGTCGAAATCTACCCTTCCTTAAAATTTTGCATTAAATGCTCTAATTTTCTTTACTTGCCCATTTAAATAGGAATTTTAAGATTTTTGATTATAATGCATCTAGGTAAATTAATTGAGTTGATAAAAATTAAAAATCGCGTATTATCTGGATTACATTTGGATCATACACGGTTCTATAATGAAGCTCGATATTATATTACTTAGATACTACTGTATGGGTCATTATCTACTATATCACGATGACCCATGATAAAAAATTAAAAAATAAAGGTTGTGTGTGGGAAAATGAGTATGTATAGAAGTTACCTTCTTAAAAATCAATTTTGGGCTAAAAAAGGGAATGAAAAAGGGGTTAATTCGAATGGGGAAAAAGTATTTATCAAACATGACTCTGAGATAGGTGGTATCTATGCAATTATCAATAATGTTGACAGAAAAGGTGTCAAAATTATTGTTAATGGTGAGGAACATTGGTTTAGCAACTTTGATAAACTAGATACATTTCTTAGTAGATTAAAACAAGAAGAAGACGACTTTATGAAAATCTTAAAGAGAAAAAACATGTCCAAGCGGTTAAGAACTTTGGAAATCTAAACGAAATATAAATATAAAGTCTTATTCTTTTTGTTTTAATTAAAATCCTGTTTGATTTAATCTATGAAGAAAAAATTAATCAGTATGTGAATCGCTGATTTTCTGTTATTTATAGAGTGGGAGAAGTCCCGATTGAAAATGTCGAAGACGTAACTTCGCTCCTCGTGAAATCTTAACTTTTGGTATTTTTTCTTTATTCTGGTATAACTCTGTAATGGCTGCGACGGCATAATCGATATGATTAGTGTTGTATACATTTCGAGGAACAGCAAATCGGACAAAATTCAAAATTCCTTCTCGTTCTTTTGGCGATTTATTATCCCACTCGAAAGCAAAAGGACCCAGTTCGCAAGCTCGAATTCCATAATATCTTAGCAGTTCAATCGTAAATCCTACTCCTCCAAAATCTTCAATTTTCATATCTGTACCCGCAAAAAATTTATCGATATTAAGATATATGGCATGGCCACCGGGAGGGAGAACAACGGGGACTCCTTTTTGGGAAAGTTTTTTCGCAAAATCTCGTACTTGAGTTATCCTCTCTCGGAGATAAGGTTCTTTTACAACTTCATATAACCCTGCGGCTAGAGCCATAATATCACGGCCACTTAGCCCACCATAGGAGTCGTTTCCAAAAGTAGAGATTTGTTTTTCCTTTAAATGTATACCAATATCACCATCTCCCGAAAATTTCCTATGAAATACCCCTTTATCCTTAAAAAATAAACCTCCTCCCATATTTGCTAGACCATCCTTCTTGAAACTTATTGTGAACCCATCGACGTAGGAAAATAACTCCTTTACTATAGTGGGGATCGATTTATTGTGGTATCCTTGTTCAAACTCCTTGATAAAATAGGCATTTTCAGCATAGCGACATGCATCTAAGAATAAGGGAATATCATGCAGACGAGCAATTTCACTTACTTCTTTTATATTTTTCATCGAAACAGGTTGACCCGCAGCAGTATTATTGGTTATTGTGAGATAAATTAGCGGTATCGTTTCTTCTCCTTCTTTTTCTATAAATAGCTTTAAGCCCTTGATATCCATATTCCCCTTAAATGGATTTGTAAGGTTAATTTTATCAATAGGGAACTCCTCAAAAAGATTTGCGGAGAAGAAGTTAACGGGATGAAGCCCAACCGCAGCAATATTAGCCTCAGTGGTGTCAAAATGCCCATTATTTGGTATGTAAAACTCTTTCTTTGGATATTTTTTTTTTAGTATGGGAGCAATGGTGGAAAAAAGTAAATATTCTGCGCAACGGCCTTGAGGAACAATAAACGCATTTGGTCGTTTAAGTTGATGCACTCCTCCGTTGACAAAACCACCTTCAAATGAATTAAGATATAGTTCGTTCATAAGTCTATCAACATTAGTTTCTCCTGAAAGTATTAGATTAATAACCTTTTTTGGTTGATTACCTCTTTCAAAAGTATCTCGTATAGCATCGAGAAGGATATAATACCCACGATTTCGTCCATATGCTTCATCACCATGAATGATCGCAGCCCATTGTAAATCGGTCATCGTTGAAGTACCACTATCTGATAAGAAGTCTAAGATAAGCATATCTGCAGGAAATGAAAACATACTATATTCTGTATCTTTTAACATTTTTTCTCTCTGAGCTTGAGAAACTTCTTTTATATTTCGCACTACATGTGCTTTTTTAGAAGGAATAGGGACGCCTAAATCATACATTGATTTCATTCTTTATTCAATACTCCCATAATTGGATTAGAATATTAAAAGTATTCAATATCTTTAATTAATTTAGAAATGATAATAAAAGTTTTTGAAAATACAAAAAACATCTATAAAGAGGCTTAAATGATTTTTTTGCTGATCTCTTACTTTTTTTTCAGCAATGAAGATTCCTTCTTTAACATTAATTGGGCGATTTTTTCAAAGATTAGCTCCACATTCTCCCCCGTTTTTGAAGAACACTCAATATACTCGAAGAAGTTATGTGCTTTAGCAAACTCGCGAGCCTCATCTATGGAAACGGTTCGTGCTTGTTCGAGATCTAATTTGCTACCTATTAGAAGAGTTTCGACTTCTTGACCATAATTTCTATTGGTCTCATTAAATACTGCTAACCAATTTTTAAGATTATTAAATGTTTTATAGCGAGTAATATCAAACATAAATAAGGTCCCATTTGCTCCATTAATGACACCAGGTAATAGAAAGCGAAATTTGTCTTCTCCAGCGAAGTCCCAGATATGAAGACTAGTCAATTTCCCATCAACCTCAAGCTTTTTAATATAAAACTCCATTCCGATAGTAAGGGCATATTTCTCCTCAAATATACCATGTAAATAACGGTGGGTCAAGGTAGTCTTACCCACTCCACCGTCGCCGATGATTGGGAGCTTAAATTTATAATCACTCATCTTCTACTTTGTTTAATACTTACTCTTTAATTTAAATGTTTACGATTCAAAAGATATTTAAAAATGGAATATGAAATTCAAAATAGTGAAATACTAAAAATAATTTAAAAAAAATCTTAAAATAAGGATATTTATTGACTCTTTCTTTTAGATTTCCATTTCCACGCTTAAATAATGATATCAATTGGGTTTGTTATATTGTCCCGTTTTATGTTTTCTGTTTATTATGCTATTGAATTTTGTTCATCAATTGTTTTACCCATTCAGTAGCATTTTCTTTTGCTTTATCAGAATCTTTACTTAAAGGGGATGTAAAACGGTATTCACCAATAATATCACTGTCTTCCATAACATTTTTAAACTTGCTCATCGCTTTAATTCCATTACCGTCACTACTAGTGAAAAGAGCAACTTTTCTGTTCTTTAGATCAAATTCCGAACAATAAGAGCGGACTGGAGGAGATACATTCCACGCCCATACTGGAGTTCCAATGATAACTAGATCATAGTTTAAGGGATTAAATTTCAAATCCTCTAATTTTGGCTTAATCTTCATAGTTGCTTTCATTCCACCCCAAAAGTATTTTGACCCACTATTGGGATCCAAATCCTTAATAGGCTTTAATTCTTCTATATCAGCGTTCAATTCACTTGCGATGTGTTCAGCAATGAATTGGGTATTACCTGTAAGCGAATAATATGCTACTAATATCTTTGCCATAGTTTTTACCTCTTTTTCATTTTAGTTTTTATTGTATATTTTTTCCTTGGTTTAAGACCATCCTCTATGATTTCAAATGCAAAATCAACGATTTCATCTTGTTCCAATTTAAAGGCTTTTATATTATGCTTACTACTATGCATTAGATCTATAATTAATAGAATTAAACTTTTGGTTTATATTTTATACTCTCATTTATTGTTGTTTTAGAGGTTTTATCATCGAAAGTAGGCAAAATTAATATTTTAAGATATAGGATTGGATCTTATGAGGTCAGCTCTTTCTTTTAATATTTTTTTAATTTGACTGACATTTTTTGGATACCATTTTATCGCAAACGTCCAAAGAATAACCCCTGGTAATATACATAAGATTACATAAAGGATTGTCTGTTGATAATTATATTGAGTTATAACCAGTAGTAACCCTGAAATAGCGGGACCGATGCCTCTTCCTAAGTTTTCTAAAAATTGATTCCAAGAAACTATCTGAGCTTGAGCTTCAGGCAAATTAATGTGTTGAAGTACCGGGCTTTGATTTACCACATAAAGCGAAAATATGGATCTCGAAAAGAAAAATAAAGCACCCATTAGCCATATTGCGGGAAATGTCATTAAATAAATTACATCTTTGCCTTGTTCAACCGTTAAGTTAGGCCAACGAATAAAGAAGAATAGCGCAAAAGTAATAATTCCCCCAATTAAGGCGAAAATTATCATGAAAACTCGAGCATTCATATATTTTTGAGCGAGTTTATCGCTTAAACGAGCAAGAATTAGTTGTCCTGAAACTCCACCAGTTAAACCAAATAGTACCATAAAGATACTTGTTGAAAATTCAGAAATATTATGCGGTTCGTTTTGGATGAGATTTAGAATCAAGAAATTAATAGACCCCATTAAAATCCATGTAAATATTCCCTCAATTAAGGCAACAATGTTGGTTCTACTGAACATCGTCTGTTTCATCATTTCTTGGCTAATCTTATAATCATAACTAAAATTATCATCTTTTAGAATGTGCATTAACTCCTCTTCTTGAGAGCCACGCTTTGGTTCCTCACTTTGTATATTATAGATAATTCCGAACAATATTATGCCAGAACCAGTGATCCAAAAAAAAAGACGCCAATATCCAGTCTGCATTAACAAGGCTCCAAAAACAAACCCGAACGTCATAGTTAAAGAACGGACAATTTCATAGCTTCCAAAAAAGCGAGATCTATGTTCCTTAGGAACAATATCATTGGAGAGTGAAATAACAGTAGGCCAACTCAAGCCTGCGAAAGTTCCAAAAATCGCTGTGAAGACCAAAAAATATGCATAAGTTAATTCTTCACCACCCTCGATACCAAAGCCTAATACAATAATTGCGATACCTCGAAAAATGGAAATTAAATATAAGATTTTTTTCCGAGAATATTTATCAATATAAAATCCCAACAACAATCCTGAAATAGATGCAGACCAAGAAAGAGTGGTAATCATTATGCCCATTTCTAATGCATGACTCGGATCTCCCGGCCAGATGATACGCGAAATTGGAACAATAAGGAAGATAATCCCTCCCCATGCAATACTCTGAAATCCGTTTAAAAAATAAATTGGCCAGAGAATGTGGTTATATCGATGTTTTTGAGGCATAATAGTTTACTCCCACTTGCCTTAATATGCTACATTAAAATGGTCTTTGAAATTTGAATCTATTGAAAATTTGGACGATTTTGTTAATCAGTTAGTTTTGAATCCTTAAATTTTTTCTCTTTAGTAGGTAAAAAGTTAAGCTTAATACACTTAAGCCAGCTAAAAAGAAAAATCCTACATCAATACCTAAATTTACTATAAATCCTAAGATTATAGGTCCAAAAAAGAACCCAATTCCTACCATTGTCTCGAAATAGGCACTATATTTTGACGTTTTTTCAGACACATTTTTGAATACTATTAATTTAAATGAAATAGTATAATGGATCGCTGAAAATGTGCCAAAAACAAAAAATAAAATGCTAAAAATTATAAGGTTTTGATTAATCGCCATCAATATAAGAATTAAAGTAAGAATAATAGTTGAGTAAGGAAGCAATTGTTTTATCCGAGTAAGTTTAAGATCCATTGATTTTGTTATAGCTATCGTTTGAGATGTCAGTCTTATTGCATAAAATAAATAGTTAGTGAATACTGCATAGTTTAATAAATCTGATTTAAGAGGATAAGCCAATCCCACCCCAGAGATAAGGAAACCATAAATAGCAATAATTATAAGAGGAATATATATTGGAAAAGTAGCTTCATCCTTAATTGGAATACATTTAAGCCCATTATCTAAGGGTACTAAAACCTCGATTTTTTTCTTTGTCTCTGGGTTTTGAATTAGAAAAGCAAAAATTACTCCAACAATTGCAAAAATTAACGCAAAATCAAACATTAAAAGATTATTATCAATGAAGAAGAGAACAATAGAGCCCAATATGAAACTAAATACCCCTCCTAAGTTCCATGATAAGCTATAGGATTTCATTAACCTGTTCTTTCTTACCTGACTCTCAAAATATTTCTTTTGATTTGACACTATTGATATGATAGTCATTAAATCTGGCCAAAAAAAACCTAGAAATGTTCCATCAATAATTAAGAGCAGATATAAGATCCAAGGATCTAAAGTAAATTGCATAATAATTTGAATGAGTAAAAATCCAGAAGTTGAAAGGATTAACGTGATTCTTAGACCAAGTTTTTTGTGAACGTTGCGAAAAACTAAAGGGGAAAATAAATATGCCATTGCAGTCCCGGAAGTGATGATTCCAATATATTGTGATTCGAGATCGATATTTATCAAATGTATCGGAACAGCTAAACTAATAGCTACCCCTAAAGCAACTCTGAAAAAAGCTAAAATTAAAACAGGGAATATTTTATATTTCTTATCTTCCATTAAGTGAATCCGGTAAAAGTTATTATATGGTAGAAAGAAAATAAAGATAATATTAAAATTTTATGAGTATAACTAACAGTAAAAAAAGAATGTATTAATTTGATGACGCAGATATTTTTTTCTCAGCGACTTTGATAATTTCGTTATAATAATTGAGATAATGCTCATTGACAATGGCTTGGTAACGGGAAATAAATTCAGTGATTTCTCTCATTAACGAAAGGATATGTCTCGGATCACTTAGAATACTTAATCGCTCTCTAAATTCAATCAATTTTTCACGTACGCCTCGTATGACTTGTTCTTCCACATCAAGTGGAAAATACTTCTAAAGAAAAAACTTCATTTCATACTTTAATGCATATTATTTTATCGATTAAATATAAAAACAACTAATTCTTTACATAAAAATACTTAAGGATAACATAGTCATAAACTCATGCTTGCTGATAATGAACTTTTAAAGCGACTTCAATCGGGATCGATTAGGGGAATCATATTTGATTTTGATGGAACGCTCCTCGATATAAGAGAGCCGTTAAAAAAATCAATAGAAGAAGTTTATCAAGCAAAAAACATTAATGCGGACATTGACGAGACCATCGAAGAAATAGGAGCATTGATGGAAACAATACAAGGTTATCCTCTCCCTAAAATCTTGCTTGAGTCGTACGATATGTTTAAATATATTACATCCCTACAATCATTAACTTTTTTTAAGAAACTTGAAATCGCGATTAAAATCTTCACTAAGTATTTAACTTACGCCAAAGATGCTCCTTTATACCCAAATACCATCGAAATCTTAAAAAAGCTGAAGAAATCTTTCGATTTATTTATTGTCTCTCATAATCAAACCAGAAACGTCTTAGAGCATCTCGAGAAAGAAGACATTTCTTCATTATTCAAAGAAGTATATGGTGCTGACTTACTTCCTGCATTAAAACCAGATCCTGTTGCGTTACGTCCAATATTTGAAAGTTATAAGTCATGCAAGTTGCAGGAGTTTATCATGATCGGAGATATGCCCTCAGATATTGAATCAGGAAAAGAAGCAGGAGTATGGACAGTAGGAATCTCAAGTGGTGTCAGTAGTAAGCAGACTTTAGCACAATTTAACCCCGATGTTTTGATTGAAACTTTGGATGAGTTTCTTAAATTAATCGAACAAAAAAAAGCTTCAAATTCAAATTCACAAGAACGCCTTAAAATTAAGTCCTAATAGTTCTTTTTAACAAGATATGATTAACTTGATCATTTTAAAAGAAGTATCAGTTCTTTAGCTTTATAATCCAACTTTAAACCGAATATATTACATACTAAATTGAATATTAATCAAATGAATAAATATAAAAACAAACGGATCTTTAAGTAAAGATAATTACACTAATAAAGGAAGTTTATTAAAATATCAGCTCTTTTTTAATAATTCAAATAATAATTTTAAAGGTTAGATAATATGGAACTCGAAAAGCAAACGCAAAAGCCAAAACAGATTGTCTCAAAGGATTATGACTACGAGCCCATAAAAGAGATGGAGGATAAACTTAAAGGAGATTTAAAATTAGAAAAGACGCACCAAAATCTTCTTTACAAAATTTTGAAATACAACCCAATCGACCCTATTAACGATATCTACAGAGATATTATAGAGCGTTTAAACTTAACTCACTTAGAAAAGAAGCTTCAATGGTGGGCGGCATTCATCTATGTTAAATTGGCATGTAGGGTGTTCTGGAATTTTAAGGCTGAATATCCGAAGAGGAATCTCTTTCCAGAATGGGGTCCCGTCGTTCTGGTTTCAACCCACAATTCCCATCTGGACCCATTCTTCTGTGGAGCCGCTATGCATCGCCATATTCATTGGATGAGTAAACTGGATAATTTTAAAACCCCAATAGTTCGAACATTATTCACTAATTTAAGTGCATTTAAATTAGATCGTGATACTCCAACAGTAGGCTGGCAGTATGCAAAAGATTTATTAAGTGAAGGAGAAATCGTTGGTATCTTTCCAGAGGGAACCCGTTCACATGATGAAAAATTGGGAGAATTCAAAACCGGTGCTGTACGGCTTGCTCTTGAGATGAAATGCCCTATAGTTCCTATGGCAATTATCGGTTCTCAAAATGCGCTACCAAAAGGGAATTTGATGATGAAACCAACGCAGGTTATCGCACGAGTAGGGGAACCAATCTATTATGATAATTATGATGTAAATAAGATGTCTTATGAGGATATCAGAAGGTTAACCAACGAATTACGAACAGTGATATACGAATTAAAACAGGGAGTTTATGGAAAACCGGAAGAAGAGCTTTCGATTGGATCACCAGAAGATGTTGCTGAAAAACCGAAGTTTAGTCTTAAAACATATGGGAAAGACCTACTTAAAGGTTTTTTACAATTGATTGATGATTCGTGGTATGCACTGATTAGAAGTTTAGAGGAACTGAAGATTGACTGGAATTTCAAAGAGACGATTTATATGTTTTCTGCGCAAGTTGTCAATCGATGGTCTGATATAATGGCTCCATATCGAGTTATAGATTGGGATAAAAACATTCCTGATGAAGGGGCTTATATACTCTGTACCAATCATAACTCCGAATGGGATGTAATCATGCTGGCTACTGCGTTTGGGGTCCACAAAAAGCGCCCGATCTGGCAAATGTCAAAACAATCCCTATTTCAAATCCCAGTGGTAAATGCGTGGGTGAGAACACATTTTGCTTTTCCATTAAGAAGAGGTGCCCATGATGTAGATTCGTTTAAGTTTGCGAGGTATTTACTAGATAAAGGACAAATAGTGACCATATATCCTGAGGGAACGACCAATATGGGTCAAGGTGATTTATTGGAGGGTCATACGGGTGCAATGCGTTTAGCTATTGAAGCTCAAGTACCAATAGTCTTAGTAGGTGTGACCGGAACAGAGAATACCTATCCTAAGCATGCAAAGAACTTAAACTTCTATAAAGGTAATATTTTCAAGGCGGGACCCGTTTTCTTAGAACATAAGAAATATTGGGGCAAACCTATGCCAGATTATGATGAACTTAAGCGTTTGACAGACAATATGATGGCACGCATTAAAGAATTAATGCTCTACGACACCCCAGATGCCTAATCGGTAAGAGGATACTTTGCGATGGGACTAAGTACTACAGGTGATAAAAAGCGATATAAAGTTGGAATACCAAGAGCTCTGCATTATTATCGCTATTATCCCTTTTGGAAAAAATTATTAGAAGAATTAGATGTAGAGATCGTACTTAGCCCTCCAACAAATAAGAATATCGTTGAAGAAGGAGTTACCCATGGTTTTGGTGAACTCTGCATACCTGTAAAAATATATTACGGACAAGTTCTCAAATTAGTTGAGAATAATCCAGATTTAGATTTTGTTTTTGTTCCCCGCTATGTTTCCGAAGTACCTGAATCCTACTTCTGTCCTAAATTTTTATCTCTACCTGATGTTATCAAGATCTTACCAGAAGTACCCAAGATTTTAAATTTTGAAGTAAATGTGAAGGAGTTTCCAATTTCTACTTCCGCAATTGAACTTGGAAAGCAATTAGGAAAAGGACAAACAGCGTCTGTTGAAGCCTACAAAAAAGCACAAGCCTATTTTGATGAATACCATAATTTTTTACGCGATGGAGGATCTGTGAATCATGCTTTGCGTTTAGTCCACCGCAACTTACCTTTTAAGTTACCAAAAAAGGAAATGAAAGGAGATCTCCGCTTTTTATTACTTGGTCACGCATATAATATATTTGATACCTTTATTAATTTAGATTTTATCAAGAAACTTCATGAGCAAGGAGTAGAAGTCCTTACTATTGAAAATCTCCCGGAATATTTGTTTAAAAAACCGGTTATTGTTAATCCTAGAGGAGGCGTTCTTAGGAATTATTGGCAGCATGAGGAAGAAATTATGCAGGCGATACGTTTTTTCCTCACGAAAGGCCGAGCCGAGATTGATGGGGTTATCTTTCTGATTAGTTTTGCTTGCGGTCCTGACAGTCTTATCTCAGAACTAATAATGCGCGATATGAAAGTGGTTGGATTACCATTTCTTGAAATTATTATGGACGAACATTCTGGTGAGGCAGGAATGATGACTCGAATTGAGAGTTTTGTTGAGATGGTACGTAGAAAGAGGAAGAGGCTAGGACTAGAGCCGAGATGGAAATCGAAAATTAAGTTCTATGAAGGAACTTAAACGTTTTCCTCAAGAAACTTGGATTTAATCTCAAATTTAATAAAAAAATTATAAGATTTTAATAGAAACTATCATACTTTTGAGATTCTGAAGTTAATGGGTAATTTTTTATATAAGACTGTTTTTATTAAAATACATAGTTAAGTAAAAAGCAAAACACTCGCAAAAAACGAATAGATAATGCTGATTTCCTTCCCAAATATGGGACCTAACTGGGTTGCCTTTAAAACATTGTTTACAGCACTAGATTTAGATGTAGTCGTTCCTGATCCCACAAATCGAGAAGCAATTAAAATCGGGGTAAAATATAGTCCCGAATTCGTATGCTTTCCATTTAAGGCTACTCTTGGCGATTTTGTCAATGCAATTGAAAAGGGCGCGGATACTCTTGTAATGGCAATTGATTGCGGACCATGTCGTTTTGGTTTTTATGCAAGTGTTCAAGAACGCATTTTACGAGATATGGGTTATAAAGATATTCGCGTAATTCCATTAGATCAAGCAGATCTTCTGGAATTTCACTGGGTTAAGACCCTACAAGAAGTAAGCGGTCGAAAAGATTTATTTATCTATTCGAAATATATAAAGGCTGTCATTTATTTCTTGAAAAAAGCAAAACTTTTGAATGATATTCAAACTGCAGAAGGGCTATTTCGTGCGTATGAGCACAATCTAGGCGACACGACTCGGGTAGTTAATGAATTATTAGAAAAATTAGATAAAGCTAACACTTTAGTCGAATTGCGCAATTTTAAGAAAGTGATTAAAAATGACTTCAATTCTATTGATATAGATAAATCTAAAACTCCATTAAGAGTTGGTCTTTCGGGAGAGATACATATTAGTTTGGAACCTTATGTAAATCTTGATTTACGGCGAAAATTAGGCGAAATGGGAGTCGAAGTCCACCAAAGTTTGAGTTTATATGATTGGGTTGTCCATAAATTTCATTTGAATTACCATCGAAAATGGCTTGAACATTTGGCTAAACCTTATGTTCCAATGGATATTGGCGGAGAATGTGTATGGGTGCTCGGCGAATACATTGATAAGGCAAAAGCAGGATTCGATGGTTTTATACACTCTTATCCTTTTACTTGTATGCCTGAGGTTACTGCCCGAACAATAATAACCAATAAGCTTAAAAAAATTTATGATCTCCCGATAATATATTTCTCTTTTGACGAGCAGAGTGGTCAAGAGGGATTTCGAACACGATTGGAGGCATTTTATGATCTAATGGAAGCTAGGCGTGAACGAGAAATTAAAAGCACACCAGAATTTATGGCAAACGGTCAAAAGAAAATATATCCACAATATGGTGGAGAATTTTATAATGAAATAGCTCAATTAATCCAAGCGGAGTGATAAGCAAATGGTGGAAGTATCCGATAAACTAAAATCCGAAGATGGAAAGAAAGATGCTTTCTTAGGTATTGACATTGGTTCTGTATCGTGTAAATTTGTGCTTATGGATACGAATGGAGAAGTGCTAACTAGTGTCTTTTTGCGAAATCGTGGTTCTCCTATCGATTCTGCGAAAGCAGGAATGGCAGAATTACGAGACAAGATACGAGCTGAGCCTGATTTACTCAATTACGCAATTAAATGTTGCGGAACTACAGGTTCAGCACGTTATTTAACGAAAGCAGTAGTTGGGGGAGATTTAGCAAAAACTGAGATCATAGCTCATGCAGTTGCAACTCAATCGATGTATCCGGATGTAAGAACAATTTTGGAAATTGGAGGTCAAGATTCAAAGATTATTATCCTTCGGGATGATATAATAGTTGATTTTGCAATGAATTCCGTATGCGCAGCAGGCACGGGATCTTTTCTTGATCACCAAGCGGCACGATTAGGTATCCCAATTGAAGATTTTGGTGACTATGCAGTTCGATCTAAAAATCCTGTTAGTATTGCGGGAAGATGTACCGTCTTTGCGGAATCAGACATGATTCATAAACAAAATGCGGGATATTCGAAAGAGGATATCATTGCAGGTTTATGTGATTCGTTAGTAAGAAATTACATGAACAACGTAGGAAAAGGTAAAGAATTAGACGAACCAGTAGTATTTCAAGGCGGCGTTTCATATAATAAAGGAATTATACAAGCATTCGAGCGCCATTTAGGATGCAAAGTGATCGTACCAAAATATAATGTATTAATGGGCGCTCTAGGAATGGCAATATTAGTCCGAGATTATTATGTTGAACATGGAAGAGAAACGCTATTTCGGGGCTTAGAAGTTTCGGATATCGAATTTAAAACAACTACTTTCCACTGTGGTGACTGTCCCAATAATTGTGAGATAGTACAAGTAAAAATGCCCGAACAAGATAATAAAATCATCGCACGTTGGGGTTCAAGGTGTGGAAAGTGGGATCAATTGACTTAAAAATTAAATAAAGGTGTATGTGAGATGGCAGAATTTATTAAACAATTGAGAGAAATGGGAGAGGAATTCTTCGACATGATTAAACATAAAACCAAATTGTCGACGATTTTCGATCTATACACCGAAAAAGTAATTCCCACCTTCGTTTCTGAAAATGATTTAAAGGAATACTATGAGAAACGAATGGAGGAAGTAAATGAATTTATAGATAAATTATAAAAAGGTAATAAAAATGGTAGAAAATACTATAGATGAGAAAGAAACAAAAGGAAAAGAGAAATTAGTTAGTAAAGATTTAATGAAAGATGTATTATACGGAGCAGTAAAGGGAATTGGAGCATTAGGGCTCTGGTCTTTAGCTGATTTTAAGATTGAAGGGAAAGAGAATGTTCCATTAATGGGCAAAGCGATATTGACGACAATAAGTGATAATGCGTTAAGAGATATGCTTATCATTAGCCAGGTTTCTGGGAGAAGAATTCATTTCATGGTTCATCACAAACTAATGAAGAATCAAATGTACGGACCTATTCTTAAGTCCTTAGGCATGTTTCGAAGCACCTTAGACAAGGATGATACTGAACCAATCGATAGAGTATTCCATTATTTAAACGAAGCGGGTGATCTTGTTGCGATGACTCCAGAATCTAAATTGGAAAGAGATATTCAAATAAAAGCCATGGCAGGAATAATTAAATTTGCGGTTGCTGGGAATGCACCGATAATTCCATTAGCAATTTACACCGAAAAGACTAAGATTTTCAATTTAATTGATACTCAAGGAATTAGAGTTAAAGTAGGAAATCCTTTACCTGTAGAAAAACGATTAAATCGGGAAAAATATCGAGATCAAAGATATGAACTAGCAGAAGATATCATTAATATTATTGAGTCTCTTAGAGTCCAACCCATGGAAGAATAAAAAGAGGTAGATAAAAATGGAAAATGAAATAGAACTAAATTTAGAGTTAGAACAACGGAAAGAAGAGTTAATAAATGAGTTCGAATCTGATGAAGAAGATGGAGAACTCATTGGAGATATATTCTATAACTCCATGAAAAACTTTTTTAATTTAGGCGTTGAGCTTGCGAAAGATTTAGCATCTAGAGAAGAAGAGTAAGTTAATCATCTATCTATGCATAAATAGCTAGATAATGTAACTTTGTTAGATAAAATAATGAGTTAAATAAAAAAATAAAAATTGTAAAAAAGATTTTTAATATCGGGTTCTAGTTGATTGAATGCGGAGCTTGGCCTTTGTATCTTCGTCATCATCTTGAAGAACTACGTATTCTGTTTTCTGAGGTAATCTTATCTCAAATACCTGCTTGGCAATTGTCTTGTCTTTTTGTAAAGGATCTCTCTCTCTTAATATTACTTTTATTGGAAGGATAATACTTTCATCAGCTCGAACTGTAATGAATTGACTCCAGAGCGACATATCTGCTTTAGAA
>SDNW01000026.1 GCA_004524725.1 Promethearchaeota archaeon
AAATGTTTCTGCAAAATCAGTAAGATTATGCCCCAGTGCTAGTTTAGAGCCTCCAAGGTGTTTCGCATAATCATTAAGTAATCTCCGTCGAATTGTCGCACAATAATTACATGCATATAAATAATCGTTATCTTTAACCTTATGATTAACTATCTCATTTAAAGAAAAGCCAAACTGCTCCTTAAAAGAGACAATATGATGTTCAATATTTAATTTTTTACAAAATTCTTTAGCTACGCTAATAGCTTCATCTCGATATCCTTTGATTCCTTCATCAATCGTAAGGGCTATAAGGTCTTTTGAATTATGAGTATCTTGTTGGATTCGGATTAAATTATATAATAAGGCAGCAGAATCTTTTCCTCCTGAAAAAGCAACAATGATTGAATCGTTAGGAGTAAGCATATTATATTTAGAGATGGTTTTATTGACGATTTTTTCGATACTTTTTATAAAACAATTATTACACATAAATTGACCAGAATGGTCTCTGTATAAATTTGCACTATTCCCGCATAATCCACATTTATTATCAATTAGAGATGATATTTTTATCACTTCGATATCTTAAAGCCAAAAGAAGTTAAATCCAAATTTAACAAAGGATAAAATAAAATTCCCAGCTATAATAACCACAGATAGAATTCGTATGAAATTCAATATAGGTTTTTTCTTTCGATTGTTTTCATCATATAAGTATTCATAAGTAATTTCAAAGGTTGTGTTATCTTCAATATTAGTGTCTTTAGGTAAAATAATGGAAACCGTGTCAAAATGACCGCTTCCAGTTGAATCAATCAACTTGTAATTATTCTCCCCTAGCATAATCTCATTTCTTTCGTTATTATATTGTTTTCCTTTCAGATGTATTTTAATCGATTCAATATCTTCTACATGGTATTCTCGTAAGTGACAATCTGTATCATCACCTCTATAAATAAACTTTTCCGTTTTCTTCTTTTTAGTTTTACCGTATTTCTCTCCAAATATCCACTTTATAATCTCTTTTACAATTCTATCACCATCAAATCCAGGAACTGGCATCATATTAAAAATTGTAATACTAAATGATATAATAAAGAGCCATACAAATTCAATTTGCAGAAAATCGGGGAAATTAGCCGTAAGAATTCTAGCAAAATCATTTTTATGCATCCAAAATAGTACGCTTTGAACTCCTATAAATACACCTGTCACTTCAACATCCAAAATATAATTCGTGCCAAGGTCAGAAGTTAGATTTAAATAAAGTAAATTAAAGTTTGTCAAAAATTTCTCTAGGGTATTACCATCTGTTCTATTTATTGCTGTACCATTAATTTGGTTTATAATAATATTTGTATTTTCTTCACTTGTGTAATTATAAGTAATCCTTATTTGATTATTGTTTACATATTCATAATCAATCCCTATTTCATATTTGGGACCTAATAATACATTTTTTTCTAAATTCAGATTTGAGAATGGATTATACACTTTAAATGTTAAATTATCACCTACGGAACATTTTATTCTTGTCATATTGTCCAATATCGTGCTAAGTGTAACTCCTTGAAGTTCATCAAGGTATACATATTGATCCGCTGTTTCTCCGTCCTTTTTAATTGCATCTATCGCATCTCCACTTTCAAGAGTTCCATAATTAAAACCACCCTCGTCAGTGGGTAAAACATTATAAATTTGTGTTACTTGTTTGAATAGAGGTGATATCATTAAGGGGAATCCAATCAATAATAAGAAAGCGATACCTGCGGTTATAGCATTCACATAAGTTCCCGCAGCAGATATTCTAAATCTAGTATATCTATGAAATTTTGAAGAATTTAATTCCCATTCGTCTACTTCTACGAAAGCTCCAAAACCAACAAGATAAAACAATCCCGCACCAAGAACTCCTGTAGATTTAATCTCTACTCCATCGATACTTGCGGAGATCCCATGAGCAAATTCGTGAGTGGTAATTATAAATAGCAATGGTAATAACATATAAAAGAAAATAGGCAAATCAATTGTGACCCCTGGGATGAGTGGAACGATAGCTTGCTCAATGCTAGGGGCAAAAATGAGGTTTAAAAAGTTAGAGAAGAAAAAGTAAAAAGCATAGATTGTAAATCCAAAAGATATAAAGATTCCAATATTCCAAAAAATCCTCCAAGCTTTCGGGTTTTTACTTGCGATTTTATTAATAATCTTATTCAATTTTTTTGTTTTAAACATTGCTAATAAGGGGAAAAATAGAGTGTATGCCCCTTTTTTATTTCTTAATAGATACACTGCTATAGCAACTAATATCCAAAATAGAGCAGATAATATAAACCAAGGATTCACTAAAAATTCAATGATTGGGGTGATGAAATTCATTCTTTTATAAAATTCTTATTTAAAATATAGTATAATGAAAATATTATCAAAATTAAGGTTATTTGTTTTTAAAAAAAGTAATTAATGGGGATTAGGAGGGATTTTATTTTTTTCAAGAACCCAATTATCGATCAAAAAGTATTGATTAAAATTCTTTCTTGGAAGATATTGATTATGTACTGATGATTTTGGAATCCAAAAGGTTTCATTAGCACTGATTTTTAAGAGAATAGCTTTTTCTGTTTCATTTGTTAAAATGGCTTTAATTCTACTTATACTTTTTAGCAAATTATTATTTTCTTCATAGAACATCTTATCATTCTCTTGAAATTTATCGGTCTCAAATTCATTTTCTTTTACTTGTTGCTTGCAGTTCTTTTTAGTATAACTTGTAGAAAAAATGACTTTCTCCTCTATTAAATGTCTCAATAGTAAACGAAGTATTTCTACTTGAGCAAAATTTAATACCTTAGAATAGTCTGCGATATTTATCCATAATACGTGTGTCTCTTCATCTTCCCAACTGAAAGAAAATGAAGTTTTCTTATCTTTATAAATATGAAAACTATTCCAATTCAATGCCTGTCGGGATAAAACCTGAAAAATCATTACCATTTCTTCTAATGTGAATCTTAGAGTTCTTCCTTCATTCGCAGTAGGTTTTTCCCATTTACCTTTAGGATTTTTTTTAATACATTGAATAAAGATATAAGATTTGGATTTAGAGGTGCTTTTTATGATTATTCCTGTATTTTGACCAAAAAAGCTAATGATGTGAGCATCTGACATGGACTTCGAAACAATTGTATTCTAAATATTTTAATTACATCTAAGTTTATATTAAAAAATACCACTAAATGATCGGAAAGGTAAAAAATTAAAATACAAGATAATTATTCATATATAAGTTAATACGCATCAGATACAAAATTAGCGGGGTGGGCTAGCCTGGTTTATGCCGCAGGGCTCATAATTGAGGAAAATAGCCCTCTTTAAGAAACCCTGAGATCGTTCGTTCAAAGGTTGCACAATGTTGATCTCCAACTAACTGAAAATCGAACCCCCGCTACCAACTTTTCTTTAATCTATATTGGTAAAATTCATAATTTATTGAGGTTAATCTCCATTATTCTTATTTGCTTATATCTTTCAGATTATACAACAAAAAAACTGACTAATTTCTTTATGTATTTCTGTCTATCTAAATAGAAATAAAAAGTGGACCATATTTTTAATTTAATAATAAATCCTAAATATGAATCGGGATATTATTTCATAATTCATATTTTTGTTGAGAGATTAAAATGTCTAATTCTCAGGGATTTAAGAGATACCCCGCCATTCGTTGTTGGATATGCCATGTTTTAGAGGGAAGATATATTCCAGAAGAGCGAATTATTGACACTTCTTTTGGAAAATTGAAAAGATTAAGAATACTTGCTACTATATTAAAAAAAGAAGAGTATATTTTTACTGATTCCTTTGATGAAGATCAAAATAAGGTTGGATTGAAATTTACCCTTGACGATGGAACGGGTCTTATTGTTGCTCTTGTAAAAAATTCGGAAAGTGAACAATTTAAGAACGCTTCAATAGGAGATCTTGTAGATATTGTAGGAATCGTTACAACACGTAATGAGGGTTCTTTTGTTATATCCCCAACAGAAATTATGAGAAAAATTGAGAATCCTGATTATAAACTATTAAGAGATGCTGATATTATAGGAAAGATTCAATTAAAAAAGAAAACCAAACCTATTAAAAAAACGAAAGCGAATGACAAATCGGAGTTAAAAGAGCAAATTTTTGAAATCATTGAACAATATTCTGAAGGGGCTAATGGGATAAGTTTTAATGAATTATTATTAAAGTTAAAAATTAATGATGAGGAATTGAGAAAAATTATTCGGGATTTAGAAATAGATTTAAGAATTTATCCTTCGGAAGAGGATGTATATCAGTGTTTTTAATTTTCATTTAATTTCTATTATTTTATGCAGAAATGATAAAATTATTTTTGAATGAATGATATATTTCAATTATAGGAATAATAGGAAAAAAAGATAAGAAATGAATTTACGTGATTATGAGAAGATTTTAGATGATGCTTATGAGAAGATTCCAGATAATGTAAAAAGACTCTCCAGATTCGAAATACCAAAAGTAGAAATTAGAATCGAATCAAAGAATACATATATTACCAATTTTAACAAAATTATCAACACATTAAATAGAGACCGAAGACATTTTATTGGTATCTTTCTTAGAAAAGCAGGGACTATGGGAGAAATACGAGGTCAACAATTGTTTTTAAAAGGGATTTACAAGGAAAAAGTACTTAACAGACTAATTGAGCAATATGCAAAACAATATGTTTTATGTGATATATGTAATAAGCCTGATACTGAAATTCAGCGTGAAGGTAAAAAATATTTCCTTAAATGTACTGCATGTGGCGCTAGAGAAGAAATTAAAGAAAAGTAGTACGCACAAGAATGATTAAAGTATACTTGAAAATACACCGAAGAAATGGCATTGAGACTGTCGCATGTTGCGACGAGTCATTATTAAATCAAATTTTTTGCGAAGGAAATTTAAAAATTGAAATTTCTGACCAGTTTTTTGGAGGAGATTTAATAAGCATTGAGGAAGCTATAGAAATTTTAAAAACTGCTCCATATTTCAATGTTGTGGGAGAAAATATTGTAAAAAGGGTAATCGAGAAACAAATTCTTCCAAAAGAGGGAACTCGCTGTATTAATGGTATTCCAATGGCTTTAAAGATGATGTTTTAATGCCCCAGAGATTTTGTGCGATTTGTGGAAAAATTTTAGATGAAAAATCTCCTCATTTTGGAATGTGCACTAGTTGTTATATTAAAGAGAATCCTTTATTCGAACTACCCACTACAGTTAAATTAAAGATCTGCCTGGATTGTTATAGATATTCAAAAAAGGAGGAGTGGATTAAACCCAATGAGGAAGATTTTCTATTAGTAATAAAAGAGGCGGTGTATAATACATTATTGAAATCGTTTGAAAAAAATGAATTCATAACATTTTCAATCGATATTGATATGAATAGTTTAGAATTTTCCTCAAAAGATCTAATAACCTCATTAGAATTAAAAATAGAAGGTTTTTTAAATGAGGATCCATCGATTATTAAGGAACACCTCATGAAAGTAAATGTTATTTATGAATTATGCAGTAATTGCCTAAATTTAAGAAGTGGAACCTATTTTACTTCCATCCTCCAGTTAAGAGTGAAGAACTCTAATTATTTTGAAATGCTTAATGGCGTTTTTGATCAGATTACCAACTTCGTAAACAAAAAATTTACAGAAGATGATAGACAATATATCTCCAAAACTGTGGACCAAAAGCACGGATTAGATATATATCTTAGTACTAATGAATTAATGAATCATATTATATCCTATCTTAAAAACCGGTATCATTTTCTGCTAAAAAGATCAAAAAAATTAGTAGGAAGAGATACTCAACGAGGTAGAGGAATTTACCGGTTAAAGACATTAATAAAATTTTTGCCAGTTGAAAAAAACGATATTATTGAAATTGATACTCAAAAATTTATGGTAGAGCAAATATTAAAAAATAAAGTGATACTGAAAAATAAAAATAATGATAAGCTTGTTAAGGATTTTGACTTTTTCTTTAATGAGTGATTAATCTTAAAATTATAGATTTGAGATGATTATTGTTGAAAGAACAAGAAGATGATATAAATAAAGAAGATAATGATGAAGATTATTTAGAGTCAAGTATTATTACTGATGATTTAGAAAAAAACACCATTGATAGGAGAAGAATTAAAAAAGAGAATTTCTCGAAAAAAAGAGCCGCAGTAGAATCTGTATTTGATGAAAGAACGGTTTTTCAATTGAATAAATTAATAATAAATGGACCTCTGGACAAAATTGAAGGTTTAATTTCTGCTGGAAAAGAAGCTAATGTATATCTTGCATATGATCGAAAGGGTAATGAAGTAGCAGTAAAAATTTACAAGATAGATCGAAATACTTCAAAATGGATGATGAAATATATTATTGGAGATCGCAGATTTAAAAAAATTCCAAAAAATGTCGCAAAACTTATCTTTTTATGGGCAAGTAAAGAGTACAAGAATTTAAAACGAGCATATAAAGTGGGTTTAAATGTCCCTAAACCAATACATATAAAAAATAATATTCTAATTATGCAATATATAGGTTCTGGGAAAACTCCGGCACCAATATTGAAAGATGTTAAGAATCCAAAAAATATCGATGAGCTCTTTCAAGATGTTATGGTATTTATAAAAAAACTTTATCAGAAAGCTAATCTAGTCCATGGAGATCTTTCAGAATTCAATATACTATATCATAATGATAAAGCAATATTCATCGATATCTCTCAGGCTGTAGATGTCCAACATCCTAAAGCAGAAGATTTTTTAGTTAGAGATATACAAAATATTATAAATTATTTTAATAAATTAGGGATAACTTTTACAGAATTAGAGAAGTTTTATTATGAAGTAATTAATAAGGAAGTATAATTAAGTAAGTTTAATCATGAAAGTTGGTAAAAAAAGAATCGCGGTTTTAATTGGGAGGAATGGAGAGACTAAAAAGAATATAGAAGATGCTTTAGGAGTAGAATTAATTATTGATAGCAAGAGCGGAAACTGTGAAATTAAACCTGTTCTAAGTAGCCAAAACTATAATCCATTAAATATTTTTACAGCAAAAAAGATCGTCACCGCAATCAATAGAGGATTTAATCCTAAAAAGGCAATGAGTCTTTTGAACGAAACTTTCGACTTAGAAGTATTTAATCTATACACTATTCTAGGACGCTCAGAAAAAAAGGTTAAGAGAATAAAGGGAAGGGTTATAGGCAGAAATGGGGAAATGAGAAAAGCTATAGAAAGATATAGTGAATGCTTTCTTTCAGTATTTGGCAAAACAATTGCAATTATTGCAGAATATGATAATTTACAGATTGCCCGTAGAGCCGTAAATATGTTATTGAGTGGAATGCCTCACCACACAGTGTTGAAATTTTTGGAAAATAAATATAATGAGAAGAAAAAAGAAGAGTTTAGAGAATTATATAAACCTAAATTTTAAAATATTCACTTTCAGCAGCATTTATTATATCTTTTCCGTAAATAATGTTTTTAATTTCGCTTAATACATCATCCATTGAGATGAGATTATCAATGAAATATAAGGCATGAAAATGTTCTTTTCCTATCTGGTTGCAATGGATTTCAAAGCTCTTGATTGAAAAGGAATTTTGATCATAGGCTTTGAATATAACGATATATCTTGGATATAAGCTTTTTTCACGTAAATTGATCGACCAGCCCTCATCATAATATTTGATTTCTTTTAAGAAAAGCGTATTCCAATGATCAAGATACTGATTAAGAGTATCAATTTGCTCTTGGGTAGTTTCAGAATACTTATTTTCCATCAATATTATTATATGAGGAGGTTTAAAAAGGAGAATTAAAAAAATCAATCAAAGGCTAATTCGCCAATATTAAAAATATCATCGGATAAACTAACTTTTTGTTTTGATGTTGGTTTTTTAGGAATGGTAGTAAATTCCGATACATTTTTTCCGAAGATTTGAGGAGATTTTATTCCTGTGATTAAGAGCATAACTCTTAGATAACCATCGTATTCATCATTTACTCTAGCACCCCATATAACCATAGAATCGCGTACATCCATCTTTTCTGATATTTTTTTCGCAACAGAATTTGCCTCAGCAAGGGTCATGTCATTTCCTCCACATATATGTATTAAAGCTCCTTTTGCGCCATCTATACTTACATCCAATAATGGAGAACTAAGAGCATCACTAATAGCATCGTCCACACGGTTTTGCTTATCTCCAGATTCTCCCACACCAACAATAGCGACTCCTCCGGTGCTTAGTATTGTTCTGACATCAGCAAAGTCTAAGTTGATTAGCGAAGGTAAGGAAATTGTTTCAGTAATTCCTTTCACCATAGTTGCCAATACTTCATCAGCGACACTAAACGCTTCAATAATCGGTAAATCAGGAGCAATTTCCAGAAGTCGGTTATTATCTATTACAACTAAAGTATCAGCATATTTCTTTAATTCATTTAAACCATTCTGCGCTTTATCAATCCTCCCAATTTCAGTATCAAAAGGGAGGGTTACAACGCCCACTACGATTGCGCCTTCAAGTTTGGCTATTTCTGCTACAATGGGGGCGCTTCCAGTTCCAGTTCCCCCTCCTTCACCACAAGTGATAAAAACTAGATTTGATTCTCTTAATACTTTGGTTAAATCTTCCCTTGATTCCTCAGCTGCAGCTCTTCCAATATCCGGATTACCTCCCGCACCAAGACCTCTTGTAAGATTTTTACCAATAAGAAGTTTAATATGCGCCTCAACCATATCCAGGTGTTGGCAATCAGTATTTATTGCGACGCATTTGGCCCCTTTAATACCGATCTTCATCAGTCGATCAACTGTATTGTTACCTGCACCTCCACATCCAACAATTTTAATATTGGCATACCCTAAATTTTCACGAGGAGGCCTAATTACTTCCCTTCTTCGAGCATTTTTAATTAAAGATTCCATATGAATCTAAATTTTGTGTTATAATATTATTGTAATAATATTTGTGAAAAATTAGAATTAATATAATATTCACGTAATATCATTCTTTTTATTAGACTAAGAAGGGAATGGTTTCAAAGAAAAGTCATGATCCCTTTTTGGGTCAAATATTTTACTTATTTTTAGTCCATTAACTAATAAAATAGAAGGTAATTCATAAGGAAAACGATTAGAAAATGTTAGAGTGTAGGCGCCAACATTTGTGATTAATACTTTATCTCCGATTTCAATATCATTATTAAAAAAATAATTTTTTGCAAGCACATCTTGATCTGTTGGAATGATACCTGCGATTGAAGTTTTATATTTATGAGGATGATCTATTTTGGAAGCATTATAAAATCTAAAAGAACTTCGAGAAAATTTTGGACAGATATTATTTCCTACGTTTAAAAAGATCCATCTATCTTCTGTTTTATTTACGATTTCTGTGATAAAAATTCCTGCATCACCTACTAAGAATCTTCCTGGCTCGAAATAAATCTTCTCATATTCTATTCCTTCATCATTAAGGATTTTATGTAATCTAGAGAAAACTAATTCTAATTGCGATTTAGGCATGATAGCCGCTTCTGGAAATCCGCCCCCAAAATTTATGTTTTTAATCTCAACATCATAATTGTATAATTTATTGAAAGCATCTATTAGTATCTCTGCATTTTTAGAAAATTGATTAACATTATTCATCTGAGTTGAATAATGGGATAAAATAGTTCTAAATTGGATGTTAGTACATTTTCTCTGATATAGTTTAATTTGCTTTAATTCTTGGACTAATAACTTTGTACCAAGTTTAGTATCATATTTTTGTGAGTTAATTCTTAAACATAAATTTTGGATTTTATTATGGTTCTTGGCAATCTCATTTATCCTCTCGATGTCCTTTATGGTATGCACAACAATTTCTTCAATATTATTAATAATGCACTGTTCGATGAATTTATTATCTAAGTAAGGACCACCAGCGATAATTTTATTTGTTGGAAATCCTAAACTTAGAGCCAAGTGTAACTCGGGTAAACTTACTAATTCGGCCCCAATCCCTTCAGATTTAATTATTTTACATATATCATTTAAATAATTTGCTTTAAAGGAATAAAATACCGAGGGACTCTTAAAGATTCTCTCAGCAACACTTTTAAAAGTTCTAATATTATCCCTAATCCTTGCTTCAAGAAAAACAAGTAGTGGAGTCTTACTCGATTTCAAAATTTTTTCTACTTCAATATTATCGAGATATAATATATTTCCTTGTTTTCTTAAATATCGATTTCCAGAAATGTGTTTCATTTTCATTCACCTCTTTTCTAATTCAGAATAAACTTCGTAAGTTCGTTCTACAATTTTCTCCCAAGTATAATTCTGTGATACTCTCTCTTTCCCTGCTGCTCCGAGTTTGTTTCTTAATCTTTTATTCTTTAATAGACTAACTACAGCGTTACAAATTTCGTTAGTATCATTGAATTTTACAAGTAATCCATCTACTTTTTCTCTTATTACCTCAGGTGTGGCTCCAATACGAGCTCCTATAACCGGTTTACCCGCTGCCCATGCTTCCAGGAATGCGATTCCAAAGGCATCACTTCTGCTGGGCATTAAGAAAATCTCACAGTTTCTGAAAGCAGATATCTTTTTCTGATCTAAATAACCAGTTAAATTATCGGGAGATAAATTAATAATTCGGACATTTTTCATTTTACGTATTTTTGATAATTCTCGATTGAAAGCTATTGTTGATGGTCCAATAAAAACAAAGTATACTTTTTTAAACCTATTAATTATCTTTGGGATGGTTTTTAATATAGAAATCGCGCCCTTTTCGTAATTTTTATATCCACAGAATAGTACCATTTTAGATTTCCTTTCTTTTTTTTGAAAATAGTGATTTTTAAAGTTAAATTGGAGCTTTTTTTTTTCCATATTATTAAAAGCAGCAAAATCTACTCCCATTGGTATAACCCGAATTTTATCATAAGAGATATCAAGCAAACTCTGCAACTTCTTTTTTTCTAGCGCAGTACAAGCGATCAATAGGTCGAAATTTTTTAGAATTGCGAGCATCTCGGGATCTAAATATCTAGGATTTGAAAAGTGAAAGAAAGGGGTACAAATTGCTGGTATGTTTAAGCGCTTTGCTATTATTAATGATAAAATAAGATTATAGTATGGATAAAAGGTAGTATGGATGATATCATAATGATTACAACACTTACTAGTAAATGAATCGTCAATTTCATCCAAATATGGTCCATTTCTCAGAAATTTTTTTAGAGTACTAGTAGATATTCCTAAAAGTTTGAATTCTCCAATTTCTTGTACTTTTTTTAGTTTTTGTTCTAATGTTAAATCATAATTTATTGGAAGACGAGAGATTTCTAAGTTATTGACTGAACTAAAGTATTTATTAGAATTTTCTATGGTTCTCCCCTTAGGATATCGTAAAGCACTGAAATCAACGGCGTTTGAGGTCAGAATTTTGACTTGGAAGGTATATCGCGATTTAAAAATCTCTGCTAACCTCTGAATATACAACTCAGCCCCTGAGATAGCTGGAAAATATCTTGTAGGAAAAAATAAAATACTTTTCAATCTCGGATCCTTTTTATTAATATATGATAGTATATTAAATTAAATGAATTTAGATGTCAAAAGATTTATTATTAAACCTAATCTCTATCGTAAAAGAAAAATCCAAAATTGATGATGAGATTTTAAATTATTTAAATTCTATATTCTCTGAAAATGCAGAAAGAATTTTAGAAACTATTAAGCGAGGAATTACTAAATATCATATAGATAAGAGAGTTATCTGGACCGCAATGGGGGATAATTCAGAGCATATAATTTATCCTAAAATCTTCTGCAGCTGCCAAGACTTCTATCTAAACGTTGTTATCGAAAGAAAAAGAGATTTCTGTAAGCATATCTTAGCACAAATAATTTGCGAAGTTTTAAATAACTACGATGAGAAAGATCTTTCTTATGATGAGTTCAGAAACTTATTTAAAGATGAGTTAGATACTTTTTCTAATCCTAAATCATAAATTTAGGATCTCAACATTTCTAAGAGCATTTTCTATTAAATTATTGATATTAATCTGATTTTCAGATTTTTTAATTTCCTTAAGCTTGGCGTGGGTCTCTGGATATTGGGGATTAAAAAGGCAAGCAGCAGACGGTTTTGAGACAATATCATATAATTCTAATTCTCTAATTAATTCAATTACCTCGTTTTTATCATAAGCAATGAGAGGACGCAATATCACGAAATCTTTGGCCATATCATTATAACTATATAAATTATCTAATGTCTGACTAGCTTGTTCTCCTAATATATCACCGGTCACTATGATATTTGTATTTTCTTTAACACCGATAATTCTAGCGATTCTGAGCATGAAACGTTTACATAAAATACACGTAAGTTTACGTTCATAATTATTCTTTAAAACATTTAAAGTACCATCAAAATCTATAATATAGACTTTAAATGGGTAATTCGCCAAAAATTTTAATTCTTTAATTATAGTAATAACCTTATTTTTCATAGAATGAATCTTGTCATCAGAAGTAAGAAAGGATATAAAGATGGGAATAAAATCTCGTTTGATCATTAAAGCTGTGGCTAATGGACTGTCAAACCCTCCTGAAATCAGTGAAATAAATTTTTTTTGAGCCATTTTAAATCATTTTACCCTTATTTCTTTTCGATCCCAGTTATTTAAAGCATAATTAAATTGTTTTAAGGTTATTTGACGAGAAATTTGAATTTTGTTCTCCTCTTCTAATCTTCTAATTTTCAATTGAAGTCGTTTATTCTTTTCATAAAATTTTTCAGCTTTTGGATATTCATCAACAAATATATCTTTAATTCTATCTATACTTATATCTTTTAAACTTGCATAATTTTCACTAACGAAATTGCATAAGGGATCTATTGTTATCTCTATATTAAAAGAATCTATTCTTCTTATTGCTAATGGATATGCTTGGCATGCGTACGGTTTCTCTTCATGGATAATACATCCTTTGTTTACATCATAAAAAACACATCTTCCCTGAGGTCTCAAAATAAACCGATAAGTTAAAACTAATATTTTTTTATTCTTTATATCAGGAAATACAAGATCTTCTTTAACTTTGAAGGGGAGATTCCTATATTTTGCGATCTCAATTAATCGATCTACCTCTTCAGGATAAAGTGGAATTCGTTTAATATAATCATCTTTGAGATTTTGAGGTATTGAACAACAAATGCCACATTTCAAACATTCATATTTTAATCTATACATTGTTTCTATTTAAAAAATAATATACCAATTTAGGCAAAATACTTAGTGATGTTATTAATATATTACTTTAACGATAAATCATGTGTCTATTAGGATAACACATTCTTTTTAAAGATATAAAGAAGACTCATTTAATAATGATTTTATTATATAACTAAAAGGTCTAGATTGTGTTAGAAACGGGAATTAGAATTATTAAACACATGGATTTAATGAAAGATGATTTCAAAAATCCAATTTGTATTTTAGGGATGCCGGGAATTGCTGATGTAGGTAAATTTGCAATTGATTCTTTAATCGGTCAATTAAATGCCCAAAATTTTATGGATTTTATATTTGACGATTATCCTGCAGGAGCAATAGTAGATGATTCGCTTCTTTCTGCCCCTAAAGCAGAACTGCTATTTTGGAAAGATCCAAATAATCTACGAGATATAATATTAATAACGGCCGATGCTCAGAGTTTAACTCCGAAAGGTATTTATAAGATTTCTAATTTTCTCACTGAGGTTATTAATCAATATGGAATTAGTTTAATTATAGCATTAGGAGCGTATCCTGTCAGTAGTCGAAAACTAAACTCTAAAATTCCAAAAATTTATGTGAGTTCAACTAACCGACAAGTATTGGAGGATTTTCGTTCAAAAAATAATTGCGAAAAGATCCAAAAAGGAGTAATTATAGGTGCTAATGGATTAATTCCTACTTTAGCGAAGGCTAGGTTTAATATTGATGGATTAGTATTATTAGCGGAAACGGATAATGTCGCAATGATCAATGAGGATATTACTGACTTGAGGGCATCAATAACATTACTTGAAATGTTGAAAAAGTCATTTACATTACCTATAAAGAAGAAATATTCACTAGAAAATATAGATACGATAACAAAGAATCTGCAAAATAAAAGGGAGCAACTAGAAAAAGATCTTGATAGTTTTCAATTTATTGATGCTGAAGATAAGAAAAAATCCTTATATATTTAAAATTTCTTCAATTTTTATCTTAATTTTAGAATTTGAGAGGATTTTCGTATTAAGATTATACCATAAAATATTTTAATTATGTTTCGTTATTAGATAGCATGAAATACGTCTGTGCTAGGAAAAATTGTGGCAAAGAAGTATCTAGAAAAGAGTTGAATGCCCTCCCGGGTATTAAATGTTCTCATTGCGGTTTTCGCATTTTATATAAGAAACGTCCTGATGTAATCAAAAGATTAAAAGTTCGATAATTTTTTACTATTTATAGATATCTACTTCAAATTTTAAATGATCAATTAATTCCTTGTACCTATTACGAATAGTTGCTTCAGTAACCCCTGCTGCTAAGGATATTTCTTTTTGCGTTCTACGTTCACCTTCTTGTATAGCAGCAACATATAACGCAGCCCCAGCTAAACCTGTGGGAGCTTTACCTGCTGTGATACGATATTTTTTGGCTAACTTTAATAACTCAGCAGCCCGATTTTGAGTTCTTCCCGAAAGATTCAATGATGCACAAAAACGAGGAATAAAATTAATCGGTGATGAGACTCCAATATTAATTTTTAGTTCATTTATTATTAATCGATAGCATCTAGCAATTTTTTTTTTATCAACCATAGCAAATTCTAAGAAATCATCTAATGTCTTAGGAATGTTATTTAATCTACAAGATAAATATATAGATGCTATCAACATTGCTTCTATAGATCTTCCCCTAATTAAATTCTTAATAGCCATTTTCCGATAAATATGAGCCGCAGATTCTTTCAAATCCTTAGATAAATTTAATTGTGAAGAAAACCTATCCAATTCATTCATAGCATAAGCTAGATTTCTATCAATGGATTTATTTGTTCTCGTCCTTACATGCCATTTTCTTAATCGATAGACTTCTGCTTTCATTTTAGGGCTTATTGATTTTCCAAATGCATCCTTATTTTTCCAACCTATCATTGTGCTTAACCCCTTATCGTGAAGAGTTAGAGTTGTTGGGGCTCCAACCCTTACCTTTTTATTAGCCTCTTCTGATGAGAAAGCTCTCCATTCAGGCCCAGAATCAATAATTCTTTGCCCTAGAACTAAACCGCATACATTGCATACTATCTCGCCCCGAGCTTCGTCCGAAATTAAATTGGTATTCCCACATTCCGGACATAAGTTTAAATTATTCTGAGATATTGAAAGATCCAAATACGTCTACCCTAAAATATATCTGATCCTTACATTCTATAATTGAATTTGAGCTTTTAAATGTTTGCGTTTTGAAGGTTTCCCAGTTAATAAAAAAAGCATTTATAATTTTTAGATTATATAGTTATACCAAAAAATTTTAATAAGTTTAATTTTTCTAATAATATAATGCGACATTTTTATAAAAGCCACGGTAAACATTGTTATCTTCGTTCTTTTAAGACAACTTGCCCAACGTGCGGAGCAGATGTATTGTATTGGGAATGTACCCATGGAAGTAAGATATTTTTTGAATATCCTCCATATGGAAAATTAATAAAACATTATTGTCGGAAATATCTAACCTCAAAAGCAAATAAGAACAAATTCAAAGTTATTGTGAAAACACCGAACCGCTTATTTGAGGAATCGAATATCAGTTGCCCGATTTGTGGTAAAATATTTAATAATACTAGTAGCTTGGATGACCATCTAATAATGCTAAAGAGAACTGATCCCGAACATAAGAATTTTTTAAAGGATAGAATTGAATTTAGTGACGAGGAACATTACAAAAACAATAACAAACAAAAAGAGGATAATTCCTTTCACAGTCCTAAATTTGGTCAAGTAAATATTAAAAAAGTAAATAAAAATAGTTCGTAACCATAAATTTTTAATAAAAATTTTATAATTATATTTATACCATTATAATATTATGATTTAATTGTCCCTTAAGATATATAATAATAGAAATTGAGGATAATAGAATGCCATCAACCCCCGAGAATGCCATTTATAATTTAATGCAAAAGGATCCTAGCATAATTGCTGCTGCGGTATTGCAAGGAAGTAATATAATATATTCCACCGATAATTGGGATATCAGTGCGGATGTTGGCAAAGTTGTTTCTAGTTGGAATAGTATGAATGCTCAATTTATCATGATCTCCGGAGTGAAATATTCAATTCTCCAGTGCACCACTGAAAGATTAGTTGCTACTTCAATTAGAGGAGAAGGCCATATTCTCGGCTCAAAAGACGAAGAACATAAAATTATTGTGTATTTAGAACCTGATGGGGAACCTATGGGGGCAACTATGGATACTGCCAGGGCAATATCTGAGTTAAGTTCAAAGGGAAATTATTTAGATGAAAGTGCTCAATTAGGAAAATCAACGGGAGGTGTAGCATCAACTGCCACCAATATCGATCCTCAACTTAAGGGGGAGATTCAATCATTTCTAGATTGGATTAAAGATAATGAAGGATTATCTGGGTATATTAATTATTATCTTCAGCAAAATAACACTCAAATAATAGCGCAGCTCTCAAAAATTTATTCGGAATTAAGACAAATTTTTGGTGTGTAATTCCTAAATCTTGTTTTTAATTGCTAATGAATAAATAATTTTAAGATATTATAATAATATACTAACAATTTTCATTTTTTTGTGATTCTTCTGGATAAAAATAATAATAAATCTCAGAATAACCGAGAGTCTTTGGATAAAAAAAATGAACGTGAGCCCCCAATCCAAGCTTCTTCTAAACAACAAAGATTAGCTAAAGAAAATAAAAGTGAAAAAAAAACTCCAATAATAGATGATGATTTCAATATCCCAGAAATTCCCGAACCTCCCAAAAAAACAATTAAACTAACGCATAACTCGCCAGGATTATCAGCTCAAATTTTGAGAGACGTTAAAACCCTTGAAAACAAAATTACTAAAGTAGTTTTAGTTAATTGTGAAAGATGTAAAGAGATTATAGCTGTACCAATACCAAGAGATTATATAGTTACTTCAAAAATACCTGTAGTACCCGTGTCTTATGTTCATAAAAATCCAAAAGGAAAAGATATTCACTGTATTACGCTCTATTTAGACTCTGATTTTGATATTCGAAGACAAAGAATATCTGATGTTGTTATTTCAGACAAGATATGAAATGATTCGGATATTTTTTTTATAATTTATAATAAAACCTATTCTGAAGAAGATAAATATATAATAAAGATAGAAATAATTATAGGTGTTAAACATAAAAAGCATAGGAAAAGCATGAAGCTGTATTTCCACTTCAAATCATTTGGATTTAATCTTATTTTGCAATTAGGGCAATATTTCTGCTCAGGATTTACGATAATCGTATCACAATTATAGCATTTATTCTGATATTTTTCATTACGATGAGGTATTTTATCATTCATATCTGAGATGTTGTAACAAGTAAATGTATTGGAGGAATTTTCAAATATTAGTTATAATTACATAATATTTGTATTAGTTTAAAAATAAAACGTTAAACGTAGTGTTTAATTTTAAAAAAGTGTGATCAATTTGAAGTTATTAGTAGAGAAAGAAAGGCTAATTGATGATTCAATGATTTATGGTAAAATTTTTAAATTACATAGAAGTTATTTGATAATGATTTCTGATAATGAGGAGATGGGTATTGGAAATGTATTATTAGGAAATCCGCCCACAATTGAAGGAATTAAATCATCTGTGGCATCCTATGAGTTATTTGGATTAGGTGACAATATGATAAGTAAAATAATTGTAGAGAGAGCGGCTTCATATCTTAAAACATCAGTAATCTTATTGTCTTTTATAAAAACTAAAAAGCGTGAGGATAGCTTTTTTAAAGCGTTAGTAATATTCCTTAACGATATTTTAAAGGAAATAAATCCCAACAATTAAAAGATATTAGAAAGGAAAATTTTAATTCTTTGCTTTAATTGATTTATTTAAATCAGAATGAAAATATATTAGTCTAATGCAGAGATAACCAAGCCAGGTCAATGTGAAAACACGACTAACGGTGATGGACTCAAGATCCATTGGCATAGGTCCTACGGGAGTTCAAATCTCCCTCTCTGCATTTCTTCTTTCTTTAAAAAAGTAAAAAAATTAAAATTCCATATTAAAAATTCATTTCTACTTTTTTGTTGAGAAACTCTTCGAAATTACCCTAAAATGAATAAGAATAGAAACATCACTGCCATCATACCAAATAAAAAAATCATCTGATATCGGCCCTTTTTTTTTTGTTTCTTTTCACTTATTACATAATTATCTCGACATGATTGACTACAAAATTGCTTGTCGGAAGGCATTGCTTTTCCACAAATTGGACAATGACTATGGGGGCCCCATTGCTTTTTAATTTGATCTTTCCAAGATGATTGAGACATGATTAAGAACGATTTTAAATATGTGATAATAAACGCGTGAAGTTTAATATAATTTATTATAATAATTTCAAATCGATATTGTTGTTCCGCTTATCTTTTTATTTTCAACCCAAAATTTCCTAAATTCATCTAAATTATATCCAGAGGTAATTAATACTTTTATTTGACTTCTTCTTATTATTTGCAGAGAAACTCTATCGAAAATTCTATATTCTCCAGCTGCAGATTGAATTGAACTCTGCGCTTTTAAGAGGAGTTTATGCAACTCATCATAAGTTAAATTTTGTATCAATTTTGCATTAGGGTCTTTATCAGGGTCTTTATCATAAATCCCTTGAACATCCGTGAGAATGAGTACTTTATGCGCATCAATATATTCTGCGACTTCCATTGCAACCGATGTCGTTGATTGCCCAGGTTGTATTCCTCCCATTAGAATTATCTTCCCGAATTGAAGTGCTAAAGATAGATCCTCAAGATTTTTAGGAACTAGTGGGTATGCTCTATCTTTTAAACAAGCTATTATCATTTTTGAATTTAAACGCGACACTTCAATACCTATTGAATCACATAATGCTTCATTTATTCCGCTCTCTCTGAGAAATGTAATATATTCCCGTGCTAATGAGCCTCCTCCACAAATAATAATAATTTGATCATAATCTGCTCCTTCTTTAATAATTTTGCAAAACTGAGAGATAAATGCATGGTTGATTTTGTTTTGCTTTGTTAATAATAAGGAACCACCAACTTTAATTACGATATTTTTCATAATAATCAAATTAGAAATTTCTTTTTATTTAATATTATATAGTCAGAAAGATAAATTAAGTTTCTAGTGAGATTATTTCGTAATTATGAAGAAAGTAATTGTGAAAGTTCCTCATCGAATATCTGGGTTTTTTGAAATAGTAGATGAAATTAATGGTATAAAAATAAAAAATCCAGAAAATATTGGGTCTAGAGGTGCTGGGTTTAATTTAAATAGTTTCGGAACAACAGAGATACATTTAAAAGAACTAGATGACAAATTCGAGCCAAATTGTCAAATTTACATTAATAATGAGGAATTAAACGAAAAAGCGGAAACTTCAAATTATATTCTGAAATATTGCTTAAAAGACCTAGACTATTCTTACGACATTCAAGTTTTTCATAATTTTGATTTACCTGTTGGCTGTGGTTTTGGAGCTAGTGGTTGTGGAGCATTAGGATGCATCTATGGATTGAATTATTTATTGAATTTAGGCTTGTCTCCTTTCGAAAAGGGAAAATTAGCACATATCGCAGAAGTAGTAAATAGGACAGGACTAGGTACAGTTTGTGGTCAATTAGGAGGTGGATTAAGTATATTATTAGAACCCGGATATCCATGTTCATGTAAACCCGTAAAGGTGCCAGATGAAGTAATTGTAGTATGTGGAAGTTATGGAGCGATTCACACAAAATCAATATTAAATGATCCACAACTAAATAAAAATATAAAAGTTGCGGGTAAAAAAGCATTAATTTCTCTAATAAAAGAGCCTAACTTACAAAAATTCGTCAAAATTTCACACCAATTCGTTTTAGACAGCAATATTTTATCAATTCTTAATTTATCTGAGATTAGACAGTTACTGAGTGATGTAAATAAATTAGATATTATCGGAGCCAGTATGAATCAATTAGGTCGTTCAATCTTTATATTTTGTAATAAAGATTCTGAAAAAGAAGTTCATGAGGTCCTAAATTCTTATAAACCTCATTTGAAAACGTTTATATCAAGTATTAATCAAAATAAGAGTTTTTTCATGATAACAAAATAATATACTTTTAATATTCTTTTAACGAATTCAGAGACTTAGATTTTAGAGTTGCTGCCTCGACAGCACGTATAAGAGTTGCTCTTAGTTTTGCAGATTCTAATTCGTGAATGGCAGTTATTGTGGTACCGCCAGGTGTAGATACCATATCCTTTAACTCTCCTGGATGTTTAGATGTTTCTAAAAGTAATTTAGCAGCGCCTAAAACAGTTTGGGCTGCCAATTTCTGAGCAATATCCCTTGGTAAGCCCATTTTTACCCCTCCATCGGCAAGAGCTTCAATAATTATGAAAATGTATGCGGGTCCACTCCCTGAAAGTCCTGTAACCGCATCGAGATGCTTTTCTTCCAACTCTACCACAATACCAACAGCGTTAAATATTTTCTTTACATAATCCAAATCTTGTGTATCAACGTACTGATTTATGCTTAACCCAGTAGCTGCAGCACCCACTAAGGCAGGAATATTCGTCATAATTCTAACAATTCCTATTCCTTCTTCAAGATAATCATTAATATGACTAATAGAAATTCCCGCAGCAATAGATATTATTGTTTGGGATTTATTTATTAATAATCCTACTTCTTTCAAAACATCATCAATGACTTGTGGGATAACGGCAACAAGAATAAATTTCGATGACTTAACCAATTCAGAATTATCCTTAGCAGATTCCACGTCATATTTTTTTGAAATCTGGGTTAATTTTATAGGATCACTATCATAAATAGTTATGCGATCTTTATCAATACTATTAGTTAATAATAAGCGTTTTAATAAGGTTGAACCAATTTTTCCAACACCTATTATACCTAAATCTTTTTCATTCATATTTTTATATCATTTTTGAACCTAAAATAAGTTTTTTATGGATTTTTTAAACTTTTTAAGTAGACGACGAAATTTTATTATGAATAATTATTTAAGCGGATATCTTTTCGGTTTTTGTAAAAATCACATGATTCAATTCCAAAATCATACCAGAGTGTCTTTTCTAAAATAATATTATTATTAGTGGTTATAGTTTGAACAAAGTCATACTTTTCTAAAAATTTTTTACCAAACTTATATTTCTGTGGTAAATTAATATATATTGATGCTATTTTTTCCTTCTTTTGGATTTTGATAAAATAATTTAAAAGTAGGTTCGCTATTCCTTTATTCCGATAAACGGGATTTACAAACAAAAATATGAGTTGAACTTTTGGAACGATTTTTTCTAACCCATCAATTTTAGAAATAACATTTTCTGCTAAAAGTATCCCCGATAAATTTTTAAAATAGTAAGCAGTTAAAATAAAATATTTTTTATTATGCAAATTAATCTCAAAATCATCAATAAATTCAATAAATTCATTAGCACACATCTGCAATTCTATAATATCTTCATTATTTCCAGTTTTAATGATAACGTTTGATTTTTCATTTTTTTGGTTCATAATGATATCATATTTTATATTAATCCGAATTATTTTATTCCTTTTGATTGGTATATAAAGATTTAAATTAAATAATTATTATTAAATATCAAAAAAATTATGATTTAATTATGTCACCAAAAGAACTTACCAAGGTAGATATCACAAACGCGGTTTTTAAGGAACCAATCGAAGTTTTGAAGCAGATCTCGTCAAATTTAGAAGACATAAAATATACTAAAGTCATTCAAACCTTTGTTATGGAAGATCGGAGGTTAAATTTATCCCTAGAAAATGAGGGTTCCACATATTTTAAGGGCAAGATTGTTTGGATCGGAAATAAAAAGGATGAAAGTGAAGGTACTATTTTTTGTGTGGATAATAAGAATGAATTGAAACAAATAAATCCAACTGCCGAAAATACAGAAAAAATTATATTAGATCTTAAAAAAGAAACAATAAAAATCTCGACAGCATCAAAAACTAAATGTGCGGTCTGTGGAAAAAATATTGAAATTTTTGATGACGTAATTGGATGTCCATTATGCCAATCAAAGGCACATAAGGATCATATGATTGATTGGGTTAGAATGAAACATTCTTGCCCAGTATGCAAAAAATCTCTAAATGTATCAAGCACAGGAGTTATTTTTATAGATTAGTTATTTCTGATAATTTTTGGGGCTTAATTGAACCGTCATATAAAGCTGTACCTATTAATACTCCTGAGAAGTTATTTCTATAATATAGTTCAATATCTTTATAATCCTTAATTCCTCCTCCCACATATACATCACCATCAAAATTTTCTTTTATATTCAAATATAGAGAAGAAATTCCGCCTAATTTTTGACCAATGCTATAAAGATCAAGTAAAATAATTTGATTAATCTCTAGCTTTTGAATAATATTTATTATTTTTAAGGGATCTTGATTTTGAAAGGATTCAATTCTTGTTAATAATTTTTGTTTATACATATCTATACTTAAAATAACGTTCTGATTCCCCAATTGATTAACTATTGTCATTAGAGTTTCAAGGCTATTCAATGTTTCTAACCCTATTATTATATATTTAATATTATACTCCAAAAATTCTAAAATGTCCTCATAGATGGTGATCCCAGGGTCTATCATAATTTCTACATCCTTTAATTTAGAGAGTTCATTCAGAATTGCATAATTAGGTTTCTGTTTCATGATAGCATCTAGATCTGCAATATATAAAGTAGATAGCTTAAATTTGTTTTTAAAAATATTAATTATATCTATTGGCTCAGAGCTAGTGGTTAAATACGTTTTTAAGAGTTTATATTGATCTCTTTCTCCCTTAATAGCGTGTACTACTTTAGAGTTTAAGATATCCACTACAGGAATGATTTTAAAATTTTGCATTATAACGACATAAACTAAAGTTTGAATATCATAATGATTAAGGAAATTAACAATATGAAGTACTCTTTTCTTTTATATATGATGGCTAATTAATGATTAAATAATTTTATTTTTAAATTATCACTTCTAATTTAATTCTCAAAAGA
>SDNW01000122.1 GCA_004524725.1 Promethearchaeota archaeon
CTTATCTTTCGGTAATTTTGAACCAAAAAGTTTGGCAGTCTGTTTTCCTACTTCAGTCAATTCCATATTTTGGTTCTCATCCCATAAACTCGGCTCATTTCGTTTTGAGTGTCTTAATATTATTCCTATTCTCGAATCTAAAGAAAGTTTATCCAATCCTGATATTAGTAATCTTGCCTGCTCGAGCCATTTAGCATTATTCCAGATTTCTTCAAATTTAGTCATAGTTAATTCTTAGGAGAATTAATAATTTTTTTACTATAGTAATTCATTGTTAATTATTTACTCTTTGGAATGTAACTTTCCATATTAAAGCGTTAATAATTACCTTTCGAAATTAAAATGAATCTTAATAAAAGTAGTAACTCAATTTATAAAAGGAAATAGAAAAACCGGAAACCACGAGGCACAAATTTTCCAACAAAAAGAGGAGACGTATTTATCTAATAACAGGGTTAAGGGTTGAGGTATTTAACCGATCTTCCATCGGCTTTAGGTATAAGAATATATTTTGCTATCATGGTTCCGATTTTTTTGTTATATGCATATATTGATTGAAGTTATTTAAATATCTATCTTTTCATAGGATAAAAAGGAAAATCCATCTTCTCAAGTTTTAAAGTCTCAAGTTTGATGAGCCTACTTGAAACAAGTGTTTAGGTAAATTAGTGAGCAATATATAAGAATTGGTTTATAAATTTCAAAACATATTGAGGCTTAAAAAATTGAATCCTAAAGAAATTGGATATTATTTAATTATTTCGTACTCAGAATTCATTCCTATTTTGTCTTTATTTTAGTTTAGTTATAAGTTTTTTTTGGATCTTTCTAAAAAGTTTCGGATCTAGTCTTAATTTTTTATCCTTGACTAATTCAATTAATAGGCTCAAAATCAAATATTCCCCATAAGTACTACTGAATCGCTTTATAATAGATTTTAGCTGTTTCTTCTTAGTGATCGAGTGGAAATTGTATTTAATAGTGAAGCGTTCCATCTTTTTTTTTAACGTAAATTTAATATTCTTATCATAAAAGCGAGCAATTTTGTAACCAGCAAATTGGGTGCAAAGCAAATTCCAACTTGGAATGAATGTAAAATTAACATCACGGTAAAAATATCTATCATATCTTGATTGAAAGATTCCTCGCTTACTTTTCTTTAACGGTTTAGTAAAATGGAGTGCAAAAGGTCTCTTAAGTCTTGCTTCTTTTCCTTTTATATCTAAATTTACGTAGTATACCCTTCCACCATACATTTGGTGCAAGAATTTTTCTGCGGGACTTATCTTCTGATTTTTTACATTGCATGGATACTTTTTAGAAGCAACGCAGTTACCATCGCCGTGAATAAGCCATAATATATGAATTCCAAGGTAATTATAATCCTGAGTTCTTTGCTTTAACTCTTTGACCGAAATTTTTGAATTTTGAACTTCAATAACAATTTTTTCTCCTGATTTTAGTTGAAAGTAAACGTCGGCGTATCTATTCCCAAAGTATTTTTCAATCTCTCGTAGCGCAATCATATGCGTATTCTCGAAAAAATAATTATAAACTAAATGCTTGATCGCTTTATGAGCATAGGATTCAGCGGAGCTGCTAGCTACTATTAACTCTTTCACAATATTATCCCAATATGGATTATTATGCTTTAATGAGAGTATATTGTTGGTAATATTATATCAAGAGAGTTTTAGGATTTTATGAATTGTTATATTATTTTTCTTCAGATTTTTTGTCTATTTTTTATTTATATAGATATGTAATTATTAGTAATTCACTTATCTGTAATCAATTATAAAGACATGATCACTATTTAATGTGAGAATTATGGTCGATCGACACAATCAAAGTTTTTTTGGTCAATCTTCAGGGATGACTTTTATTAGTCCCTCCAAGGCAGATCCTTTTATTTTCATAAAAAGTATTAAGAAAAAAGAAAATGGTGATTGGGAAAAGCCATCTTTAGGGGAAGGAAAGACAATTAAGTGCAATTTAGAGGAGATGGTGATGATCTTAGAGGTATTAAAAGGAAATAGAAAAGCATGGAGCAGCTATCATAATTTTAATGAGAGTAAAACTTCAATTTCGTTTAAATGGGACGAAAAATCTGAAGATAAAATCTATATTAATATCGCAAACTACTCAAAAATGCTTTCTTATTCGCAGATAATAATATTGAGGATGTTATTTGAACATCTGCTTAAAGAAAAAATAGTATTTGCCACAATCCCATACAAGAAATATAGAGCAAACAGAAAAAAGGACTATGATTTAGATGAATCAAGTGAAGGAGAAAAAAGTGAAGAGAGCGATGATATGCCAATTATTGTGGAAGAAAAGGTCGATCTCGAAGATAACAAAATAACTCAAATTTATGGGACGATTAAAGGCGAATCCAATAAAGCATTACTTCTCAACCTAAATGATGATCATGAAATATGGTTTCCTAAATCAGTTATTCGTTCCAATTATTCACCAGAAAAAGAAGTAAATCAAACCTTTCTTGTTGATACATGGATTTTAAAGAAAAACAATATAAACTATACTAAAAATTGAATTTAAGACACCTGAGTTGTCTTTACGAGATTGTAAATACTTGGGAGATATTTCGCATCACACAACTCTCGTAAATCCCTATTATAATCAATCATCTTTTTTGCAATCTCTGGATGCGAAAGTAATTGAACTTCAGCCTTATCATTTCGGTCCCATAGTAAATAGGGAGTCTCTTCATAGGAAACTGATCGCTTAACCTCGTCTATCCAGCTATCGGGCAGTGTATTTTCGAGTTCGACTTCTAGCATTTTTGCTAAAAATAAGGTCCATGCTCTTGGAACGACTGTCATCAAATATCCTCCGCCTCCCACGGCAATCCATTTGTTTTGACAATAATCTCGAACGCTACTTCTAATAGTCTGAGCGACATCTCTGTAAACAGATAATGAAAGCCCCATCTGGGTAAGTGGATCGTCATAATGCATATCCACTCCGAGTTGCGTAAATAATATATCCGGAGAGAATGCCTCTAATATTCTGGGAACGCAATAACGAAACAATTTTAAAAACATCTTATTGCTGGTTCCGGGGAGTAAAGGAAAGTTAATGGCGCCCCCTGCAGCCAAACCATTTCCCATCTCATTTGTATTTCCCGTCCCCGGAAACAAAAATTTACCACTTTGATGAAATGATATCGTGAGAACCCGAGGATCATCGTAAAAGATCCACTGCACCCCATCCCCATGATGGCAATCAATATCTAAATATGCAATCCGTATATCTTTCTGTAAATGCTGCAGATGTTTGATGGCGACTGCAATATCATTAAATATACAGAACCCTGAAGCTTTATTCTTCAATGCATGGTGAAGTCCTCCCGCAGGATTAAATGCTATTGCAATTTCATCATCCGTCCAGACCATATTTGCAGCCATTTTACTTGCACCACATACGAGAGCGGACGCCTCATACATCCCCTTGAAAATTGGATTATCTCCCGGCCCTAGTCCATAGGCATATGGAGAAATCGTGGTATCATTAGGATTAGCACTCAGTTTCTCTACCACATTTACATATTCAAGAGAGTGTACTCGTAATATCTCTTCCTTAGTTGCAGGTATAGGCGTTCTAATTTCGAGTAATTCATTCTTCAGTAGGCCTAATTTTTCCATTAAACTATATGTCAGCTTAAGGCGAAGAGGTCTGAGGGGATGGTTTTGCCCAAAATCATAATCTTGATATTTATCGGTATAAATTAATCCTACTTTATCCACCATGATAATACTAAAAATGTAAAATCCTTTTAATTCTTTTTAAGTTATTCTCATAAGCACTATTTATGAAAAGCTTAATTTTTCTTTTTGAAGGAAATATTTAGTCTCTTGGGGAAATACAAACAATTATATTATTTAAATATCATAATAAAAAATAAGGATATTTATTAATAGATTATCGTAAACTGCTTTTCGGAAAGAGATAATGAGTCAACGTTTTAAAAGTTTTGTCGCGCGAGTTGCAAAAGATAATGAATTCAAGCCTCTCAAAAATCAGCTCCTCAATTATCTAAAAAAAGAGAGCCAAAACAAATATAAGAATTATCCACGACTCATTGAAATGATGAAAAAGCATTGGCCAAAGTATAAGGAAGGATCTCGAATTTCCTATTTGTTAAAAGATCATTACGAAGAGATTTTTTATTTTTATCTTAACACCATTTTTCCTTTTCGAAAACGAGGGTTGTCCCTCTTAAATCCTGAAGCACCCACCCCTGTTGATTTTAAGTTAGAATACCATTATCACTATAATTTAAAAGAGATTCAGGTAATCAAGGAAATCATGAAGGAACTAGAGATCGAGGGAACCGTTGAAGGAATTTTAAAAAGATTATTAATATTTGCAGTCAGTTCCTTTAGTCCTATGATTGAAGAGATTTTTAAACGACCTTTCGCCTTTCAGTTCTCAAGTATTGATGCGCATCAATTTAAAAATGGAGAATGGAAGGTTATTGCGATAATTTCTGCCCGTGAGCAATAAAGTCAGAGAAAGAATATTTATTTTTTTAAATAAGAACCTAAATCCATCATTTCTCCGTCTCCCTTCTTAACTTTAATCTTACCTTTTATACCTTTCATCTGTCGTTCCAAATAAATTATTGCATCTAATGGAATCCTGCGAGGTACTCCACCTTGTCTTTGAATAATAGATATTAGTAAATCGATATTTTGAACTACATCGGGGCTAATTAACTCATTATATATACCTTGAAATATTCTTGGTTCCTCATTTCTTAACTTATTTAAATAGTTGTATGCATCGGGAGCTAACACTATTTGAAGAACATAGTTAATTTTTTCAGCGACACTAACCTGTCGTTTCTGGGACGATTCACGCATTTTTTGCGCATCCATAATCGCTTGCAATTTTCGCATTTTAATTTTTTCTAATTCATGTTCATCGTTTTGTTCTTCTTTCTCATTCATATAATTTCCACTACTTTATACTTTTATTACTATTAACAATTGGCGATTTTAAGGGCAATTTCCAATGCTCGTATGCCATCATCTAACGATACTTTCAATTCCTTATCATAGAGAAAGTTCTGGATCTCTCTTTTTAATGGCTCGTCTTGCCGAAGCGGATCATAAATAATATCCTTAGTGACGGGCCACTCACCTTGGAGATCAATCCCTTTACGAATATTAATGGTTTGGCTGATGAAATCGATTGAAATACCCCCATCTTCGCCATTAACATACATTCTCCGAAATTTCGAAGGGGTTAGCCAATTAGATTCAATCTGTCCAATTGCAGTTCCAAAATCCAAGATGATAAACGCAGCATCGGCATGGATGGTATCTTTGTAGCATTTCTTTACTCCAAAAGCATTTACTATCTTATTCTTCCCCATAACACGCTCTTGGAGATAAATGTCATGAATCGATAAATCAAGGATAACCCCCATATCCCAATTACGTTTAGGATACAAACCAATCCGTTTCGAAGCAATAGAAATGATTTCTCCTATTTCGGGAAGAAAAGATAATAATTTGTCGAATACAGGATTAAATAATTCGATAAATCCTGGCATTATTCTCACATCTTTGTATTGCGTTAGTTCATTTAAATCTGCGAGATTAAGTGCCATAGGTTTTTCCATCAAGGTGTCAATCCCTGCTTCAACACATTTTTTCGTAATTACTGGAATCTGCTTCGGTGGGGTAACTACACTTACCGCATCTAAATCTTCATTATTAAGTAAATCGTCAATATCTGAGTAAGTATTAAGATTTTCATATTCTTCCGCGGCCCGAATTATCAATTCTTCATTTTTATCGCATATTGCGACAAGTTTGGACAAATTATGAAAATTTCGTATATGCGCTCTGCCAAACCAACCCGCTCCAATAACGGCGGTTCTTTTCTTTTTCATAACTCTCAAACTACCTTATTCTATTAATTAAAAATAGCGCCTACCATAAGAATTTTATTACCAAATGTTTAATTA
>SDNW01000002.1 GCA_004524725.1 Promethearchaeota archaeon
GATTTAAAAAATACGACCGCAAATGATACATTCCAAAAGAATGGGAGGTTAAACAGTAAATTTATAAAAGCGGTTACAAGCGATTATCAATTTAAAAGATGCTTCACTCGGAAAATAATAAACAAGGAGTTACGGTTGATAATTATTGTAGATATTAGTGGAAGTATGAGAGGTGTTAAAATTAAAGCAGCAAAAATCGCGATGGTAATGCTATATGAGGCATTAGAAGATATTGCAGATATTCGTATAATCTTGTTTACTGGCGCGTTTCACGCATTAAATATTTTGGTAAAAGATTTTAATGAAAAGATTGATCCCAAAAAATTTGATAAGTTTGGTTGTCATAGTCATTTTGGTCAGAATGTAGATGGGGTTTCAATTAAACATGAGGCGAATAAACTGAAAAAAAATGATATTATAATAGTAATCTCCGACGGTCAACCTGCAGCTGATAGAGGATATAGTTTATATGATGCCATACCCGATATCCATGAAGTGAGAAAAAGATTTCGAGTTTTTGCCTTTTCTATTGATTCTCAAGGAGATTATTTGAATAAACTTTATGGTAAGGATTGGATTTTGACTAGTTCGAGAAATGAATTAGAACTTGGGCATAAAATGGTTAAATTTAGTCAAATTCTTGTAAAGGAATTCTATGGTTAAGAAAAAATATTTTTTTTACGTAGTCTAGATCTATTTTGTTGAAGCAAATTAACCCTCAATTTTTAAAAATGGGTCTACATCAAAAGCAAGAGGATAATATAGTTCAATGTCTAATTTGTGAAAGAAAATGTAAAATAACTGCAGGTAAATTCGGTTATTGCCAGACAAGAATCAACAAGGGGGGAAAAATCTATAGTATTATATACGGATTGATCCCGGCGATATCATTTAATCCCATAGAAAAGAAGCCACTTTATCATTTCTATCCAGGAAGCATTGCAATTACAATCGGGACGTATGGGTGCAATTTCAACTGTTTTTGGTGTCAAAATCACCATTTATCTCATCCTAAAGAAAAAATTCATACGTTAGCTTTGAATGCTTCAAAATATATCCCCCCAAAGGAAATTGTTCAAATGGCATTGAGAAATTCATGTAAAGGAACCTCTGTGTCCTTTAATGAACCAACTTTACTGTTTGAATATTCATTAGAGCTTTTTAAGTTAGCAAAAAAAGAAGGTCTATATAATACCTATGTGAGTAATGGCTATATGACCAAAGAAGTATTGCGTCATCTTATCAATTGTGGTTTAGATGCGATTAATATTGATGTTAAAGGTGATGTTAATATGGTTAAAAAATACTGTGGAGCTGAAAATGAAAAAATTTGGAGAAATATTGTCTATGCAAAAGAACATGGAGTACATGTTGAGATTACAACTCTTTTATTAGAAGGGTTTAATACTAATGAACTCACAATAAAAACAATATCCGAGAAGATACTGAAAGAAGTGGGTGAGGACACTCCATTTCATATCTCAAGAGCCTTCCCTTATTATAGATCCCATGAATTTAATTTTACTCATTCAACACCCAAGAGTTCTCTATATAATGCTCGAGAAATCGCTATAAATTCGGGATTACAATATGTTTATCTTGGAAATGTAACGGATAATGATTATCAAGATACTAAATGTCCCAATTGTTCTCAAGTAGTAATAAAAAGAAACATTTATGGTATTGATAAAATGAATTTAGACAAAAATGGAAGATGTATGCATTGCGGTCATTTCATCAGCATTATTTAAAAGGAATTGAATAAATTAGAAATATTATTTTATTATTGAAAATATTGATACAATATGACTGACTTATTTGCTGATGTGAATGGCATAAAAATCTGTTATGACATCCATGGAGAGGGGGAGCCTATATTATTACTTCATGGATATAGTGATAGAAAGGAACACTGGCGTGCTCAAGTAGGAGAATTATCTAAGTATTTTAAAGTCATAAGAATGGATAATAGAGGGGCAGGAAAATCTGATCGTCCTGATGGAGATTATACAATGCAACTCTTTGCATCGGATGTAGTGGGTTTAATGAATTTTTTAGAAATTGAAAGAGCTCATATTATCGGACATTCTATGGGTGGTATGATTGCTCAAAATCTTATAATTCTTTATCCAAATAGGGTTAATAAAATGGTTTTAATTAACACCTTTGCGGGTGTTAAGCCCCCGGGGGAACCAACAGATGACTATGAAGAGATACAAAAAGCAAGTGCTATTGCAAACCAGAAAGCAATGGAGAAGGATCCATTTACTGCATTTATTAATGGAGCAAAGAGTAGTTATTCGCGCGATTTCTGGAAAATGATGAGAGAAGACCCCAAGAGGAAATTTCATGATATTTGGTCTGTTGAAGATCTAATAGAGGAAAAAACAAAATATGGGCCAACTCCCAAAGATTTGTTCAAACAAGCTCATGCGATTGCAACGCATAATACTTATGAAAGATTAAGTGAAATAAAGAGTGACGTATTAATTATCGCAGCTGAAAAAGATAAATCCTGTCCTGTATATGTAAATAAAAAGATACATGAATTAATCCCAAATAGTCAATTCATCATTATTAAAAAAGCTGCGCACCAATCTATTTTAGAAAAAGCTCCAGAAATAAATGAAATTATTATAAATTTTTTGAAATAGTGAGAGATAAACAATTATGACTAAATTATATGCAGAAGTAAATGGAATAAAGATTTGCTATGAAGAACGCGGAAATGGATTTCCCGTTTTGCTAGTTCATGGATTTACGGGAAAGAAAGAGGATTGGATAGGGCAATGGATTCCCTTATCAAAATATTTTCATGTTATTAGATTTGATAATAGGAATGGAGGATGTTCCGATCGCCCTAATATTCCAAATACGTTAGAATTGCTTGCCGATGACATAAGAGGTTTAATGGATTTTCTTAAAATAGACAAGGCTCATATTATTGGCTGGTCTATGGGAGGAATTATAGTCCAAAAATTCGCCATCAAATATCCAGAGCGTATAGAAAAACTTATTTTGATAAATACGGTAATGGGCGCTCCAAATGAGCAAGCTGTGGAAATACTTGTAAAGAATTCATTAGATGAGTTAGAATTTAGAAATAAAAATAAAGAAGAAGCATTTTGGACAAGTTCTCGAATAGGCTATCATTTTAAATTTAGAAAAGAAATGGAAGCTAACCCGAATAAAAAATTTTATGGATTATGGTCAGTTCACGATTTAATCGAGAATCAAAATATTAATCCAATAACCCAACAAGATATTATCAATCAATCTAATGCATTATATCCACCGAATAGTTATGATGACTTAAAAAAAATTAAGCTCAATACTTTATTAATAGCTTCATCTCATGATAGATTAACTACTAAAAATGCGTTAATTGAGCTGGAAAAAATAATTCCAAATAGTAGATTAGTAATCATTGAAAGAGCTGGACACAACTCTCCAATCTCCAGAGCGCCAGAGATAAACAAGATTATAATAGAATTTTTACAAGAATAACTCTTTCTTTTTTTTAAGATTGCTGTTTCGGTGATTTATTAACCTTTAATTCTATTTTTTGAAATGCCATAATGAATGGGGGGAACGCGATGGACGCCACCACAATACCTAACCAATAAGGCATAAAAAACTGAAGCATAAACGTTCCAATGAGTGGCCCCATTATCTGAGCAAAGCTATCTAATGAGGAGGATAAACCATTAATTTTTCCTTGGACTTTTGGTGAAACAGTTTGACTAATTTTACTATTGAGGGGGCCTCGTGTTAATGAGGCAGCAAAACTGATAAATATCAAAAGAACAAGAAACATTATAACATTTACCGAAAATCCTATAATAAAGAAGCAAACCAAAAACATTGACAATCCTACTCGAATAGCATTAGCTTCTCCTAATTTTCGAACTGTGGGTTTAAATAAGGTAAATCTTATCGTTGTTCGTACAAAACCACTGATCATTAATATGATTGAGATATCGAGTGGCTCCAAATTAAAAACAATAGCCCCAAAAAAAGAAATCGAGGCCATTGTAATCATAAATGAGGTAGAATGAAATCCAAATAAGGTTAAAAAGAATAAGGCATGGTGATTTTTTCGAATTTTTTCGTCTACATGAGATTTTCTCTTAGTATGTTCTTTACGCTTTTCTTTGGGCCATGTTTCATTTAAAAATATTATTGTCAAGATCATAGTAAGACCGGATAATCCAGCTGAAAATAATCCTGGTAAGAATATATTTCCTCCTATAGTGAATAATATTCCCCCTAGAGCAGGTCCAAATAAACCTGCTAATACGTGAGCAATACCAATATTCGACATTTGTATACCTCTATCCTTAGGAGGCACGTCATCACTCACAATAGCCTTGGCAATAGGAAAATTACCCCCAAAAATGCCATCAACCATTCGCGATATAAAAAGCATTTCAAGTGTGTTGGAGAATGCGAGCAAGAGAAACCCGATACAAGTTCCCATCTGTGAAATTAATAATAGTGGTCTCCTTCCGAATTTATCTGACAACTTTCCTAATATTGGCCCGAATATAAATCCAAACATGGCATTTACAGAAAATACTAAACCAATCATAAAAGTTGAGGTACTAAACAATTCTGCAAAATAAGGAGCCATAGGAAAAATTAAAGTAAACCCAAGAATATCGATAAAAACTGCAATCCAAAGAGGCATCAGGTTCTTATATTTGAATAGCTTTCTACTACTTTGCTTTCCATCATTTAATTCATTAGTTTGCATTATTAGGGTGGACTCTTGTGATGTTTATACCGTAAAAATATTAGTTAATGCTAGTTTAAGTGGTATACATCTAAATAAATACTTCTAATTAAATCTATTGTTTCATTGTCATAAATGTATTAATAATAAACTATCTATAGCTTTAGAACTACAATATTTGATGTTGATATTAGCCAAAAAATTGATATTTATTAAAATATTTATCCTAATAATAATAATAAATTCATTAGAACGATAGTGGTTAATATGATATATGACTGGGAGAATCCAGAGGTTATTGGAATCAATAAATTACCTCCTCATAATACTTTAATTCCCTTCAAAGATTTAGAATCAGCATTAGGTCCTTGTGAAAAATCTGTGCATTATTTCTCTCTAAATGGAAATTGGAGATTTAATTGGGTAAGAAAGCCGGCTGAACGTCCGGTTAATTTTTATGAGATAAATTATGATGATAAATCTTGGAAAGAAATAGATATTCCAAGTAATTGGCAAATGAGAGGATATGGAACCCCCATTTACACTAATATAAAATATCCTTATAGCATTGATACAGAAAATATACCACATATTGATCATAATTATAATCCAGTTGGGTCTTATCGAAAAAGATTCGATCTTCCAGAAAATTGGAATGATAGAGAACTATTTATTCATTTTGATGGCGTGAAGTCTGCGTTTTATATTTGGATAAATGGACACAAAGTAGGATATAGTCAGGGAAGTATGACTCCGGCAGAGTTTAATATCACAAATTTTGTTAAACCTGAAGATAATATTATCGCTGTTGAGGTTTATAGATGGTCGGATGGTTCATATTTAGAAGATCAGGATATGTGGAGATTAAGTGGGATTTTTAGGGATGTGTACATGCTTTCAACACCTAAAATTCATATTAGAGATTTCTATATACATACTCAATTAGACAAAAATTATCAACATGGTAATCTCTCCCTTAGATTAAAGATTCGTAATTATGGGATTCAAGATGTAAAAAATTACAAAGTTCAATGTTTAGTATCTGACAAAGAATCTTATACAAAAAAATCGATTTTAACTTTAGAAAAGGATATCGACGTCAAAAGTCAAGAGGAATTAATCCTAACATTAGAATCTGAAGTTAAAGATCCAAAATTATGGTCTGCTGAGATTCCTAACCTCTATTCTATGTTTTTATTGTTATACAATTCAGAAGATCAATTAATTGAGGTTGAGAGGAATGATTTTGGTTTTAGGAGTATAGAATTCAATTCGAAGGGAGAACTGATTATTAATGGTAAATCTGTGTTATTGAAAGGAGTTAATAGACATGAACATGATCCTGACAATGGAAGGGCAATTTCACCTCAACTTATAGAACAAGATATTAAATTGATGAAACAGAATAATATCAATGCTGTAAGAACGAGCCATTATCCAAATAAGCCTTTATTTTATGAGTTATGCAATGTTTATGGACTCTATGTGATTGATGAGTGTAACTTAGAAACTCATGGTTTAAGAGATAAATTGCCGGATAGTGATCCACTTTGGGAAAAAGCATGTTGCGATAGAATGATTCGGATGGTAGAAAGGGATAAGAATCATCCATGTGTGATAATATGGTCGCTTGGAAATGAAGCGGGTTTTGGTGAAGTTTTCAAGCAAATGAAAACGGCAACATTGAAGATAGATAAAACTCGACCCATTCACTATGAAGGCGATTATAATCACGAAATAAGTGATCTTATTAGCTTTATGTACTATACTCCTAATAAAGTTAGAAGTATTGCGAGAAGGAACTTGAAAAATGGAGATCATCGCCCAATAATGTGGTGTGAATACGCTCACACCATGGGAAATAGTTTAGGGAATTTTAAAGACTACATGGATCTATTTGAAAAAAATAGTAATATAATTGGTGGTTTTATTTGGGACTTTGTTGATCAAGGTTTAAGAAAAATATCTGAAGATGGGAAGGAATACTGGGCATATGGGGGTGATTTTGGTGATGAGCCAAATGATAAGAACTTCTGTATCAATGGGATTCTTATGCCTGATCGCAAGCCAAATCCTGCACTATTTGAAGTTAAAAAAGTGTATCAACAAATTAAGGTAATTCCAATTGATATAGATAATGGGGTGTTTGAAATTATCAATAAAAATCAGTTTCTATCTCTTGATTTTGTCGATATTAAATGGGAATTAACCACTAATGGGGATATAGTTCAAGAGGGATTTATTAATGCTAAAATTATTGATCCTGGTCAAAGAAAGCGAATAATAATAAAAGTTGATAAATTAAAAACCAACTCAGATGAAGAGTGTTTGCTTAAAATTAATTCAACATTAGCCAAAGAACATAAATGGGCTGAAGCGGGATATATTATAGCATGGGATCAATTTAGATTGAATAAAGGAGCTGAATTATTGGAAATTGAAAATTCAGATGATTATTCGGAGATTATAACACAAAATTCAAATGAGCATCTAATTTTAAGGGGTACTAACTTCGAAATTAAGATTGGAAAAGTATCTGGTATTATTGAAAGGATCCAATATAATAGTAAAGATATGCTTTTAAGCCCTATTGAACCTAACTTTTGGAGAGTCCCTATTGATAATGATATAGGATTTAAGGACGAAGATATTGAGGACTTTAACAATATTTTCGCGATCGATTATTCGTGGAAAAAAGCAGGAAAAAATACAAAAACTATTGAATTTCAATTTGATGATTCAAATCCGAGTATTAAGAAAATTCATGCGATTTTGGATATTTTAAATTCGAATAAGGGTTTAGAAATTGACTATATAATCTATGGAAACGGAAAAATCAAAGTTATGACTAAATTTGTCCCAAATAAAGAAATGATACGATTTGGAATGCAAGTGGGGATATCTGGTGAATATAATAATATTAAGTGGTATGGTAGAGGCCCTCATGAGACAATGTTAGACAGAAAAACAGGTGCCGCTGTAGGGATCTATACTTGCGAAGTTATAAACTTAATTCATAATTATGTAAGGCCACAAGAGAATGGAAATAGATCCGATGTTCGTTGGTGTTCATTAACTAATAAAAAGGAAGAGGGATTTTTAATAAGGGATATGGGAGGGACATATTTAAATATAAGTGCATGGCCATATACCATGGAGGATTTGGAAGGAGCAACCCATATTCATGAATTACCTATTCGAGACAACATTACTTTGAATATAGATTATAAACAGAAAGGAGTTGGGGGGGATCTACCTGGTTTACCTTCAGTCCATAATAAATATAGATTGCATAAGAATAAAGAGTATCTATATAGCTTTTCTATTGAACCAATTTAACGAGTATAATTCTATTTATCTATATTTTGTATTGAAGCTTCATATTTACTAAGGATTATCGTAGATATCAGTACTATAACAATCGTAATAATGAAGAAAATATTATTTTTAAAATTTTGATTGAATACAAACAATCCAGCAATTATTGGTATAACAAACGTTATGGAATTTTGTATTGGAATAATGAAAACTGCTTTACTCCTCTGAAGTGAACTTTGGATAAAAATAACACTGGCAATATTAAAAACTGCTAAACCCCAGAAACCAATAAAAGCCCAAAAATGCATATATTCAAACCAAAAGATCCCAAAAAGTATTTCCCAAAAGAATGGAATAAAAATATTCGAATCGACTAAAGCTTGAGCTAAAATATTGGTAAAAACTGCTCCTAGAGAGTAGAAAATCGCTCCAATAAACATGATAAAAATTCCTTCCAATCTAGTTCCTCTTTTCTTTTTTGAAAAGAAAAAACTTACCAGACTTAAACATAACATTATAACAAAGAATATTAAAAAAGGAACAACAAACCCATATAGATCGATAAAAGGGTCTGAAATCTGAGCTAAACCTATAAAAATGGGGACAGAAATCAAGAGAATAATGGGAATTACTTCAAAATAAGTCACTTTTTCATTTAATATTTTTATTGCTGAAATAAAGAAAATTATCAGGCCTACGCTCATAATTGGTTGAACAACTACAATACCAACCATACCCATTGCTATAGCATAAGGGATCATGCCAATAATTCCAAGAGCGGTTCCAATAAACCATGGTTTGTTTTTGCAGAGCTCTTTAAAGACTGTGATGAGACTCCTTACGCCTTCTTCTATTTTTATCTCCCTAGATTCCCTTAATCCTCTTTTTTGTAAAATAATGCCAAGATTAAAGCAAGCGGTAGCGACCAATGCGATAGTTATTCCAAAAATCGTGGTCACGATATCTACCATAATATTTTTACTCAAAAATTTTTATATAATCGGCGAAGAATACTAATAATATGAAGAATAATAAGATAAGGAATAATAGCAATATAAATAAAATGGAAGAAAAAAAAACCGTCGAGCTTCCGATATTTGATTTCTTTAAGATTAATATATTGAGCTTTATTATACCTCTATATCCATGCCTTGGAATATTTCTATTGTATCTTTTTCTTTTTGCTATCATTTTTCCTCTTGAACTTATCTTTCATTTATTCATCATTCCAAGTTTAATTATTCTGCTATATTATATTTATCTCATTCTTCTCATAGAATTTACTGCTTTATGGGCGTCTCGATGGCATAAGCAATCACCTCCTAAACAAGGAGTTTTTCAAAGAGTAATAGATGACTTAAATAATGAAGAGGGAAAAATGATGAAGTATTACCATAAACGAGGTTTTATCATCAAATATCCAATGTGGCTAACTTCAAAATCTATGTTTCCTTGGCTTGTGAATCGAACTCTTCGAAGAATAGGCCGTAATAAGATTGCTTTTAATGTGATTTATTGTGATGCCTATGTCGGTTTAGAATTTACCGATTTGGGGGAAAACACTTTTGTTTATCCGACTTCAGCTCTGTCTAGTCATGCCGTTAATACTATTTTCGGTAAAATTACGATGCTTGAGATTAAATTGGGTAAAAATACCACCCTATATCCTGGAGTTATCGCAGGACCCAATGCTGTGACCAAAGAAAACTATGTAATTTTCCCAAACACGGTTCTTCATAAAAATTGGAGAGGAAAACCAGAAAAATTCTATTATCAAGGTAGCCCTGGGAGACCTATTGAGAGAAGATAATATTTATCTTTAATCTTTTGAACTTTTAGGATACTTGCCGTGCGTCTGCAAGAATTCTCGATAAGTATTCATTCTATCAATCACCATCCCCACAATATCAAAAGTTTCAAAAACCGGAACGTTACGATTTAATAATCTTAACTTGAACTTGTATCGACTTTTATATTCTTCAAAACCTTCAGAAATTTTTAACATTACACAGTACATCGGTTTTTTGCAAATTCTTTTTGCTTTCCCTATATACTTAATAAAAGTTTTATTTAGATCGCTCCCCTCATCGAAACCAATCTGATTAATTATAGAACTCTGGAGATTGCCAAATCTTTCTGGATCCTTTACAAATACTATCGCAGAAATGTTAGGGTCCTTATCTAAGGTTAATATTGTACGATAATAGATATTAGGCAGTGCTCCTTGGGCACCAAGATCTATTGGATTGTTGAAATTTGTATTTACATCATTGAGAAACCGTCCCATTTTTTGAATCGTTTTTTCTGATAATTGGGGGATCTTGATATTATAGTTTTCTAAAATATCTCCCGCCTCAATGGTGGAACCCCCTCCTATGCCAATAAGCCCTATATTCCGAGAAGTCGGAAGATTTGTTAGCTTAAACGCACTTCCTAAAGCAGCTAATTCTGTAGAATTTCTTACAAGCAAACACCCTGTTTGTTTCGCAACGGCTTCCCAAATTTTATTATTCCCTGCAAGACCCCCTGTATGCGACATTATAGCTTTTTTTGTTGTTTCCCCATATCCTGCACGCCACAATATAATGGGTTTGCGATTTAGACTACAAGCCTTGGCGGCTTCCATGAATCTTTTTCCATTTTCTCTAGTTTTTAAGTTTTCAAGATACAGTCCGATGATTGCTGTTTTATTATCATGCAAAAAATACTCCAAAAAATCGGGATGGGAAAGATCTATGGCATTTCCGATAGAGACCATTTTTGACACTTCAATTCCATAAGCTACTGCCAATTGTGCCACATTAACTGCTAATCCTCCTGATTGAAGGACTGCTCCGAAATTTCCTGCTTTTCTAGACTGTCCTCTTCCAATGTAAAGACCAACTTCAGGATTATAGACGCCAAGGCAATTTGGGCCGATAATGCGAATATTATACTTCTTTGCAATAGCAAGCACTTCATTTTCTAAATCAACATTACCCACTTCACTAAATCCTGACGCGAAGATGGTTACAAACGGCACTTTTTTTTGCCCAATTTCTCTTAAAACTCCAGGAACAACCTTAGCTGGAACGCCTATAATTGCATAATCGATGGGTTTTTCATCTGGGATCTCTAAAACCGAGTTATAAACCTTATACCCATATAAATCCTCGCCCGCTAATCGAGGATTAAAAAGATACATCGGATTACGAAATCTTCCGCGCATAATATCTACAAAATAACCCCCTCCCGCAGGATTATAGGAGGCTCCAATAATGCCTATTGCTCTTGGATAAAATAATTTTTCGAATTTTTGGACAATAGAATTAGTTCCAGTTGTCATTAGTCTCAATAGATCATCTATATATGATTAAAAGGATTAAATGAAATAGTGTTCTTTGCCTAAAATATTTTGTTAAATATTGAATTTCAATTAACGAGCTAATAAGCTTTTAAGTAAAGGAATATCATCAGTAATTATTCCATCCACACCAATATCAATCATGGACTGAATATCCTCTTTCTCATTTACTGTCCAAGGGAAGACTTTCAAATCCTTTTGATGGGCATAAGTAACAAATTCATTATCAACTAAATGATATTCTGGATTAATCGCATAAAATTTATTTGCTAAAACATCATCGATTAGTTTTTTACGAATTTTCCAACTAGGAAAATTGTTCTCCTCAAAATGTAGGTTTACAAGAGCAGCTAATTTTAAATGAGGTTCTAGTAGTCGATATTTAAAAAGAAATTTATGGATCATACATGAGACAATGGTTTTTTCGACATATTGATATTCGCGAAGAAGATTAACAATTTGTTTCTCTATATTTGATGCATTAATATGAAGCAATAAGTTAATTCTATTATCTGTGAGTTCGAGAACCTCGCGAAATGTAGGAATTTTCTCTCCACCTCCAATATCTAAATTTTTAAGCTCTTGCAGAGTCTTATTTTTAACTAATCCAGGCGTTCCTGTGGAGCTTAATGTATCTGGATCATGGATAATTACTATCTGATTGTCTTTAGAAATTCGAACATCAAACTCGATGAATTCAGCTTTAAGGTCTATGGCTTTCTTGAAAGCTTTTAAAGAATTTTCTGGACCTGTTTTCTTTCCACCCGCATGTCCAACAATTAAAATTTTATTTTTATAATTCATTATAATAATTCATTGTATTTTCTTTACAATCAGGGAAGATATTCTAAACTATTTATTTCAATTACCATTTCAAATATTAAATTAGATTTAAAACTTCTTTAAGCCGAGAAATATCATTAGTTATAATACCATCAACACCTTTAGCTATTAATTTCTTCATTGCTATACCAGAATCCACTGTCCAAGGAAATACTTTAATTTTTTTTTTATGCGCATATTCAATGAATTTTTTATCAGCTAATTTAAACAATGGATTTATTGCATAAAATCTGTTTTGATAAGTATAATCTATTAAACTTTTTTTGAACTCCCATTCGGAAAATAGCCCAGGTCCTACGGGTACCAATGTTGCTAATCTTATTGTAGAATTTATTTTCTGTATTTTAATTAATTCGTCATGTAAAAATGAACTTATTAATACGGATTCTAAAATATCATAATCTTGAAAAAGCTCGACCACCTTCTTCGTAATTCCTTCTACTTTAATTTCACAGTTAAGAGCGATTTTTTCTTTCGCTAACTCAATCAATTCAGAGAGAGTTGGAATAGTTTCACCATTGCCAAAATCTAGTTTTTTTAACTCATCAAGGGTCATCTCTTCTACATAGCCCTCCATTCCAGTAATTCTTTGTATGTTGGAGTCATGGATAATTACCAGTTCGCCATCTACAGTCTGTTGAACATCAAATTCTATAGAATCCGCTCCTAACCGAATTGCTTCTCTAAATGCCTTCAATGTGTTTTCAGGGGCAATTTTACTCGCACCTCGGTGACCTATTATAATAACTTTATTTTCCGAGTCCATAATGATATTATCTTGTAAAGAAATTAATTATCATATTAATAGATAACACTTAAAAATCATTTTAAGTGTTAGAAGCTAATTGATACGAAAAAATGCGATAAATTTAAATATAAAATAAGTTGAAAGAAATATGAATCCATGTCTTTACAAAAAAGTGAAAATTTTGTCATTTTCAATCAGGAAGAATATACTATCCGAAATGGAGCTTTGTACTTAAATAATAAAAACGTTAAAGATATAACCGAAATCCAAGGCTTAGAAAGCGCATCAAACTTACGTGTTTTAGAGTTATCTTATAACAAAATTGACGAGATTAAAGGATTGGAGAACCTTCCAAACTTAGAAATCCTTTGTCTAAATAATAATCAGATTTCTACAATGAAAGGACTTGAGTCTTTAATAAATTTGAGAGTTTTATGGTTAAAAGAAAATAATATTTCAAAAATTGATTGTTTAGAGAATCTTCAAAATTTAGAAGAACTTTGGCTTAAAAAGAATAATATTAGTGAAATATCTAACTTAAATAACCAGATAAGACTAAAGTTTCTCTGTTTATGCCAAAATTCTATTTCCGAAATTAAAGGTTTAGATTCATTATATCATCTTAAGAGTTTAGATCTTACTAACAATAAAATAAAAAACTTACAAAATCTTAACCATCTTAGTGATTTAGAATATTTAGATTTAAGCTATAATCAAATAAATGATCTTCGACAATTAAAAAACCTTTCAAACTTAACTTATTTTGGATGCGAACATAATAAAATTTCTAAAATTGAGGATTTGAGTTGTTTAGAGAATATCAATATCATATGTTTAGAAGGAAACCCGATAAAATTAACGAAATTAAGGGAGCGGTATACTGAATTATCTCAATCATAAAAGAAACGGCTGATTATAAAGATTTATTCGATTTTTTTTGATAATTCTTTTGGAGAATACCACGATTGAACTCAAAACTTCTAGAGTCAATTCTTCTTATATATCATTATAACTCTTATTCTATATATTTGAATTATGAGTGATGACAAGTTCACGATCCTTAGATTGAAATAAATCAAATTCAATATAAGAAAGTAGAGGGGCTGCTGCGTAAAAGGTAATAGGTTATATTAAATAAGCAGAACTTTATCAACACATAAATAAAGAATTCGAAAAATTTAAATATGTAAATGATGACCAATCTTATGGTTTAAGGTATTTTTTGAGTAAATTTATAAGTGTTTAATATTTTTTATATATTCTAATACAAATAATTGAACAAAATAGTACACACTCACAAACATTAGGTGATATTAACGGATGCGTTTCTGTCCGAATTGTGATAACATATTGATCCCTAAGAATAAAAAGCTTTACTGTAAAGCTTGTGATATAGAATTTGAGTTAGATAAAGGAGAGAATTACAAACTAGTAAAAACCATAAAACATGATGAAAAAGAAACCGCTCCTATCGTGGTAAAAGAAGGATTACGAGGAGAGAGAATTTCTGATCAGGATCGAAAAGCATACGAAGAATTCTTTGATTTATCTGAAGCAGATGGCTATTGAAATTAGAAATGGATATCATATACTTACGTATTAGACAACTATTTCTTCCCAAGTATTTTAATTATCGCAATTTCGAAAAATTAAAACTTTAAATCATATAATAATTAATTAAATTTCATATATAGTAAAATAGTTAAAAGAGGATTTATATGACTGAGGAAAATAAGAAAAAACTAAGAGGTTTTGCTGGGATTGTCGCAAAACAAGTTGAACCGCTCAATGATATTGAGAAGTTTAAAGAGGATTTTAAGGATAGAGAATTAAAGATTCTATTGAACGCAAAAGATGGAAAATGGGCTGCTTTATTGATTATAGACCACGGAAAAGTTTACGTTGAGGGTTTAAAAAATAAGCCAAAGGAGAATATCAAGAAGAAAAATGCGGGGTGGGATGGACTCCTTGAAACAAAAACAGAAACGTTTGTAGAGCTTCTTACGGGAGATTCAGTTTCAATGGGAAGCATTATCGCTAAAATTTTGACTTTCCGTCTTAAAATTAGGGGAATCAAAAACGTACTCGTGCTTTTGGACTTATTTAAGTATGACTAGTTCAATCACGCAGTCTATTTATACGTTCTTTTAAAATTTTTATTTATCTAATTCAAAGACAGAGACTAAAGGGAGGAGTTTATCTTTTAATTTATCAGGATCTACATCTTTAACATCCTGAAGGATCGCTGCTTTGTCTTGATCAGAGATTTCATGGAACCTATCAAGAAACAACTTAATATAGATTATCTTTATTGAGGGATTTGTTTTAATATTTGATATAAGGTTATTAATGATATTCATAATTGTTTGTGGTTCACTTTCTTTTTCAGTTGTTTTTATTTTTTCTTCTGTATAGCCCATTTTTTGAAGGGGAACATTATTATCAAGAACGTCCTTTACAATCTCTTCTAGGAGATCTAATCTTGGTGAGACTGCCATTTCTGCAAGTAGATTATGGATTTCTTTTCTTTTTTCTTCCAGATCGCTTAGTAATGAAAGAGTTTTATTGATTTCTTCTGGTTTCATATACTAGATATGGCTAGTATAAATTTTTAAATTTTTCCAAAAATAATATATTGCGTAGATATGAAGTTAAGAGAAGAAATTAAATTAAATACTTTTCAAAAGTATATCGGTTACAACTTTAAAAATCTCTCGTTGTTACAACAAGCTTTAACTACTCCACAACTAGGAAATGAGATTAATGTGCCTCATTATGAAATTTTAGAGACGTTGGGAGATGCTGTTATTAAACTAATATTTAGCTTTAAACTCTATAAAGAATTAGGAATAAACTCTCCTGGGAAACTAACGAAAATTAAACAGTGTTTAGAAAATAATCAGACTTTCATTAAAATTGCTACAGAAATGGAACTTTGGAAGTATATTTATGCTTCAAAAAATCAAAATGTAAAAAAGTCATCGATTCTTTCTGATGTATTCGAAGCTGTATGTGGTGCGCTCTATATTGATGCGAATGAAGATATAATGGTTGTAAAAACAAAAATCATCGAAAAATTTTTTAAAGATTGGGATAAAATCATTGCAGATTGTTCAAATTTTTCTAAAAACGAGTTATTGGAGTTTTTGCAAAAGAAGTATAAAATTACTCCCATAATTGAATATCAGTACTTCGCAAAAGGAGCTCAGCATGAAATCCATTGGATTGCAAAAAAGCCCCGAATTCTCGATCAGAATGGAAAAATTCTTCTAAAGTTGCCTAAAAACCTTAAATCGAATCCACGTAAAACAAAGAAAGAAGCAGAAAAAGAATTAAGCGAAATTATTATTAATTTTCTTATTAGAAAGGGGAAATAACTAGCGAAATTTTGTTATTCGATGCTTTTAGGTTTTTATTGGTATATAAATGGAAGTTTATTAAATATATGCGGAATAGAAAGATATTCTAGTAAATTAGAACCTTAATATTTATTAAATTATACAAATTTTGTTTATCCTAAGAATATACATAAAACATTATAGCAATATTTGCTTAATTTTTAATAATTATTTGATGTAAGTAAAAATTTTATCACCATATTTCAATTTACTGTGAATAGATTATGGCAAATGATACTAAAATAAGAAAAACTCCAGAAATGGAGGAGTATGAACAAGAAACAGGGAAACTCGCAATTTGGAAAGGTAAAGTAAGTAAAAATTTTAAAAAGTGGCAGCAAAAAAAACAAAAAGAAGAACTCAAAAAACAAAAAATTGAATTGCTTACTGCTTCACGTGAAGAAAAGAGACAGATTAAAAAGGATCTCAGAGAGGGTAAAGAAGTTGGGAAAGATTACGAACATTTAATCGTTGTGGAGAACCTTCACAAAACATACCTCTTAGGCACAACAGCTGTGGCTGCACTCCGAGGAGTTGACTTGAAAATTGACAAGGGGGACTTTATTGATATTATGGGTCCATCAGGATCGGGGAAGACAACATTACTAAATTTAATTGGAGGGTTAGATACACCAACTAGAGGCAAAATTTTTCTGGAAGGTAGGAACATTTCGATGTTAAATGATAATGATCTTGCAGAAATTAGAAAAGAACGTATCGGGTTTGTATTTCAATTTTATAACCTTCTACCTCAGATGACCGCATTGGAGAATGTTATGGTTCCATTACATTTCTCAGGGAAGTTAAGTAAACGTGGAAAGAGAAAGAAAGCTTTAGATTTATTGCGACTAGTTGGTTTAGAAGAAAGAGGTCATCATACTCCTTCTGAATTGTCGGGTGGGGAACAACAAAGAGTTGCCATCGCAAGAGCATTTTCTAATGACCCAGCGCTTATCATACTTGACGAACCAACCGGTGACCTTGACAGTAAGACGGGAGTCATGATTCTGAACCTTCTTAGGGATCTAAATCGAAGAGGCGCAACTTTTGTGGCCGTAAGTCATGATGCTGCAGTCTCTGAGTTTGCTACCCGTGTATTTCATATGAGAGATGGAAAATTAACTCATGAAGGAAAGATAGACGGATTAAAAGAAACCGAGTCAATGGAATTAAGCCGTAAACAGGAAGCTGAAATTAATAAAGAAAAAGCGAAAAACATGATTTTCAAATATCTTTTCATGAATCAAGGAAAAGTTGAATTCAAGATTGATGAGATAAAAAGTAGTATCCCCAATTCGATCCTTTTAAATTTACCAGAACATTTTGATGATGTTTTAAGAGAATTAATCAATGACAACAATCTTAATGCTCATATTGAAGGGAATTTATTACTCTTCTTTTAAATCAAAAGTTATGTTATGAAATTATGACCAGAATATAGAATTTAATCACAAATGTCTAATATAAAACTAATATTTAAATATGCCTTCAAGGACCTCTTACGACAAAAGGTAAGAACGACAATTGCAATAATTGGGGTTATGATCTCGATTGCTCTATTAGCGTTAGTCCTCTTTCTTTCAGATTCGATTTCAGTCACCTTTATCGATTACCTCAGTATTGATGCGGGAGGGCAGGATATGATCATAAATGTAAGGCACTATAATAATGAACCCGAGAATCGTTCAGATTATTTTGAGTTTACTCCCTTGATAGGAGCCATTAGAGAGAATGTAAATTATATTGAAGACTTTGTTCCTCGCATGGAATTATGGGGCAATGTAAACGTATCTCTAAGTAAAAGTACTCCTGAACTGACTAATAGTCGTGAGTCAGTGCTTTTATCTGGAATTAATTTTACATTAGAAAATAGTATCGGTTTTGGCAGTTTTGTTAAACCAAATTCGAATCAATTATTAGATCTGAACGAATTACCATTAAATCATTGCGCAATCTACCATGAATTCAATGACATTATTAATTATGCGGTTAATGATACCATTGAGATAAGAATGGGGTTATGGCATGGAGATCAATATCTATCGCGAATACAAAATTTTACTGTAGATGAGATTTTTGATTTTCAATTAAAATGGCCCATTAGATATGAAAATCGCCCACTAATCGTCGTGGATATCCAAACATTGTATAATGTTTTCGGAAATAGCACGTTCAATGGATTGTGCAATGATTTAATTGTAACTTTAAACTCAGCGGGCAACTTTTATGATGCTCGAGACCTAGATGGTTCTGAAAATCGGGTAAAAGATGTTGCCGGTGAAGTACAAATTTTAATTGGGATAAACCAATACTTCATCGATCTTCCCAAACTGGACGTATTAGCATTTGCTGAGTTTTTAAGTGTGGGTATCACCATTATTTTTGTATTTGTATCTATGATTGCAATGTTAATTTCAGGGGTTTTGATAAATGGGATTTTAAAGACTTCTGTTGAGGAGAGAATTCGAGAGTTTGGTATTTTTCGAACCCTCGGCTCAACAAAAAAATACAATCTTGCAATTGTCTTAGTGCAAGGATTCCTATTAGTGAATTTTGGTACAATCTTTGGAATAATAATTGCGTTTTTAGCCACTCAAAATATTATTATCCCGATTGCGGAAATTGTAATATCTGATTCTATTCCAGGATTAGTTGGGAACGTTACATTTTCGTTTACAATATTTTCAATTATTATTTCTTATTTAATTGGGATCTGTGTTGGTTTAATTGTCAGTATCTCTCCTGCAGTAAAAGTGATGAAACTACAGTTAATCGAATCCATTCATCCATACCGACATGAGGATACTTTGTACCATCTTCAGAAACGGGCTTCAGTAAATTATAAATTGATTATTATCGGAGTTATTTTAACCGTAAATGCTGCTTTTGTTCTATTTATTATCCCCCGTATAATTATAGCAATGGATCTTGCTTTAATATCTGGAACATTAATCTCCCTTTTAATTATCTTTTTAATAGGAACAACATTAGCCGGATTAGGGTTGATGCCATTAATTTTACGGATTTTTATTCAAATTTTTAAATTCTTTTCGAGAAAGTTAGCACCCGTATATAAAATCTTTATCTTTAGATATGCAAGACGAAATCAAAGCACAATTTTAATTTTCGCTTTCACCTTTTCATTTGTAATTTTTACATCTGGTGCATTCAAATTTCTTTCTGATCAAGTAGTTATAGGTTCAAATTTAAATTACGGTGCCGATCTTGTTATTGAAACGGAAGGTTGGCAAGATTCTGAAGAAATTGATGAATTTGGTTTTGGAGGAGGTTTTGGAGGAGGTTTTGGAGGAGGAGGGGGCATAGAAGTAACGGTTGATTCTGAATATTCGGTTGATCCAAGCAGAATTTTAACAATAGATTTTGAAAAAGAATTATTAAAAGTAGATGGAATTGAGCGAGTGTCCTCTGTTATTGCCAGTCCATACCATTTAACACAAATCTACGCAGACGAAGAACAAGAATTTTCAGCGGAGATTGGTGACTATGCAGGTTTAACCACACAAGAAATTAGTTTAATAGGAATTGATGAGGAATTCCCCTCAACCATTAAAACTGAATTTATAGAGTTCACACAAGGAAATTTAGAAACAAGTTTTGACAACTTATTCAAATCTCAAGAGATCTATACTTGCATAATTTCTGAAGGGCTTTCTGTGAGTTTGGATTTGCAGTTCAATGATTTAGTTAGTATTACAATTTTTAGAGGGGATGAGTTACAAATTTATGATTTCATAATTGTTGGAATCGTAGCAACAATGCCAGGGTTTTCAAGTGAATTTGGAAGATCAAGTGCTTCAGCGATAATGGGAGGAGTAATGATTTCAAAAGATATTTATATGGAGATACTAGATATACCCCCAATTCCATATCTCGATAAAATCTTTATAAAATTAAGATCAACCAGTTTATCTTCCTCACAAGCAATAGCAGTTCAAATTGAAGATGCTAATAGGCGATTGTATGATTTTAATATTATTAACTTACAACAGAGTGTATCGGGGGGCCTTTCAATGTTTTCGATTTTAGATACTTTTTTTGGTATGACTTTAGATGCAACCATCGTTATATGCTTATTTGGTCTACTATCCTCTTCATATTCTACAATTATTGAAAGGAAAAAGGAAATTGGAATTATTAGAACCTTAGGATTAAAAGGAAAGGAGATTAATCACTTGTTTACCATTGAATCATTAATTATAATGCTTAGTAGCGGAACTGTAGGCGTTATTGTCGGATGGACCACAGGATTACTACTAGCAAGCTCCATTAATGTATTAAGTGATTTACCTAATCTGCCCACTTTTCCACTCGCTAATATGATTATTATTTTTACTATTTCAATTATATTTGTTCTAATAGGAATGAGGGTTTTATTAAGGAAGATTAGAAAGAAAAAGATTGTTCAAATATATCGAGAAACAATGTGAAAGGAGAATTTGTAAATATGACAAGTAAAAAGAATATATTTATTGGTTTTGTAATAATTGTCAGTCTTTTCTCAATTAGTATTCCTCCCCATGCTTCTCTCAATCAAAAAGATGAAGATCAGTCCGGTACAGAATTCTTAGCCACTAGCGATGTTGCTGGAACCGATTTATATGCTGAGAATATTGATGTGTATGTTGCCGGAAATAAGTCTATCATAAAGCAATCCCTTTTCTCAAATGATACAACTATCATACCAGAATTTGATACTAGAGACCCGGCTTTTTATAAATGCAATGTCCACTTTTCCGTTTCCAATGGAATCGTTCCTGAGATATTTCCCAAGGTAATTACTGAAAATGACATTCCAATTCAGTTTGGTATGACATTTAACAGTTTCTCGGGTTTTCTATATTATGAAGAATCACTTTTAGAATCTGACGTAAAGATAAGAGCAACCCGAGCACTTGAAATTATAAAGAGAAAATTTGAAATCGACTTAATTCAAGTTTCATCAAATAATCCCTATTTCTTTCCATTCATAGGCTATTTTCCTGATTGGAATATATATTTGAGAGAAATTACGGGAAACTTGCCTATGGATGGCTATTGGAAAGCATTGGATAAAGACAGACTTACATCTAGTGAATATATAACCTCAAAACATTTATCTTCAACCTTTCTACTTATAAATTCCTTAGAATTATTAGAAAAAGATTTTCTTAATACAATTGATCAAATCGATTTTAATTTAGAATCCTTGGATTTATCCTATTTAGAATCATTTGATGCAGAAATGGTATTTGAACAATTTTCTAATGTATTATTTGACTATCCCGCAATTTTTGGTAATTTTACAGATTTAATAGGAGCAAACGAAACCGATAGTTTAGGAGATATGGATGCCCTAATCGAAGTTTTAGAAGGATTATCCCTTAGCAACCGGTCGTATTATACTAACCTAATGATTCAATATGAAGGTGCTGAAGATGGGATTACTGAAGTTAGTCCAAATAAATATCAATTTAGCTTATGGAAAGCTTTAAACTATAATGGAGCTGCTTTGCGACCAAGTGAGAAAATTTTTATTGCATTATTAGGAGCTTTCATGAGTAATATTGATATTAATATAATGTGCACTGAAATTACAAACTTCAGTCCGAAATATTATGATTTCTATAGTTTTTTGCTAGAACAGATCGAAACCATATTGTTTTACGCTGAAATTGACTTTGATGCCGAATCCTTAGAAGATTATTCGCTTGAGCTCTTTTGGACGGATTTTGAGGGAATAAAGCGGAGTTATGTAAAACCTGTAAATCTAAACGACCCAGAGGATTATATCAACTTTTTATCTGTTATTGGATTCCAAGGATTTGAAGGATTACCGGCGGGTATTTTGAATCCCCTCAATAATTTTGTAGTTTCCTATATAACTAATTATTCTGAACCATCCATATTGATACAAAAGGATTTAATTGGAAATAATGCTTCATACGGCGTATATAACACTTTCTCTTTTAATATCACTGCAAAGAATGTGGGAAATTCTACGGTATGGGGGAATCCAACAAATATTCCATTAGATTTAGAAGACGCGTTAGCACTTATTGTCGGGCCAGTAGGAGTTTTTTTAGGTCTTGATCAGGATTTAGAAGATGCTATTTGGGAAATTGTGAGGGTAATTTATTCAGGACAATATAGTTCCTTAGAGGATTTCTTTAACTTCAATGAAAAACCCCGTATCTTCTATTTTGACACTACAGGTGCGGGATTTATTGATTATTATTATCCAAATTTGTTAAATATCTCAAACCTTTTGCCTTACAACGAAAATATGGATGAAATTATCACTATAATGGCCTCTTCCTATCAACAATTATTAGATTCTTTAGATGCTGTTGGTGTTTCTACAAACGATCTACGCACTATATTTACCAATAAAGAAAGTATTTGGAATGAAGAAAATTGGAAGTTAGAACCAGGAGAAAAACTATCGTATGAATTCACTAACTTTTCAATAGAGGCATATGATTCTTTCACTCCCTTTTACAACTACTCCTTTCTTGTAAGAGAGGAATATCCCAACTTACCTTATATCATCTCTGGAAGTACTATTGCCGGGACCATTCCTCAGATGGCTTTAGAAAATGATAATCAAAGTTGGATTATCGAATCAGAGGAAAAATATGTAGGATACCATGAAATCGATATCCAATTCCTTTTTAAAAATCAAACAGCTATAGATTTCGAGAATAACTCATTAGAACGTGTATCAATTCTTATAAATATGACCGAGATTTCAAATAATCTCCTTTTTGAAGTTTTTAATTTTACTTCAGAAACTTTTGACGATATGAGTAATTTTTCAAGCTCAGATACAAATAGTTCTTTAGAATTTTCCTTTGAAAGAGATAATGGCTCATTAGAATGGATATTCGATCCTAATACAAGAATGAATCATAGCATCTTAATTCGAATAATGGGATCTGATTCTAATAGCTTTAATATTTCTCTTGATAATTTTGATGTTCAATTTTCTTACCGAGATATTAATGCATTTCAAGTATTAGGATCAAGATTTATTTATAGCTCCTTCAGTGGAAATATTGAATATATTAGCAGATCAAATTCAATAACATTAAGTACCTATAATATGGCTTCCATTGTCGCATATGGCTATTTAAATGAATATAGTTGTATTCAAGGAGACCTACTTAATTATAATTTAATTTTGCAAAATATTGGTTCTGAAACGGCTTATAACGTAAATATTTCTATGTTAATTCCAGGAATTCCTTACCAAGTGAATGAATTCATACTAGAAAATAGTACACTAACCAAAATAATCCCTGAAATAATGCCAAATGTAAAAAGACAGCTTAATTTTTCTTTTTTCAGTCCAAATACGGCAAAATTGAGCGCAGTTTCTATTAAATATGAAAGTAATGAAACGATTGCCAACCTTAATTCCACTCATTTAACAGCTAGACCGAATGAGGTTTTCTTTTCATCTCCCATTGATTATAAGGATCGATTTCCTTTCATAAAAACAGTTGAGATTAACATAAATTCATCCACTAATAGTCCTCAGATTTATGAATATTTTGATATGACTTTTAGAATTAAAAATTCAGGATTAGAGGGATTCAATATTTCTTCAATGACTTTCTTTACAAGAGATCAATTTGGAGATTTAATTCCTTGGAATGATTCCTTTACTCTTACTAATATTGAATATAATCAAATCAAAACCTTTTCTTTAACGCTCTATAAAAAAGATTGGAAAGCCTATTTCTATCCTTCAATTAATCATTTTAAGGGTTCAGAAAGTAGAATAATTCAAATTAGACAATCCGAATCGATCGTACTGGGAACCATTAACCTTACAATTTTAAAAACAGTGGAAAAAAATCAAATTGAAATTGGAGATATTATATCTGTTAATATTACCGTCATTAATAGTGGTTCAATTTGTATTAAAAATGTTAGCTTACAAGATACAATCAGTTTTTCGGGGATAAATTTTGATTTAATAACGGGCAAGTTAGTAAATGATATTCCATGTTTAAGCTCGGGGGAAGCATTCAGTTTTCTGTATACAATAAGAGCTAAAACTCAAGCGCTGGTATCCTTAAAACCTGCGTTTGTTGAACAATATTATCTTAACAAGGTTAGATATCAATCTAATGAGATTCAAATAAAGATATTGATTCCAAAGACCACCCAATTTCTGTTTATTATTGGCCCTTCATTGGGAGTGGTTGTGGTTTTATCAATCTTCTTATGGCAGAGACATAAATATAATTCGAAAAAATATGAACGATCACGCTATGAATTGACTCTTTTTCAAGATTCTTCTTTAACTTCCGTCCTCACTATTGAACGCACTTTACGAGATTATTTTAACTCAACCTCAAGCAATAAATCAAGAGCGCCTACTGACTTGCGCGAAATTCCGAAAGAAAATACAGGTGATTCTAATGAATAAACGGATAATTATAATTGGTCTTATTGTAATTGGTATCATTTCTACTGGGATTGGTTTAATTAATTTCATTAACAATAACAATGTACTTGATTTTCATCAATTCTCAAGTGAAAAGAGTAATTTAAATAGTGCGGATGGCGAAATTGCTCCATTTATTGTTTACTTCAATTCTTCATCGTATAATATATTTGCTGAAACTCGATTCATAGATTATGGAGGAATAATCAACAACCAAAGGAAATGGAATGGAATATTTAATGAGTTTTCAGGGTTTGCTGGGACATTTCCTCTTGAAAATATATCTTTCTATAAAGCTGAATTTCCTAATATCAACATTGAGAGAGATGAGATTTTGGAAGTACAAATGAACTATGCTGCAATTCAAAGTCATGCTATTAATTCTACTTGGAGTTTAAACGGATATACTGGAGACATTAATTCTTCTATTGCTCTATTAGATAGTGGAGTAAATCCAGATCAGGACTTTCTCAACGGAAAAATTAGTGATTGGTATAATTTTATAAATAGCGATCCAATCTCTGATGATAATGGGCATGGCACCTTTTTATCATCTGTTATTGCAGGAACAGGAACAAGATCCTATGATTCCATCGAACCATCAATTACAAATATATACGGTAATTATTCACATTTGGAGTTATTTAATGAATTCATACCATCAAAAAATTATTCTTTGAAACTTATATCATTAAATCTTTCCAAAATTGATTCTTATTTTCAGTTATCTTCAATTTGTGACTTTAATATTGTTGAAATTGATAAAATGTGGTTTGAGCTCTACTTAAACTCCACATTACTTAATTCCACTTTACATCTTAATCCTTTTTTGAACCAAGAATTCCAATACAAAGTTTTAGACAAAGGAGTTTACGATCTCATTTTAAAATATCATAAAAAAAGCGAAGTAATTCCCAATTTTTCATTTAACGCAACCATATCATTTTTTCCGGAAACTTGTACTCCAAATTTTAATCATTTTACGGGGATTGCGAATGGATCCAAAATTGCTTCCTATAAAGTAGTGAATCAATCTGGTTTAGGCAATAGTTCAGATTTAATCAGTGCCTTGTCTAGAGTAATCCAAAATCGAGTATCAAAACATATTATGGCTGTTTGTTTAAGTATAGGAACATTAGGAGATGATTATATCGCTTTAAATAAAGTAATTGATGAGGTAACAAACAATAATATATTAGTAGTTATTGCTGCTGGAAATTATGGAATTGAAGGTTCGGATCCTTTTAACAAGTTAGGTATAAATAAGAACGGAATAGTAGTCGGATCAACTAATGACATTGATCAAGTCAGTTCTTTTAGCAGTATGGGAAAAAATATCGGAGAGGGAATAATTAAGCCAGATATTATGGCTCCAGGTGGCAGTTCTCTTTTAGGACACCGCTCTATAGTTAGTGCTGATCATTATTCTGATGAAACAACTTCACTTGAAGGAACCTCCATATCTGCAGCCATAGTCTCAGGGGCTATAAATATCTTGATTGAAGCGGGATGGGGTGACTGGGACACTTGGAATACCCAAGATCTTTCAAAATGGTCAAAAATTATTAAAGCCATTCTATTGATGACTGCTTCTGAAACTAATCTTGATAGAGAAGACGATCCTAACACGATTATTGATGAAAGTGATTTTTCTCCCTCTTCCTTTAATGGTTTTACTGATTCATTGAAAGATAGTCATGAGGGATATGGGAGATTAAACATTCAAGCTGCTATTGATGCATTAACTAAAGAAATGGCGGTTTCTAATAGTGTTTCGGATCGCCTTATAAGTTCTTCACTGAATCCATTAGGAAATCATGTATTTGCCAGAAAGATTCAACTAGAAAGCAACTCTCAATATCAATTTAATCTATCAAATGTAAATGAAGAAAGTGATTTTGATATGTTTCTTTTTTCGAACGAATCGGATCAATATGGTGAACCGATTTTATTACAATCAACTCAAAAATGGTTTGGCAAATTCGATTCTTTTTATTTTACTCCAAAACAAAATGAAAGTGAATGCATATTAATTGTGAAAGCGAATGAAGGAGAAAGTGATTTTAGTGTAAATGTATCATTAGTAGAGAATCTTTATATTCCAGAATTAAAAATATCCGAGATTTCATATTTGGGAGGAGAAAAAAATGCAACTATTATCAGTCAGCAAGAATTTTTTGGCAATTCACCACTTAAGAACTATTCAATTGATAGATATTGGTTCTATATTGATTATTTTGATGCTGATATCACCAATGTACCTCCTCAAGAAGTGGTAGTCCATATAATTGAAACTGCAAAGAATTATACGCTCTACCAACTAAATCAAGCCGATAATAATTATACAGATGGTGCTCAGTTTCGTGGCCAGCTCATAGAATTTCCTTCGCCAGGTGAATATCATTATTTCTTTAGTGCTAGTGATGGAACGAATAATGTACGATTTCCCGCTTCTAATAATTTCACAGTATCAATTGAATTTCCTACAGATAGTGAATCTTTCCCCTATACTCATAATTTCAGTGAGGGATTAGCTAATTGGTATTTCAACGGAACAGGGTGGGACATCTTAACTCAGAGTAATTTAATCGATAACAGATCGCAAATCTATGACGATGACTGGTCTTCTGTTTATTTTGGACGAGATCATATATTTCCTTCCAATTATACATATCAACCATATAATATAGAAGATTTCTATCCTAATGGAACTCTTTTTAGTCCATTGTTTAATTTGACAGGAATTATCACTAACACAACTCATCCATTTGCTAAACTTGGTTTAAGAACAAGTATCAATATGGGAGACTCAATCTTACTGCAAATTAACCTCAATTGGACAGGATGGAGAACGTTAAAGACTTATACTAATCAAGAAAGGGATTGGTTCATAGATATATTCAATTTAACGGAATATATTGGCAATTTTGTCCAGTTCAGATTTTTTACTAACTTAGATGATAATTTTGATCCTATCTACTATAAAGGAGTAATGTTAGATCATTTTTCATTATATAACTATTCAAATCAGCACGTTCCTCAGTATTCTTTTGACATTAATCATGATGTCTATTCTGATGAAGAGTCGCGATTCTCAATGTATGAGTTCTCGTGCGATTATTATGATAAGGATGGAAACTATCCGGAATACGTTTATCTTGAGATAAATAACAATAATTATACTATGATTAATGCCTATGGCGATTGGAATGTTAGTTCTGACAGTTCTAACAAGTGGGGAGTTTCTTTTACTCGTTCTTTGCCTATTCATGATTTTTCAAATCAATCTTTTCGCTTCCATATTTATGATGGTAATTATCTGAATACCTCTGAATGGTTTAATTCGGATAATAATTTATTTCCTCTCTCTGTTCCAACCATTCTTCAATTTAATACCTACATGAATTCAACATTGATTGGTTATCAATTTTCAAATCAACTTTACCCTGATTTTTATGTTGCTGGTAAACCCATACCGAGCGAACAAACAGCTTGGTTAAGAGGTGAAAATACATGGCATACTGTTACGCGCTTCAATATATCATATCTCTATGGGGGACTCGGACAAAGCTTTGGGAGCCTTTACACTGGTTATTATCAAGGATGGAATGCTAATTTAATTAGTCGACCATTACAATTAAGAGGCGACCATAATATATATTTGCAATATTTTTATGATATTTCTCTTCAAAATGAGTTTGCTTTAGAAGAAAATGAACTTGATTATTGTAGTGTCTCTATTTCTCAAGATTTTGGAGAAACATGGGAAGAACTAAAGAGTTATTATTATGACGATGAAACTTTATCCGGTAATGAAAGCATAGATTTATCTGCATACGAAAATGAAGTAGTTATGATAATGTTTACTCTTTACTCTAATAATTTAACGGTAGGATTAGGTTCGGGATGGTTATTATCTGATATATATATTGGTTTTGATAAAAATACAGATTTCATAAATCCTGAAATTGTTTTTCTTAAACCAGATATTAATGAATTAGTAAATTCTGTAACTGAGATTGAAGCTTTAATTACAGATAATTATGGTATTGATCCTTCAAGAATTTATTTGTATTTGAACGATAAATTGGTAGGAAGCCAATATTATGATTATGATATTGAGACGGGTATTTTCAATTACAATTGGGATACTACCTATTCTATTGATGGGTCTTATGAACTAAAAATAATTGCGTTTGATGAGGAAGGAAATAAAGCAGAAAAATCTGTGATGGTGATAGTTGAAAATGGTTTTATTAACTGGCACACATGGGGTCCTTGGATTATCATAATCATTGGAACTGTTATTTTAGGCATAGTTTTGTTTATTCTTGCAGAGAAAAAAGGTACTATTTGGATTAAACGCATGAAAAATAATAATGCAGAAAATTTAAGATTAAAAGATATTGATAAGGATCAAGTAATCAAGCGTATTGAAATAATCGAATCGGAATACGCCCAAGATCGCCCTTTAACTTTACATTGTAAATATTGTGATTCATGGTTTGAATCGAAAAAATTTGATTATATATGTCCTGTATGTGAGCATGATACACTTTACGTGGCTTATAATTGTTTAAATTGTAAAAAATGGTATTTTAAAGATGAACCTGGAGATAATTATTACTGCTCGAAATGTGAAGGAATTAAATTAATCCCAAGAGAGAAAGAAGAAGTTAAAGGAATTTTAGCGAACCAAGGATATGTTTTAAGGAAATATGAGTATAAAGATAAAAAATTTAGTATTTTAGACTAAAATAAGAAAATATACAATTAAAACGATGCGATTAGAAAATCTATTATATAGAATGCGGAGTAAAATTAGATTACGTTATATTAAGCATGCATGGCTGAATATTAAGAAAGATAAAGCTAAAACAATTTTTGGTATTGCGGGCATCATGACCTCTATCATATTATTAACTGCAATTGGAATGGTAAATGATACTTTATCTTACAATTATATGGAGATTGTAACAAGCACCACGGGTAATTCCGATATATTGATATCAAAACGAATTCAAACTGATTTAAATTACAATCCGTTTTTTAATGAAAGCATTATCGAAACTAAACTCAGTAATATTGAAGGTGTTGAGGAATTATTTCCGCGAATGATGATGTTAGTAAGATCAGATTCAGAAAATATCGCATCCAATTACACGCTCCAGTTATATGGAATAGATTTTATTAAGGAGTCATCAAATGGTCATATAGGAAATTTAAATGTAGTTGATTCAGAAGGGAAAGAAACGGGAGAAGTATATTCTGACGAACCTAATATGGGAGAGTGTGTATTATTATGGAATAGTGCCCAATTATTAAATGTGACTCTTGGTGATTTTATACAAGTTGATTATCTAGGAGACTCTGTAGAGTTGGAAATTGTTGAAGTTTGTAGACAGGAGCTAAAATTTACGGAGCTTGAAAATACTTTAATTCTTGTGAATATTGAACAAGCTCAGTCTATTTTGACTCGAGGAAGGAAAGAAATAAACTTTATTGCAGGTACCGTTGAAAATCCCGAATCTATTTATGATGTAAGGGATGTAGATCTCACATTGAGAAAACTAAGGACTATTGGAACGAGAATTCAAACCAAATTAGATCCTAATGAATTTACCGTATCAATGCCTAAATTAGAGGAGTTAAGTGCTCAGCAATTTTTATTAATCGCTATGACTATTATCTTTTGGTTTATTACTATTATCTCAATTTTAATTACGGGTATTTTAATAAATTCAATCCTATCTACTTCTAGCGAAGAACGAATTAGAGAATATGGTGTTCTTCGGGTATTAGGAGGGAGGAAAACCTTTCCAGTAAAAATTGTAATTTTTGAAGGCTTTTTTATGGGATTAACAGGTTCAATATTGGGTATTATCATTGGATTAATTTTTACCCCTCCGATTGTGAATGCGTTATACATAATAACTGGTTCACCCTTTCAAAATTTTGATTATGTTATCCAACCTCAAACAATTATTCTTGCTTTTTCAATTGGATCAGCGACTTCATTGGTGATTTCGCTACTCCCTGCATTAAAAACTAGCAAGTTGAACATTATTAAATCCATTACTCCATTCCATTCAAAAGAAGAAGGTTGGGAAGTAAAGAAAGAAGGAAGTGTAAATGTGAGAAATTTTTTAATCGGTTTGTCCATTGCTACCATCGGAATGGTAGTTTTTATATTATTACCCAATATTATAGTGACAGGAAATTTCATGAGCATTGCAGGTTTGTTCATTGGATTATTGGGTGCTATTTTAATCGGACTTGTCTTTAGTTCAGTAGGAATTGTTCCGATAATTCAAAATGGGATACTTTATATTATCTCCCCTTTTATACGCAAATACTACAATATTATTAAAATCTCCCTTAAACGCAATCGTAGAAGGAATACCAGTACAATAGTGATGTTTGCTTTGAGTTTCTCATTCATTTTCTTTATCACGAGCGTAACTGAAATGGAAACCCAGAATACGGCCTTGAATTTAAGATTTCAGTATGGTTCCGATTTAGTAATTATAAATCAAGGGCTTGATGCTAGTGTTGATGCCGTAACTTTAGAGATGGTAAATGATTTGACATCGTTAGTGGGGATTGATGATTTGGCAATGACGCTTTATAATATGTTCGACATCACCTCAATATTATCAATCGCATATAGTTTCGGAGCAGAAGGCTCATTTGATGAAGAATCGATTAATGAAGCTTTCCTAGACATTTTTGAATTTTATTCGCAACAGAGACAATCAAAATATCAAGTTATTGCTTCAGATATTGCTCGACATGATGAGTTGGAAATTGGGTTTGTAGGAATCGAAGATAACTATTATAATGTCATGGACAGAGAGCTCTTTATATGGAGCAGCCCTTCTAGTGGATTCAATTATTCATTTAGTGAATTATTTAATCACAACGATACTTGCATAATTGCTACTTCTTTAGCAACAAGATTAGGAATACAGGATATTGGAGAACAAATTCTTCTTACCTTCTATGATCCAGAAAAAGAAGTAGATTTAGGAACTCCTATACTCCTTGAAGTGGTAGGAATATCTGGTGGCATGCCCGGATTCTTTAATTTCCGTAGTTCTGAGATGACTGCAGAAGGAGGAGGTATCATGGTTTCTTTGGATAATTATATGAATTTGATGAATGTAACAAATGCGGGAGAGGACAATATGATTATTGACAAAATTTATGTTAATCTTCTTGATGCTTCAGATGAAAATATTCAGGAAGTGAAGGAAGAAATCAGAACTCTATACTCAGATAAAGATTATTTTCTAGATGATGCTATTTCAAAAATAAATTTCATGAACGATATGTTTCAGAGACAAAGCACAATGCTTGAAATTATTACTTGGTTTGCCATTGCCATTGCGATCTTTGGCTTAGTAAGTACGATGTATGCGATAATGCTTGAGCGAAAATTTGAGATCGGTATTTTAAGATCCCTTGGAATGAAAACAAGAAATGTAAGAAATCTATTTTTAATCGAAAGTTTATTAATATTAATATCCTCAGGAACCATGGGGACCATTATTGGCACTTATAGTGCTTATCTTATGGAAACAAATATAGGACTTTTTAACGAATTACCGATAGTATTTTCAATTCCAGTTGATGCGTTACTCCGAGTTTTTATTATATCTATAGTAATAGGATTTGTTGGAATGTATTTAATATTAATAAGATTAAGTAAACAAACCATTATGGATATTTTTAGACAGACTTTTTAATTCTCTTCTAGAAATTTCAACATTTGATTCCACGCTTTCGCTCGATGCGAGATTTGATTTTTCTCAAATGTTGCTAGCTCAGCAAATGTTTTATAAGGAAGTTCATTTGGGATAAAAATCGGGTCAAAACCAAATCCATAATCTCCCTTTTTTGTAGGTGATATAACCCCCTCAACCCTTCCTTCAAAAACAAGGATTTTGTCTAGTGATTTATGATATAGTGCGATAACAGTTTCAAAATGGGCTTTTGTTGAATCATAATCATTTATAAGGCGGAGAATTCCTTCATTTCCAATAGTATGGAGCACATACTTCGAATAAACTCCTGGAAATCCATTGAGAGGTACATCTATGAAGAAGCCAGCATCTTCGATAAAATATGAACTCCTAATATTTTTTTGTATACTTTGGAGTTTATAAATTGCTACTTCTTTCAGCGTATCGGCTTGGATTTCGACCGTCGGGAGATCTTTTTGCTTTAAGTGATAGCTAACTTTTGCAGTTTCAAATAAGTTAGCAATTTCTAAATATTTATGCTTATTCCCTGTAATAAAATAAATTATATCTCTATCATTACTCATAATTGTAATAGTATCGGAATCATTATTTAAATTTCGAACAGTCAATTTTTAGATTTAGTGAATGGAGCAATCGTAGAATAGTAGAAATTAAATTCCAAAATTTTATTTTAAATGGTTCTTTACTAATTGTATTATTATTATTTACAAAGTGAAATTTTTAAGATAAAAGGAAGTTAACTATGGCTCGAATGCATAGCAGAAAACGAGGGAAATCGGGTTCAACAAGACCTGCCCGGTTAGAAAAACCAGTATGGGTTGAACTTTCTGCGGACGAAGTTGAGAACGAAGTGGTTAAATTAGCTAGAAAAGGTCATTCTAAGTCTAAAATTGGGATTATGCTACGTGATTCCTATGGAGTACCTTTAGTGAAAGTAGTAACGGGAAAGTCAATAAGCCAAATTCTAGAAGAAAACGAAATTGAAGCCCCCCTACCTGAGGATTTAACCAATTTAGTCAAAAAAGCATTAGCTTTAAGAGAACATTTAGAATCAAATCACAAAGACCTTGAATCGAAAAAAGGTTTAGGACGAACTGAATCAAAGATTTATCGTTTAATCAAATATTATAAAAAAAATAAAGTTCTTGCTCCTGATTTCAAATATGATCCAGAAAAAATTAGGACCATTGTCGCGAGGTAATTTTTTATGAGTCAGAAAGCAAGAAAAAGAAAAGCGAAAATTAAGAGAGTTTCTTTTAAAGATAAAGATTGGTATACTATCATTGCGCCAAAGAGTTTTAATTTTAAGCCAATTGGAGAAATTTTAGGTGTAGAAGGTAATATAAAAGGAAGAACCATAGAAAATCTATTGTTTGATTTTACTGATGATTATTCAGATATTAGCCTTAAATTAAAATTTAAAGTAATGGAAGTGAATCCAGAGACAAAAACCTGTAAAAGTATCTTTTTGGGACACCAATATACTAATGATTACATTCGATCCTTAATCAGTAGAGGTAGTTCCAAAATCCAATCGATTATTAATCTTACCACTAAAGATGATTATACCTTTAGACTCACTGTGGTCTGTACTACAATTAGGAGAGCTCGAAGTTCACAGCAAATTTTAATCAGAAAAATTATGCGGGAAATCCTCAAAGAATTTGCGAGATCTCTCAATCATGAAAAATTCATCACAGGAATGATTTTTGCTGAATTTCAAAATCAAATTCTTCGGGTAGCAAAAACCATCTATCCACTCTCTAGTTCGACTATCATAAAAAGCAAATTAGTACAAATCCCTGAAGGTGGAGAGGACAAGGAATATGTCCCAAAGGATACTGATTTTGAGATAGTTGAAATTGATGTAGAGCGAAGTAGAAAAAGTGAAATTAAGAGAACCGAAAGAATTAATGTTAAGAAACTTGGGCGAACTCGATCCCCATCTAAGGAAGAAGAAAACGAAACTGATGACTCTGATGAAGAAGAATCAGATGTCGAGGAGTAAGGCCATTCTTTATTAAAACTTATTTTTTGAAAATTCCTATTTTTTTAGAGTATTTTAGAAATATGTATATAGATTTTTTATCCGACATTCATTCTCTATCTTAATCATTATTCTCATAGTGAATTGAATGTCTAACCAAGAAGGAAATCGTGATAATCCTTACTCTTTTGATGATTATCTCCTCGTTAGAGATAATTTTGATTATTATTCCGATGATAATTTTTTACAAGCTTTAGTAAAACATTATCTCCCAGAAGAAGAATACGAAAAGGCTGATAGAGATCTACATGCACTTTCCAAATATGTATCTTTTAAATGGAGAGATCTCGCGAACCAGGCAAATGAACTTGATAACCGCATGAAAGTGACCAAATTAAAACACTATGATGCTTTTAATCACCGGATTGATAGGATTGAGCGATGTTTGGAAACGGAAACCTTGGAGCGGGAAATTTTTAGTTTAGGATTATTTGATCCCAGTAGGAATACTCCCTGGAGCAGATTTATAAAATTATTCTTATTATATGAAAATGGAGAAGCGGGATGTATGTGTCCTATGGCATGTACTCATGGTTTAATTTGGTTACTACAAAAATATGAATCAGAACTATCTGATCCTGTGAAAAACATTCTAAAATACTTAAGAGAAGGCATAAAAGGAGATTATGCTAAAGGAGCTCAATATGTTAGTGAGATTCAAGGGGGTAGTGATGTTCCAGCTAACCTTGTTGAAGCTGTTTTTGAAGAATCGAAAGGAGATGATGGATATTCCCATTGCTGGCGTATTTATGGGAAAAAGTTTTTTTGTTCGGCAGTTCATACTGATTACGCTCTAGTAACTGCCAAACCTAAAAATGTTCCATCCTCTACTAAAATAGCAGCTTTTGTAATTCCATCTTGGCTCCCAGGAAATAAGATGAAAGAAATCCGCAATTCTTATACCATTGATAGGCTCAAACCCAAACTAGGGACTGCAGAATTGCCTACAGCAGAAGTAACCTATAATGGAGCAGTAGCTTTTCCTGTTGGCCCTTTAGAAAAAGGATTGGCAGATGTTGTAGGAATTGTCTTATCATTATCTCGATTGCATGTTGCATTTGGTATGGCTGCTGGAGCGCTTAGAGTGGCTCGAGAAGCAATTTTATATGCCCAATTCCGAGAAGCTTTTGGAGTTCCCGTTTCACTCTTTCCTTTGATGATTAATCAAATCAATAAATTAAATCATTATGCGATGCGAACTGCAGCGGGATCGTTTAAAGTATATTCCGAATATATCCATTTTGAAGAACAATTAATAAGCGGGATAAGGAATATGGAAAAAATTGATAATTTAGAAGAAAGGAAAAGGCGGTTTAGATTACGTGAATTAATCATGCTTCAAAAAATCGTGGTAGCCGACGAGGCTCCCAAAATGATCCGATTAGCCATTTCTTTTTTTGGAGGGCATGGGGTAATGGAAGATTTTTTATCGCTACCTCGTTTGCATCGAGATGCGATGATCATGGAACTCTGGGAGGGTCCTCGTAGTGTGTTACTTACTCAAATCCATAGAGACTTTCAGCGAGTTGCAGATTGGTATTCCTCCGAAGAATTTATCCAAGATTTGCTTGAAAGAGCGAATAATGATAAAATAAAGGAGTATGCTCTTGAATTTAAAAGAATAATGGATACAGAGAGTCTGTTGAAAAATGATTCTGAAACATTGACTATTTGTAGAGAATGGGAAAGCTTCTCTAATAAATTATTTATAGCATATCAAGAACAGGCACTTGAAGAATTAAATATCGATTTTAAACCACTGCAGTTTTCGAAATGTTTACGTCAATTTAAAAAAAGGGAAACTTAATTATTCACGAAATGTGAACCTATTAGATTTATAAACCACATTTCCCTCTTGATTCTGATATGCAAGAGTATTAGGAGGAATATCATTATTTATTAGTGTTTGTGCTCCTATAATCGAGTTCTCGTAAATAATTTTACCACACATAATACTAGCATTAATCCCAGTTTGAGAATAAGGCCCAATAATGCAACCTAATTTTCTTCGTTTGGAATCGATACATTTTCCTTTTATATTCATTTTCACTGATTTATCATCAAATCTTAAATTCGAAGTTTTAGTACCAGCTCCTAAATTAACATGTTCACAAATGATAGAATCTCCTACATAATTAAAATGAGGAATAGCGGAATAAGAAAATATAATAGAATTTTTAATTTCGGACATACCTATATGACAAAAATTCCCAATTGAACAATAGGGTCGTATGTACGCATTAGGGCCGATCTTACAATTCTCTCCAATAGAAACGGGACCTTGAATATATGTACCCGATTTTACTACGGTATTTTTTCCTATGGATACTATTCCATTGATTTTAACGTTATCTTCTATTGTTCCATTAGTTTTAACCTGTAGCTTATCAAGCAAATGTTTATTTGCATCAAGGAGTTGCCATGGTAGTCCTATATCACTCCAAAAAATTTTTTGTATATCGTAACCAAAGATTTTACCCTTGAGATCGGTAATTAAGATTTGCATAGAATCAGTAAATTCATATTCATTACGAACCGATTTTTGAGTCTTGTCTATTGCTTGAAATATCTGTGACGTAAAAATATAAATTCCCGCATTTGCTAAGTTTCCTAAATCTTCTTCGGGAGACGGTTTTTCCGTAATTTTAAATACATGTTGGTTACTATCTAAAGAAATAATTCCATATTCATTTGGATTTTGTACTTGAATTAAAGAAATTAACCCTTCTACCTGTCGTTGTTTGAATGCCTTAATCATTTCAATAAAAAGCGAATCATCTACTAAAATATCTCCATAAAGGAGAAGAAAAGAATCTTGTTCAACAAAATCTTTAGCAAAACCAGTTGCATGGGCAGTGCCCAAAAATTGATCTTGAGTGATATAATCTATCATGAGATTATATCTACTACCGTTTCCAAAATAATTTCTAATATATTCTTCCTTATAACCCACAATGAGTAAAATTTTTTTTATTCCCGCTGACTTTAAACTCAAGATTGTATGTTCCAATAACGGTTTTCCCCCAACAGGAATCATCGGTTTGGGTCGAGTAGAAGTAATAGGTCTTAACCTTTTACCTTCTCCCGCTGCTAGGATTACAGCTTTCATAATTAACTAATAAAAAGCATTCTATTAGAAATTATTGATCAAATTGATTAATAATTTCATCCAAATAGGTCTTTAATGAGCGAAAAGGTTTTAAATCTCCCGAGAATTCATGATGGAGAATTTGATCTTGGGAGATTTTTTGCTCTAGTTCGATAAATATTTCCTTAATTTTGTTAAAATCTCCCGCCGCAAAAAAGTCCAAAGAATAACCATTTATATGCCCATAGAGAATGAGCTTTCTGCATCCATTATCATCTAAATCATTAAAATGGATTTCCTTAATATTAGTTTTAGCCCGAATTTGAGTATTCATCGCAATAGTTGCTAGTTTTGCTGAAAGATTAGAGCTAAATAATTCAATATTTTCATTATTAATAACGCGAGAAAGATTTTTTAAGAGACTCTTATCATAGAGTTGCGAAATAATTGGAAGCCCTTGGGAAGATATCCCACAATAAATAATTTTATTCTCAGTATCGTTGCATTTATAGGTTATGGCCTCATCTTCAATGGGATCCCGATATTTATCCCATAAATAACCGGTGATTAGCTTAATAATTACTTTAAATTCAGATTTTTTTGCTGCTTTCTGTATTTTTCCTCCCGATTCATAATTTGCCTTAACCTTCTCAACGTATTCAACCAACATTTTATTTGCCTCTTCAGAATCGGACAGAAAATCACCAGTAATGCAGAAAAATAGATGATTTCCTTCAGGAGTAAGATCATGGTGAATAATCATGCGTTCCTTTCCAGAATCTCCTTCAAAATAGATATTAGATAAACGCCAAGTATTTTTTGGATTAATACTTGTTATTAATTTTTGGACAAATAGGACTATCTCAAAAAAATTGTACTTCTTATTGTTTGAAACGTATATAATATCCTCATTTACGATGATCGCAAATCCAGTAATCATAAGAAACTTCGTTTTCGTTTTAACTAAACAAAGTAATGGTATTACTCTAAAAATTTAAAATTATGCAATTTTTAAAATTTTTATTATTATAATCACAAAATTAAATTTAATTTCTGCTTTTATATAATAGTCGAAATAAGTTGGAGAAAAACGGTCTTTTTTAACAATCATGAATTTTTTTTTAGCTCGGAGGATAAGAAGTAAAGCCTTCACAAAAACCCGTAAAACTAAAGAGATTTTTAAAGAATAAAGACAAATATTTTATATAATGATTTTCACTTAATGCTAAATGGAGTTAATACCACAATAGAGTCACAACTGCTTGAGAATATATGAAAGTAATAAAGTTATTAGAAAAAAAAAAGATTTTCCGCGCAGCAGAAATGTTATTCAAAGCAAAGGATGCCATTGTATTAACTGGTGCGGGAGTATCAACCGAATCGGGAATACCCGATTTTAGAGGAGATGGAGGTATTTGGGAAAAGTATAAGCCTGAAATCTATGGAAATATACAAGCCTTTATAAAAAACCCCGCAAAATTCTGGGAGTTAGCCGAAAAGGTGGCACCAACCTTATTTAAAGCTAAACCTAATGCAGGTCACATAGCACTAGCAGAATTAGAAAAAATGGATATAATTAAAGCGATTATCACCCAAAACATTGATGAATTGCATCAAAAAGCAGGTGCTGTTATTGTGTATGAGGTCCACGGCAATATCAATCGTTTTACTTGTTTAGGATGCAAAGCCTCTTACACGAAGGAACAAGTGTTAAAAAAATTAAAAAAAGAAAAAAATTATCCTCCGCTGTGTGATGTGTGCACTGCCCCATTAAAACCTTCCGTAACCCTTTTTGGAGAAGCTCTCCCTACCTTCGAAATATATCAGTCTCAAGCGCTATCTCAAAAGGCAGATGTAATGTTAATAGCGGGATCTTCTTTAGAAGTTGCCCCTGTTTCGAACTTGCCGTTATATACCTTAAGAGAGGGAGGAAAGCTGATTATTGTTAATGATCAGCCAACTTATTTAGATGAAAAAGCAGAAGTTGTTATTCATCATAAGACTGGAACTGTTCTACCATTGATAGTAGAAGAGGTTAAAAAACTTAAAGCAAGAAAAGATTCAAAGAATTAGTATATAGCTTTTATAATAAATGATAGATGAAGGTTTAATTGTTAAAGATTGGAGATATGTTGATCTAACGTTTGGTTTAATATACCCTAATTCCTATAAATTGGCGAATTCTTCTTACACCATACGCCTTCTTTATTACATGATAAACGCTTATGAGAGGTTTCTTTGTGAAAGAATATTTCTTCCTGAAAGAGTAAAATATCCGGCATCTAATGATCACTCCTCGATAAATCTCATCCGGAGTTTAGAAAATAAAATTTTACCTGCAGAATTTGATATTTTAGGGATTTCTGTGCATTATGAAAATGATTTAAAAAATATTCTTTGGATTTTGGATAAGGCCAAAATACCACTCTATCGAAAAGAGAGGAATAGACTACGAGAAAAAGAGGATTTAATTTATCCTTTATTAATTGCTGGCGGTCCAGTCATTACTTCTAATCCATTACCATTAAGCAAAATTTTTGATGTGTTTTTCATAGGAGATTCAGAACAAACCCTAATACCCTTTTTAGATAAATTTTCTGACTTTAAATTAGGAGATTGTAATAGGGATAAGTTCTATACTAATTTAATAAACTTAGAAAATATCTATATTCCTGAACTAAATAATCATCCAAAGAGAGGAGTATTAAAAAATCTTGACGAGTCACCAAATCCAATATCTCAAACCATTTCTCAAAGTCAAAAGGAAGACACGATATTGGAAAGAAATTTTTTTGTCGAAGTAAATCGAGGGTGTCCCTACCAATGTAAATTTTGTATATCCTCTTTTCATAATAGTCCTTTTAGGAATAAGAGTTATACTAATATTATCCATTTAATTGATGAAGGAATACGAAGAATCCATTTCGAGAAAATAAGTCTAATCGGCTCATGCGTCTCATCCCATCCAAAGTTCAAAGATATTTGCGAATATGTTATTACGAAAGGAAAGAAATTAAGTATACCTTCAATAAGACTAGATCATATAACAGAGGATTTGATTTATCTCTTTGAAAGAGCCAATATGAATTCAATAACTATTGCTCCCGAAACCGGTTCAGAATCATTAAGGTTTAATCTGGGGAAAAAAGTTACAAATCAAAAAATTTTAGACGTAGCGACAAAGATCTTTAACTCATCTATCCGATACATTAAATTTTACTTCCTGTTAGGCTTACCTTCTGAATCAGATGATGATATTGAAGCGATTATTAATTTATTGAAAGAATTAGACGAGATTGGATTTGAAAGGGGGGCATTAAAGGTAAACATTAACCCTTTTATTCCCAAATTAAACACTCCTTATGGTAATTTTGTGAATAACTATTTAAATGATAGTTTTGAGCAACTAATTTCACGATTTCAAAGATTAACCAAGGAATTAAAAAAAATAAGGGCAGTGAGGTTGAAATCTTCCCATCCTAAGGAAGTATTAAAAAGTGCGAAATTGCAAACTCTCTTTTCTTTAGGAGATACCACAATCTCAAAAATTATTATTGAATATTATCAGAATGGAGCAAAATATAATGATTTTCAGATAGCGGAAAAGTCTCTGGAGTTTTCATCAGATAATTATTTAGGAAAAATTCAAGAAGGCTATATTCCATGGATGATTTAAAAAAAAAAGATTATTCTACTTTTTCAAATGCTTTTTGAGTAGCTCCGCATATCGGACATTTATCAGGGGCATCACCTTCATGAGTATATCCGCACACAGAGCATACATAGATGTCGGTTTCCTCAAGATCCTCTCCCTTTTCTGCCGATTTCAATGCTTTTTCATAAAGTTTATGGTGTATTTTTTCTACTTCATTGGCATATTTAAAAGATCTTTCAGCACGCGAATTTCCTTCTGTTTTAGCAATCTCAATAAATTCAGGATACATTTCCGTGAATTCGTGAAATTCTCCTCCAATAGCCTCCTTTAAATTTTCTTCAGTAGACATTATACCGTCTAAGGAACGAAGATGATTGTGAGCATGTACTGTTTCAGCAGCGGCAGCAGCTCGAAAAAGATGTGCTATCCCAGGAAATCCCTCATTTTCAGCTTTTTTAGCGAAGGCTAAATATTTTCTATTAGCTTGTGATTCGCCAGCAAAAGCCGTCATTAAATTTTCTTCAGTTTTGGTCATAATTAACACTCCTCAGTTATTGTTTATTTAGAGATTAGCACGAATCGCATATTAATATGGCTATTATATTTCATAAAAAACTCGCAGATGCGATTGTCCTTGAAAGATTACGATAATATGAAGTTAGGTGGGACCTAATAATTATTAATTCAAAATTGTACAGATCTTTGACACAATTTTTTGCAAGTAAAATTCTGCTACCCCAAATTTGGTCCGAGCATGAAAAATTAATATGATAAAGTATAAATCATTTATATACTCAGATAAAATCAATTCATTATCCCGAGAAGTATAAAAAAGTTTTAAAATTGAATTATTACAGATTTTAACGCGAAAGTCAACTTGCCTTAGGAATTTCTTTAGCTCTATATCTCTTAGTGAAGAATAAATTACATTACCTCTATCTGTTAAAAGAATACATCCATGAATTTCATCATTCTGTTGTATTTCTTCAAAGTATTCAATTAGGGCCTCTTCTTTTTTTAGATCAAAATCTTTACTTAGAGTATCGCGTATTAGATCTTCCACCATGAAGTTCAGGTTCTCATCGTAAATATATTCAATATCTGTTTTAACATTATTTTTTTTAATATAGGTTAAAAAAATCGTATGAATTTGCGCAATAATTTCTTCTAATAAAGCAAGGTTTTCAAAAGTAGCGCATAATATGCAATAAAAAAGGTTACCCTTTTCAAAAACTACGAGTTTAATCCCACCCCCCATTTCGACCGTTTTAATTTTATCTCCAATCAATTCCTTAGTAAATGACATAAGTGCTGTAAAATAGGACGATATAAGCTGTTCTTGTTCAATTGTATAGATTTGAGAAAAATTAAGTCCATAAATACAAATCCCCGCTCGATTGAAAATAAATAGATTATGAATTTTCACTCCACTAAAACCACGTTTTATTTTGAGTAATTGTGAAGATTTTTCGGGAATACTCATATTACCTTTTTAATAGGGAACTATAAAAAGCACGTTCTTTTCAAATAAAAGTTTACAATTATTAGAGTTCAACACTTTTTACTCCCTCAAAACATAATTTACATGGAAGTATTGTAAAATTATTTTTAAGATATTTTTGCCGCAGCTCATATTCGTTTTCTATTGATGAAAGGATGGTTATTGATCCTCCTCCACCCGCACCATTACACTTAAATCCTAAAGCGTTACTTTCAGATGCGATTGCCTCTGCTTTTTCAATCAATTGGTTTGTCATGAGGGGATGAAGCCCTTTCTGGGCATTCCAATTTTCGTTCATAATTTTCCCTATCGCTTCAGTATTCGAATTTATAACAGTTCTCATTTTTTTAGCGCAATCTTTCATTATTTCAAGAGATTTGAGAGTTTTAGGATCACCTTTCTTAAAATTTTTAATAACAGCTTTGTGCATCTCAGTTGAGCTTCTTGGACCAATGAAGAGTAAAATTATTTGCTTTTCTAATTCTAAAATCTTACTTTCAGTGATTTGTATATGTTCGATATCAACTGAAGGATAATCTATATTCATAAAATTTACTCCTCCAAAAGCAGCAGCATATTGGTCTTGGACTCCACTTTCCAATTTAAGCTCTTCAACTTCAAGAATATGGGCTAGTCTTGCTATTTCTCCAGAAGATAAGTTTACTTCTGCAATTTTAGCTAATGCTCCGAGTAATGCTACCGCTAAACTCGCGCTGGTACCCATGCCACTTCCTGGAGGAGCCTCTGTTTTAATATGGATATCTAATCCTTTACTTATTTCTAAAATTTTTATTCCTGCTTTAATTAAATCCAAATTGCCATTATATTCGATGGAATTATAATCAGGTATGATGGTTTGAATTCCTAAATTATCAGAAATAATCCTTATTTCTTGAGATCTGTTTTCGATTAGGTAAATATAACTAAAAAGATCAACAGAAAAATTTAATACCGCACCTTTTTGATAGAACCACGTATCCGTCCATCCTCCAATATCGCATATTCTTACAGGGGCACGAGACAAAATTTTTTTTGGCATTAATTAAGCAAAAGATAAGGTATTTTAAAAAATTGATTTAATACCCTTCAAGTTCATCAATTTCAAGAGGCAATCAAAAGCACCCTTAGCTGATTCTAATAAGCCAAATATACAAATGAGGTTCTATAAACGAGAAGTAGATTCAATATACTCTCAAATTTTCGAATATGCCTCGTATAAAGTGCAGAATTTTATTTTTTAATAGCTTTCATATATTGTGATTAGACCGACAATATTAACCTTCTATGATGATTTTTCAACTAACTTTAAATAGGAGCATGAAGAATTATATTTTAAATACAAATTTATTTTTAAACCATATTTAAAACAATTTTTGGAGGAATATAAAAATGGCTAAAAAAGCAGCTGTGGACGCCCTTTTTGTAAAAAGTAAAGTACGAGAATATATCAAGTCGAAAGGATGTAATACAAGTGGCGATCTTATTGATGGAAATGCATTAAATGATGCTATCGTCAAAGTACTTGATAATGCTATAGGAAGGGCTAAAGCAAATGGAAGAAAAACAGTCCAGGAAAAGGATCTTTAAAGCATCCTTTCCCATACCAACAAGATAATAAGTCGATTTTTTTTTTCTAAGTTATTTTCTTTTATTTTTTTCCAAAACTAAGTCATTAATAAATTAATAATTTCTTACTGTTCTTATCCTTATATTATCAATTTAGTATTATTATCTTACACACACAACTTAGATATTTTAGAATAAAAAATTCGCCTAAATCGCCTTATCCTTTAAGCTAACCCTTATCTCTTGAATTTTTTATTCTGTCTTCTTCTTTTATCAATTTTAAAAGCATTATTCCCTATCAATAATAAAGAATCCTGTTGATATTACGCTTTTTAATGCTTGGAGATCCTCCTTCAATCGTATTACTCGATCCTTTGGACCCGATACCGCTATAATTTCTAAACATTTTTCGAACTCCAGATGCACATGCATTGTAGAGATAATTATGTCACCGAAATGATGTTGAATATCCATTTTTAAAAGTTCATCAGTTTGCTGCACATTTGCATATATTGGTCGAGAACTAAAGTCATGTTCATGATGATGATCGTTATCATGATTTACTTCATGTGAATGGATGTGTTCAGTCTGGTCCGTATCAGGTTTGACATGTTTATGAGCAATAATTAGAGATATACAACCTACAACTTTATCTGAACTCGCAGGGATAGTTTCTTCACTAACTAAAAATGAATAAATTGCTTTTCGAATAAAATCTGAACGTGAGACTCCTAAGTTATTTCTAAACTTTTCAATTTGTTCATATAAGTCCGGAGGGAGCGAAACTGTAAAACGCTTATATTCTTCTTCCATCTTAAAGGATATTTCGATTATTATTTACGCATTAAAATTGCTATTGGAACACTAGCTTCTCGCCATTGAGCGATTTTCCCTGAATATTCTAAATCCAATTTGACTCTCCCATGATCACCTAAAATAATCATTAAAGAATTATCGCGCAATTGTTTATAATTACTCAAGATCCATTTATCTGTACGTAGAATCAATTTTTCTATCAGATCTTCTGGCGTTCTCTGCTTTAATGCTTGTTGTTGTTTATGAAGATTTTCAAAATCTAAGTAATGCATCAGTGAAAGATCAAAGTTATTAATAGTTTTAGCAGATTCGACCCAGGTACTCATATCGGTATCTTTAGGAACAGAATGCGTTCCCGCACTATATCGATCTAGGTCTTTTTTGCGAGCAACAAAACATGTTTTTTTACCATGCTCATTTAAATATCGAAGCAAATGAAAGCCGTTTGGATTAGCTTCAAAGCCACCATACATAATTTGATGAAAAACGCCCAGAGTGTAAGGATTTCGCGTTGATAAAAGTAACATTGATTCAGAATTCGTAATCATGAACTGCGGTTTATGATATGTTATTTCAAATAATCCGAAATTGTCAATCATATTGATACTTATACGTTCAATACCATTATATTGCTCCACAATTTCTTGTACGGAATCTGGAATATTATTTACTGGAGGGGGAATTCCAAGCAATTGCAGTATTGTTGCTGGCAGCTGATTCAAATAACATTTTAGAGTTTGAAGTTCACTCATGATTTTAGCTGAAAAACTAGTTATTTTAAAGTATATTACAATATCTTAATACATATATTATTATCATTAAATTATTAAAATTTAATATTATTTTTGATATTTGTATAATTAAGTCAATTAGAGTATGGCTGATGAAAATTTAGATGTTAGAATGCTATGATGTTTCTTATATAATTATATTGGTATCAAAAAATTATTAAACTATAATATTATTGTTGATAATGTTAAAGTAAAGGCATTAAGGGTATATTTAATGAAAATTTTATTTCTTGATTGCATAAATTCCGGAATTTCGGGAGATATGCTTCTGGCTTCATTATTGGAATTGGTAAATGATCCCAATGAAATATTAGAGTTATTAATTAGCTTAAAAAAGCATTTGGATGGTATTTCAGAACTTGAAATCGAATTACTTAAGGTTAATAAAGCAGGAATTCAAGTAAATCAGTTAATGATAAAGATTCAAGAAAATAAACATCATCGTACGCCAAAGGTGCTTCAATCAGCATTAGAGAATGCATTAGAAGAGGGAAATTATTCTTCACCAGCAAAAGTTTATGCGCATAAGGTTTTAAATTCTCTTTTTCAAGCTGAAGCTCATGTTCATGGAAAATTAATTGAAAAAATTCATTTGCATGAATTAAGTTCAGTTGATACATTAATTGATATCTTAGGGGTTACTAAAGCCCTAGAAATAATAGGATATTTCCACGATAATTTCCAAATATATTGCAGTCGATTGCCAGTAGGCGGAGGAACAGTGGAAACTGCCCATGGTACTCTCGCAGTCCCTGCACCTGCAACGGTAAAAATTTTGGAGAATTCTGAAATTATCATCCAAAGCGGTCCAGTTGAGGGAGAATTAGTAACTCCTACAGGAGCGGCTCTATTGGTTAATTTAAACCCAATATGTATAGATTTTTTTGAACGATTAAAACTTAAAAAGGTAGGATATGGAACAGGGCAAAAAATATTTCAAAATTTTTCTAATATTCTACGGATTTTTTTTGGAGAACTCGAAAAGGAACCTTTCGTTACAGAAAGTGAATTTAAGAGTTATATGGAAGATGTTACTATTTTAGAAACTAATGTAGATGACGTTACAGGCGAGATTCTTGGGAATTTTATTCATAAAATGGAGAACTTCAATATCTTAGATATTCAAATTATCCCTAGTATCACCAAAAAAAACCGCCCCAGTTATGTTATTAAAATACTTTGCCACCCCGTAATAAGCAATAAAGTATTAGAAACCATCTTTACCGAATTAGGAACTTTGGGAGTAAGAATTAGCAAGACAAAAAGAGCCTGTATCGATAGGGAGGTAGAAACGGTAAAAATTGTTATTAATCAAGAAACATACGAAATTAATTATAAAATCTCATATTACTTCAAAAAGGATCGAAAGCAAATCGTTAATATAAAACCAGAATACGAGGATTTGAAAAAGATAAGTTCTAAAACAGGATTTTCAGTTAAAGATTTATTATTAATGAGTGCTTCTGAAGTAGAAAAGCTTTATCGGAAAAAAAATCTAAATTAAAAACCAAGTGATAAAAGTTATAGAAAAAAAAAGAGATGAGAATTAATTAATTCCGTTATATTAGCTAAAATTTGTCAATATTAAATTTATGAAGAAAATACTCGTCTTCTACCATCTCTTTTGAAAATTTTTTAAGTTCAGAGATTTTCTTTTTAATATCTTTTTCTTTTCTTAATTTCCCTAATTCGTGATAAATTTCAGCAGCTTCATTAAAGGATTCAATGCATTTATCATAATTCCCCGAGATTTGCAAATCTTCAGCAAGAAATTCAAGTCCTTCAGCCACATCTATTTTTTTACCTAATTTCTTCTGAATTTTCAAAGCTTGATAGGAATACTTTAATCCTTCGGCATGCTCTCTAAATTTAGCATGTGTCCTCCCAAGAGCTCGAAGAACCATTGCTTCTTCACTCTGGAGGTTGTTTTCTTGGCAATGTTTTAATAAATTCTGTAGGAATTGAATCAATTCTGTTTTTCGCTTGGTCTGTGAACGGTCGATATTCTCAATTACTTTATTAAAACTTTCTAAGGTATTAAGAACATCTCCACTATCAAAAAACTCTTTAGATCTTTCAAAATTATCTGCTGTTGCGACCATCGGTCTCAACTACATTGTCCCAAATTTTTTTTTTTTTAATAGATTTTATAAAGAAATAGTATCAATATAAACTATATTAATCTACATATTTATAGTTTTTTGTAGGTTTTTTCTTAATAAAAAGGGGGGGACAACTTAATAATACTAACCTATGGCTTGATTGTAGAAATTACTAAAATAAGCGTTTGAACAAATAATTCTCTAAGTAAAATCAAAAAAAAATAAAAAAAAGGAGAAAAATTAGAAAATACCTAATGGACCGAGTAATGGACCAAAAATACAGAGCAATATTACTGAAATCCCATAAATGATGGCAACAAATTTAATCTTATCTTTCCTTTCGGGGAGGTCGTACACATAAAACGCCCCAACAAAGAAATGAAAGTAACCTATTAAAAAAATTAATACTGGATTGTACCAATGCCACCATACATATTCCCAGATAAGATAATTGCCCCAATTTAGCAAGATTTCTACGATAACACAAAATATAGCAAATCCTGCTGCCATTGCCCATCGATTTGATAAACCAAAGATTTTTTGTTCTTTATCTTCCGGTAGAAGCTTCGCGAAGACAATTCCCGCTATGGAGAACATAAAAGCAATCTCAATGTTCCATCCAATTAATATAATATATGCACTGGCACCGGGAGTTGTCCAAAAGGCAGAATAGCCACTAAAAGCAAACACTAACGCATTCCATATTTCATTTATTAAATCCAATCCTAGTACAGTCAACCCTGCAAAAATAGTGCTCCAGTTTCCCGACTCTCGTGCCTTTTTTATTTCTACAGCGTAAATATAGAGAACTATTGCTAATATCGGAATAATATACCAGCCAAAATCTTCATTTAAAATCCGAAGTTTGGACAAGGCTTCCAAAGAAGGTGCTGTGGGTGTCATTTTAAAAAGGTGTAATTTGTATTTGATTTTATTAATTAAATTTTAATGAGAAAAGATTCGATTTTAATTATATTTATATTTAATTACATTTGCATTTAACAAACTAAAATCTACAAAAAGTCAAAAAAAATCGTATTATGGAGTAATTTTATTAGCTATTAATGCTGCTGAAGCACCTGCCCCAAATCCGTTATCAATATTTACTACTAGCAAACCTGGAGAACATGATTGAAGCATAGTAGTAAGAGCACCAACTCCCTTTTCTCCTAAACCATACCCACTTGAGACAGGTACTCCTATTACGGGAATATCAACTAAAGCTGCTACTAGACCAGGTAGTGTTCCTTCCATACCGGCACAAACAATAAACACGTGGACTCCTTTTTTAATCATATCGCTTAATGGTTGAAAAATCCGGTGAATACCTGCAATCCCTAAATCATAGCTGGTTAACACTTGACAGCCCATTGCTTGGGCAATTACTTTTGCTTCTTCCGCAACATGAATATCTGAACTTCCCGCAGTTATAATTCCTACAATTCCGCCCTTTTTTTCAAATTGGAACTCGATTTCTTTAATGATTATCGTTTTAGCTTGTGGATTAATTTCAATTTCATATTTTTGATTGTTAAGATAAGTCTTTTCAATTAATTGTAGCTGATCCTCCTTATAGCGAGAAACTATCGCAAATTTATTTCTTTTTATAAATGATTTGATAATTTCAAGCAAAATGTCAGCTGATTTATTTTCGGCATATATTACTTCGACAATCCCTGTTCTAAGATTTCGAAATACATCCAATTTAGCTAAATCTCCCACTTCTTCGATTAGATTGGCTTTTAACAATAGTTCTGCCTCTTCTAGAGAACATTTTTTTTCCATTAATTTATTCAATACGTCTCGTATATTCTCCATGGTTAGTTACCTTTTACAGTTGATAGTAATATTTGTTCACTATAATTTTTATGTACTTTATAAGAAAAAAATATTAACTAATCTTAAATTACATGATCTTAATTCGATATCTAAAATAAATTAATTAAATACATAAAATGGAATAATTTTTCAAAGTGATCAAAGAAATGAAAATAGATTATACATCTTATAAGGATGTTAAATTGAAAGGAAAAAAAGTGTTAATCCGCGTAGATATTAATTCCAATATCGATACCGAAAAAATGGAAATTAGAGATTCCCCAAGAATTCGCGCATTAGCACCGGCGCTTAATGAACATTTTAAAAAAAGTGCTGTTATTCTTCTAGCCCATCAATCAAGACCGGGAGATGATGATTTTACAGACTTAGATATACATGCAAAAGAACTTGAGAAATATCTTGACCGACCTGTGAAATTTGTCAAAGATATTTTTGGTGAATTAGCAGTTAAAGCAATTAAAGCATTAAAACCAGGAGAAGTGCTAATGCTTAATAACGTGCGAAAATTTGATGGGGAAATGAAAAATTATAAAGATTTCTCTGAAGCCGAAAAAACCGAATTGGTCCAAACTCTTTTTCCACTAGTAGATTATGTTATCGTAGATGCTTTTGGAGCAGCTCATCGTGCTCACGCTTCCATTGTAGGATGGCCAAAAATGCTTGCGGGGCCTATAACAGATGAAGAATTAGCGAATCTAAAGAAGGTATTGGAAGACCCAAAAAAACCCATGGCAATGCTCATAGGAGGAGCAAAAGCAATAGATAAATTTAAAGCAATGAAATACAATTTTGATGAGGATAAATTAGATTATGCTCTATGTTCGGGTTTGACTGCTATATTAATTTTTGAAGCCATAGGAAAAAATATGGGAGAACCAAACCGTAAGATTATTTCAGATGACTTAGAACAAAATAAAGAGATGATATTAGATACTTATCAGAAGTATAAAGATAAGATAATATTACCAGACGATTTAATTATAGATGATAACGGAAATAGAAAGGTTATAGATGTGGATGAAGCTGGAACATTTAATACCACCACAGGTGATATTGGTCCTAAAACCATAGACAATTTTAAAGATGTGTTATTAAAATGCAAAACTATCATTGCAAATGGACCTCCGGGTATTTTTGAGAAAGAAGTTTTTAGAAAAGCTACCTATGATATGGTTGAAACAATGGTAAAAGCAACACACGAGAAGAATGCTCTTACTGTCATCGGTGGCGGTGAAATGGGAGCTGCGGCTTCAATGGCAGGATTAGCAGATCAAGTATCATTTATATCTACTGCGGGTGGAGCTATGCTTGAAATTCTTTCTGGAAAAGATTTGCCTATGATTAAAGCTTTACGAGAGAAAAAACTCTAATTTTTTTTCTACTTTTTTTGTATTAAATTATAATAATTGACTTTATCAGTATTATTAAGATTTTTAATTAATAAAGAAATCTAATATTTCATTTTAATAAATCAATATTGTATATATCAAGGCCCGCATTGGTACCAGTATCTTCTACGATGACTTTATGATTTCTTCTGTCATAAAGATGTACCTTAATTCTCGATTTTAACGTTTCAATAATATCAAATGACATATCTCCTAATTTTGGTGCTCTAAGTTTAGTAAATTTTATGTTGGATTTATCAATCGTGATATCTACAAAATACCTTCGATCTTCAATTAATAATCTTATAATCCCTCCAGAAATTCTCAAAAACCGAACTCTCGCATTGGTATATGTGGTAAACTTGTAAAAAGTGCCTTTATGCCAAATCACGCAGAAAAAACCCTTAATTTTAACTCCAAAAAGGGGAACAAACGCTACAGATAATACTATTGAAAGTTCTGGTTCAGCAAAATGGTTAGTTTGAGCCCAAATATACCCCTCTGGGAAAGAACTGCCCCAGTCCTTTTCTACGTAACCTTTCCCATTTGTAAAATCAATAATGGTATCATTAATATTTAAAGAACCAGTAAGGGTATGATTCATACTTACTATTCCATGATACGTTTCTAAAAAGGGTACATAATTGAGTATTCCCATAACATTTGGTTGCAGAAATGACCTTGGCCATAGAGTAGTGTTATTATATCGAATATTTCCCTTTATTTTCATATCATCTCGATCAATATCCAAGATGAATCCGTTAGTGGAAAAATAACATTTATCTATCCTTATTGCAAACTCGTTGTTTGATAAATTTTCGAATTTTTTTAATTGGTGTCTAATATAATGCATTCTTCCTGTTTGACCATTTAAGATCTGGATAAATGCTTGCGAACTCTTGGATTTTCTATTTATAGCTATAGTTGGAATGAATGCGTAGCTGTATTTTGTGTTCTTATCGACTATTTTATTATACCAGCCTTCATAGTAATTATTCTTTTTTAAATTTCCTTGAAATGCTTCTGGGTATCTGCGATTTCTCATTAAAACACAAAAAGATTTACAGTTATAATTTATTTTCCTTATTTTTCATAAGTTTTCCTATCCTAAAGGAAAGAGTGACAAAGTAGCGAAATCGATCAAACGCATAAAAATACTCATAAAATATTTATTTCTTAGTAAAATAAATTACTTATCATAAATTTGGATATTAATATTAGCAAATATTTTCAAAATTATGGGCCCGTGGTCTAGCCCGGTATGACGTCCGCTTGACGTGCGGAAAATTTCGTAAAGAAACCCGTAAGGTCGCGTGTTCAATTCACGCCGGGCCCACTATTTGAAAATCGTTTCAATATAATCTAAGAGATATAATATTATGCCAATTCGAGTTCGCTGGACAACAAAAGATTATTTTCCATTCGCTTTGATGCTTTTAGGAACATGTGGGATTTTCCAATTATTGTTCATTTTCATTGCTCAATATCTTCTAAACGTAGGGAATTTTTATGTGGTAATTTTAATACCTACGGGCGTCACAATTACATTATTCTTTGGCTCAATGATAATATTTGAATCCTATGCTCAGGTAGAAAGGAACCGAAAATTGAAATCTCGTTTTCAAAAGGCTCAAAGCTACAGCTCTACTCTTGAGCGTTTTTTATATTTTCCCGTCGTGAGACCATTACTTATCATGTTTGCTGTTTTTGGTGGTTTATTTTTTGCTACATACTTCTTTTGTGCCACCTTCTTAGATAAAGTTATATCATTTTTGGTGTCAGAAACATTCGCCGCGGTAATTAGTTTGCTTATTGCAAATTTAATTGAAAAACGATATGGTAGAGTAAAAAGATATTAGGATGTCAATTAAAATTATATACTTGAATAGTTATATCATAATCTAGATATTATAGTAATTTTAATATCTTAAGTGTGCATTAGCTGTTCATTAGTGGGAAAAATTATGGTCAAACTTGAAGTTCGTTGCCCAACTTGCTCAAAGAGAGGTAGTATTGAGGTTTCGGAAGAGGAAGTAAAAAGTAGCACCAGAGGGCTATTTGCTGTTAATATTCCAGTGGAAATAATTTGTTCCCATTCCTTTATTGCTTACGTAGATAAAAATTTGACTGTTCGAGACACATACACGGCTGATTTTCAAATTGAATTACCTACTTTTGAATCAAAAGAAGAGGAAGACGTAGATACTTCATTAAGAGACTTGATCGATGTTAGTTTAATCAAATTGAACCTAACAGGTTCCAATCTTGCTCATGTATTTCATGCGATGATATATCGGAATAAAATTTTAGTAATTTCAGACCAAGATTTCTTATTTGACAAAATGACTCAATTTTTCGATTATATCACTCAAGATTCTTATGAGCTCAATATTCAATTTGTAAGCCAAAGCAACTTCAAAGCAGAGAACTTTAAAGATTTTGTGGTTTTAAAGGGAAGTGAGATATTAAAGGACCCATATGAGTTATTTAATAAAAGGAAGTTGAATGTTGAAAAAACTATAGCTCAACACTTCATAATTGAATATGAGCCTACTAAAAGCTTAATTTTCTTAAAAAATGAGCTTAAAAAGACCTATGAGTTGTCTAATTCCATCATAGAGATGATTCAAAAGCTTAAAAAAGGTAAAAAAGTATATTCTCGTCAGGTAATTGAAGATTTAGAGAAAATCCATAATATAAAAATATCTATCCCTTATTTGGACTTTTTATATGAAATAGTAGAAAATTACTTTAATATAGAGGTCCCAAAAACATCCAATATTTCAAATTTTTTAGGTACACTATAAATCATACGCACGAAATTGATAGGATTGAGTTTTAGGAACTTCGCTTGCTAACCTTCATTGAACAAAAATACAGTAGTAAGTTGTCCGTCTTGTTAGATTAATCTATCTATACCAAAAAAATTTAAATATCAACGCAACATAATAACAACCAAATTAGTTTATCATAATTAGAAGGCGAAATATACGATACCTAAGCTTTTTAAAAATATAATTTATAGCATAGTCCTTCCTCTTATAATGCTAGTGGCGGGATTTATCGTAGTCTTCGTGATCATGCAATCTGGGAACTTTGACCCCATCATAGCTTATCTACCTAGACACTAAACGTTGGATTTAATTTTACTTTAGATAATTACTTTATTGTAATTAATCAGACCAGAAATTTTTTGCGAATTTCCTTCTTTTATTCCATAATTCGTTTTTAGCAGAGAATCCTTGAATCCCATCGCCTTGATCGGCATCTTTAATTTTCCACATTCCATTAACCGCTCCTATTAAGGAACCAGATAAAACTTCAAATCCTTGAGCAGTATAGAGATCTGCTTCTACGCCTCTATTAATTATAAATTTCAATTGGCGTAATCCCTGCTGATTTTTAGATTTCAGTACTTCTAAAAGCTTATTCACTTCAAATTCAAGCTTATCATTAGGAACTACTCGATTCCATAAATTCCACTGAACTGCTTTTCTAGCAGAATGCAAAGCTCCAATTAAATTTATCTCTTTAGTTCTTCTTCTTCCAATTAGACGAGCTAACCGTGTTGTTCCCCCCCATCCTGGGGTAATTCCTACATCTACTTCAGGCATTCCCCATTTTGCTCGTTCTGTAGCAATTACAAAATCACAAGCCATTGTAATTTCGAGACCCCCTCCAACTGCGTTTCCATCCACCGCAGCAATAGTGATTTTATCTAACTCTTCCAGCTGATTAGCCATATTTTGGTAATATCTTACTCTACGCATGATGTCATTTGCATCTCCCCATTTCATCATCTCCTTAATATCATCACCAACACAAAAATGATCTCCAGCGCCTTTTATTACGAGAAATTTGATTTTTGTAGATTTTCTTATCTCCTCAATAGCAATAACTAATTCATCGGATAATCTCATACTTAAAGCATTCATTACTTCAGGCCTATTTAGAGTTATCCAAGCCACCTTTTCTTTTACTTCATAAATCAATTGATTAAATTCCATACTAATAATTTCAAGCTATAACTATATAAGTACTATTTCAACATGCAAAATTTTGCATGAATAATGAGATAAATTTTCAAAATCGTGAAAGGTGGATTTCATGTATATTCATATATCTCTCAATGTTATTGTGATAATATCAGCGTATTATCTATCGTGATAATTTTATCATGCTAACCTTCTTTCTGTCGATGATGAACGATATGGTCGTGGTGAGGAAACAAAAGCAACTACGTTTACAGAAGAAATTGATGGAGAGAAGTATTCTCATACATTTTTCACGCATGAAGAAGGAGATAACTATTTTAAAAATCATAGAATAATTTATAAACAAATTCGATTTGAAAACCTTGTAGGCTTTTATGAAAGTGGAGATAATTATCTCCGCGGGATGATTGATTATATCGTAAAGAAAGTGTAGTCAGAAGTTTAGTTTTTCGTATCATTATTTCAATATCGGTTAATATTGGAGCTACATTAATTAGCTGGTTCCTAATTTGAAATCATAGAAGCTCTAAAGCAAGGAATAATAAGTAATAATCTAATCTTCATACTTTTTTCCAATACTCCAGGCACGTCCGATATGTTCTCCTATTTTCCAGTAATTATTGTCATTCATGGAAAACAAAAAGGTATTCATTTTATTCAAGTCTGGGATTCCATTTGTTAAATATTTGTCTTCAGAATAAGCGTTTATTATCTCTCCAATAAATATATCATGTCCTTGTTCAAGATCAATGGTTTTAAGTAGTTTACATTCCAAACAAAGGGGCGCATCAATTATCATTGGAGCATTTTTTAAATCTCCATAAAAAACATTAAATATTTTAGATTTGTCTATATCTTTTCCTGATTTTAATCCACAATAATCTGTCGGTATTATCATATCTTCTGAGGGTGTGTTCACACTAAAGCAATTATTTTCTTTAATACCAGCATTGGTGTAATGACTTTGAGATGACGAGATCAAGATAGTAGGTGGTTTATGTTCAACTATGGATACCCAAGCAAGTGGCATAAAATTAGGTTTACTGTTAATATTAACCCCAATTAAAACTACAGGCATGGGATAAAGATAGGGCCCTAAACGAATCTTACTTTTTGGTATTGTCATAATACACTTATGCTAGTTTCTTTTAGATTAAAATACTTCCTTTATAATTTAGAAATGCTTTCATACTTCAAAAAAACTTCAAAGAGTTTTCTATTAATATGATGAATAACAAATTAGATCATAATTCTTAAATACTAATGATAATTGATGACTGAAAAGGAGAGATCACCGAGTTTCAAGTCCAACATTTATAAATATTATATCTACCAGTTCATTTTTGGAATTCATACAGTCAGAGGAGTTTATTATGCCTATATGACCGACTGGGGGGGTTTAAATATATTTCAAATATTGGCTTTACAAAGTTATTTTATGTTTGTTATTTTTATATTTGAAATTCCTTCTGGTGCATTAGCAGATTTAATTGGGAGGAAAATGGCGCTTATCCTCTCATCTTTATGCGTAATTGCAGCCGCGTTTGCCTATAGTATTTATCCTTATATTCTACTTTTCGTTTTTGCAGAAACTTTATGGGCTCTAAGTATTGCTTTATCCTCTGGAACGGACGAGGCATTTTTATATAGTTCTCTAAAAAGTTATAATGCTGAAGACAAGATTTCTAAAGTATTGGGGAATAATCAAACGGTAAATTTGATTGCTTTAACTATTTCTGCTCCGCTAGGATCTATTATTGCGGACTTTATCTCACTTCAATTTACTATGACATGTTTGGCATTTATATTTATTGGGAGTTTGATAGTAGCCTTGACGTTTAAAGAACCTCCTTTTAGGGAAAAAGAAGACGAAAAGAAGAATTATTTAATAATTATTAAAAAAGGATTTATTGAATTAAAGCATAACAAGATATTGGCTATTTTATGCTTTGACCGATTATTTATTAATTCTTTAATTTTTCTACTGTTTTGGACTTATCAGCCTTACCTTGAAGCTCTTGGAATTCCCTTAGTATTGTGGGGATTTATTTCTGCTAGTATGAACATCACAAATGCTGCTTTTAGTTTTATCATCCCTAGAATATTCAAAAAAGTCAAAAATAGGTTAATATTTTTGATATCTATTGATTTAATAAATGGGATCACTTTTGTTTTAATGGGTCTCAATGCTAATCCATATCTTGGAATATTTCTCATATTGATCATTGTAGCATTTGGTTATCCACGATATCTGATCTATGTCAATGGTATCAATAAACAAATTGAAGCAGAGGAACGAGCAACAGTTTTGAGCACAATAAATATGTTTCGAAGCTTTTTTATGGCAATAATGTTTCTTATAATAGGGATAATAGGAACAATAAATATAATATACATGTTTCTCTTTGTTGGAGTTGCTATTATAGTATTTACCATTTTCACACGAGTAAAAAAGGATTATCTATGAAATAATCATTCCTTAATATTATATTTATTATAAAAAGAGGGTATCTTGAGCTTCTTGCCTATAAAAGTCAAAAATCATTAAGTTTTAATTTTTTATTTGATATAATGATACATAGAAAAATTATACATTGAACATAATTTCTCTATTGAAAGCGCTGCTAGTATAGTGGTCAGTATGCCAGGTTGCCAACTTGGCGACCCGGGTTCAATTCCCGGGCGGCGCATTTTATCATTTCTTTATTATTAATAATCTGCTAATGATGATATGTCTTGCTGAAGATTGCTTTTTGATATGAATTTTTCTATGTCAGAAAGATTATTTGGTAACCCTTCTCTTACTCCGATCCCCATAGATTCTAATGAAGACATCGCAGTTGAAATTTGCGTCATTTTCTTTAATGAATAACCATTTAACTTAGATAATAGAATCCCACTTAGGAATGCATCCCCTGCACCCGTCGTGTCTTTTACATCAACTTTATATATTCCACTTTTAATTACTTCTTCTCCATCAGATACTAGTGAACCTTGTGCTCCATCTGTGATAGACACTAACTTAGGGCCTAGATCGAGCATCTTTTTTAGAGCATAGTATCGTTCGGACTCTTGAGTTAGTTCTTCTGCCTCTTCTCTATTCATAGATACTACATCAGAATCAGCAATTAAAATTTTTGCCCATTTCGGGTTGTTCTTAAGTATTGACATGCTAGGAGCTGCGAATACTAAACCACCATTATTCTTAGTGAGTGTTATTGCTTTTTCAATAGCTTTGCAACCATTTTCAGTAGTAAGCGAGCTCCATGCAAAAGCTTTAATATCACTAAAAAGTTCTTCTTTGATATGATCAGGAGTGAGTAAATTATTGGCACCTTTATAAGCTAAAATACTTCTATCCTTACCCCATTCGGTCTTAAGAATGGCAGAAAACGCCGTATTATCCTCTTCAGTTTGATATATATGCGATATATCTACATTTCTTTTTTTTAGGTCTTCTAAACATATTTGAGCAGAAAAGTCCTTTCCGATAACCCCAATATACGTTGATTTAATCCCTAACATCGCACAATCTGCTGCAATATTGGCACCGGATCCCCCTGGAAAGAATCGAATATCATTCACATTCAATTTTCGGCTGTATTCGATCGCAGTGTATTTCTTAACTACATCTTTATCAAATAGTTCAAATCGAAGAATATCTTGCACTTCAATTATGCAATCAAGAGTACAGCTTCCAATAGTAATTAATTCTGGTTTCAATCTTATCACGATTATTTAATATTAAGATTTATCAAATATGATAAAAATGGCAGAAATTCTTATATAATTTTGCTATCTAAGGTATTAGGAAAAAGTGAAAGTATGAATTTTAGATCATAAACATCATTTATTTAAATTTAAACAACATAATTTATTCTAACCAAAAACATAGCGTGATAATGATTAAAGATAAGTTTGAGCTGGTGGGTACGATGATCCCCGAGTTCGAATTACCAAATTCAAGGGGAGATAAAATCAATATCAAAGAATTCAAAAATAATAAAAATGTCATCATAGTGCTATTTAGAGATATACATTGACCATATTGTCGATGGCATGCGGCAGAATTGCGTAGGAATCTGGAAATGTTTGAAGAGTTGGATGGATATCTCTATCCAATATTAGCAGATAGCGAAGAAAATGCACAAAAAATGGAAAAAAAATATGCGCGAAATTATGCGATATTTTACGACCCTTCAAAAGAAGTACAAAAACTCTTAAATCAACAAGTAAAAATTTGGAAAGGCGGAAGAATGCCCGGATTATTGATTATTGATAAACAAGGAATAATACAGTACGCTTATTACAGTGATAGTATGAAAGATTTACCGAAAACTGAGGAGATATTGGAAGTATTAAAGAGAATAAATAGACAACCAAATGATTAAAAAGCGATTTGGAATGGATAAAATGGAAAAAAAGAGGATATTTTATTCATAAAAGGTAGCCACACTTAACCAAATCAACCCTTTTTTTAACTTAAAAATAGATCTATAATGAACTAATAAACTTTAATGAAATTCTATTAAAAAGAGATTTCTAAAAAAATTAGTCGCGTGATTTTAACTTATTTAATTCTTCTTCGAGTTCTTTGACCTTTCCATCGGGATCTACAGTAGGAAGAGCGCCTCCGATTTCAGCACCTATTTCAGCGTCAATTTCTCCTAATACTTCTTGAACTTGAGAGTCAGTTACAGCAGAGTCCATTTGTATATCACTTATACCATCCGAAGTTATTTCTTGGGTGAGATCGAAGTCTTCCATATCAATTCCGATGTTATCCATGAGATCTGTAAGTTGTGGAATAGAAAGTTGACTCTTAAGAGCGCCTAAACTCGCCGCAATTCCATGCATAACATCCGCAACGTCTTTTACTGCAGTAGCTTGCTCCAGTTTAAAGACCATTCCTTCTAAATTCGTTCTAAAATGGTCTATCGCTCGTGCTTGCTTCTTTACTTGAAGATAATTGCGAGCGTGAAACGCAGAACCATCCATATCACCGTTTTTTCGTAAATTTACTGCTTTATCACGAGCCAATTTTGCGGTCATTTCCATTTTCTTTGTTTGTCGCATCAATCGTTTGTTAAATACTTTTAATTTTACAGTAGCTGAACGAACAGTATCTTTCTTTTTACCCCCCGAAAGCCATTTACTCATATCCTTAAGAAAACCCATATTAAACCATCAAATTTAGTTGTTTTTATATATTATATAAAAGTTCGCAATTATATAATTTTTTGTAGACCAATTATTACCACGCTTTTGATAAAAGAAAATTTGATATAAGAAAATATATTAAATATTTAAACAAATACCGAACTAGATTACCTATAAATAGTAAGATTTGTATAAAATTAATAACTAGTTTTAAAGGTTATTTAGGATGTCAAGTGTCGATAGTAAACTTTATCAATATGCAGTCGAAGAAGCTCAAGCTGCCGTAAAGCTAGATGAGAGTGGGAGATACAGACAAGCAATTAACAAATATCAGCGAGCTGCTGAGATTTTGATACAATTTGTAAAATATAACAAAAATCCTATTATGATTAAACGTTGCCAAGATCAGATTGAGCAATATGTAAATCGAGCACAAACTCTTAAGGCTCACTTGAGTGGTCCTCGGAGAAGGGGTTCCCCAGCTTCAATTAGTCCACACGAATCGAAAGGAGAGGCGTCCTCAGATACAGAGAGCATCTATTCCAAAGAAGAACAAGAGTTAATAGACTCCATTTCTGGCACCATTTTGACTGAATCTCCAAACATAAAATGGATAGATATTGCGGGATTAGAGGATTGCAAACAATCCTTACGAGAAGCGATAGTGTTACCTATAATGAAGCCAGAGCTCTTTACGGGAGCAAGAAAACCTTGGTCAGGAATCCTTTTGTTTGGCCCCCCAGGATGTGGTAAAACATTACTAGCAAAAGCAGCCGCTACTGAATGCAAAGCTACATTTTTTAGCGTTTCCTCTGCTGATATGTTAAGTAAATGGTTAGGCGAAAGTGAAAAGCTAATAAGCTCATTGTTTAAAGTAGCGCGTATAAAAGCTCCGAGTTTAATTTTTATGGATGAGATTGACTCAGTTGCTACAAGGAGGGGTGAGGGTCACGAAGGAGGTGGTGAGAGAAGAGTGAAAACCCAACTACTCAGTGAAATCCAAGGAATGAAATCAACATATGAAAAACCGTTATTAGTGCTTGGAGCTACTAATCGACCGTGGGATATTGACACAGCGATGCTCAGTCGTTTTGAGAAAAAAGTGTATGTTCCGCTTCCGGATATGCCCGCAAGGGCAGGTATCTTTAAAATCCATACTGCGGGGATTAATTCCGATTTAAATGAAGAAGATTATATTGAATTAGCTGTCCGATCAGAAGGCTATTCTGGGAGAGATATCTCGAATGTGTGTCGAGAAGTAATCATGATTCCTATTCGAGAATTAGATATGGGAGGCTTACTTGAAGATTCAGATAAGGAAGTTGTAGTAAGGGATATTACAATAAAGGATTTTATTAAAACTCTTAAAAAGGTTAAACCGATGACAACCGGTTCTGAATTGAATAAATATGAAGATTGGGCAGAAGAATATGGAGAGTATTAATATCATTTATTGATGAAAAATTATGGAACGTCAGCGAGAAAAACCTAAAGAAGTTACTAAAGAAAAAAAAGAGCAACCTGAGAAAGAATTAGAGGATTTAAGGAAAGAATTAGCGCGATTAAAGGAGCTAAAAAAGCAAAAAGAGCTAGAACGAAAAAAAGAGGCAGAATCGCGGGTTGAGGGGGAAGAAGAGATAGAAAAGGGCTATTCAAACTCTAAAAGTCAAGAAATTGAAGCAAGATTAGATAAAATCGAGGATTTTCTAACTTCAAAATTGGGTGAAGTAGATTTAAAAGCATACGAACAAAATGCCGAAGAAGTAGAACAGGAACTTATATTAATTGAACGAGAGATTGTCGGGGAGAAAGGTGTTATATCCAAAGAAGTTTCTACTTATGAACTTTTAGTAAATGATTACCCGTGGTTAGAAGAAAAACGATATATTTTTATGTATACCTTACCGAATAAAAAAACGGATTTAAAAGATTTTGAATCGTGGAAAAATGAATGGTCCAAAATTCTATTTGATTATGCCCGCTATGCAATTTTGCATATTTTATATTTAAGACAATTAGAATCTGAAAAACCATTTTCTAAATTTGAAGATCGAACCGAAGCATTGAAAGAAATTGCAGAAGAATTGGTTGAGAGAGAGCAAGCAGAATGGTTATCAAAAAGTAAAGAGAAATTACGGGTATATTGGAAATCACTTGACAATTGGGCTCAAGAAATATATGAATGGGTAATAGAAATCTCTCCATTGGAGCCTATTTTAATCTTTGAAATAAGAGAATCAAATAAAGAATTTAGTAATTTGCCTAAAGATGATATTATAAAGATATTCAAATTGCTAGAAAAGGATAAGAAAGGGGAGATTATTAAAGCCGATAATGGGCAAATCTCATTTAAAATAAGAGTAGAATAATTCTAAATAGAAGGAAAAAACCATTGTTTTCCTTTTAGCAATGAATCGCGAAATTTCGCGACCCCTGTTTCCTCTAGGGACTTTAGGGTTTCCAAGGCACGATCTTGAGACCAATTCAACCCGACACATATATCCTCAAGAGATATAAAACCTTTATCTTGAGCTAAACCTATCACCTTTACTTGATCACTGGTATATTCCACTGGAAAAAACCGTACCATGATAATACCTGAACCTAATTCTTTAAGATCATCAATTACGTGTGATTTTTTTAATTTTTTTAGAGCTTTATATAAATCTTTCATATCTACAATGCCCTTTAAAATCCCAGTATTCACCAGATCAAACACTTCTGTTAAAGGAAGTAAACCGACGCCTATCTCTTCTTTTTGCATTAAAACTCGTTGATAAGCCAACATTCCGAGTTTTTCATGATCGATTTTAGAAAATTTGATGAGGACATCATTTTCAGTAATTTGTTCCGTTACAATTTTAGAGGAAGGTATATTATATATTTTCTGTAATTCTTTCACATCTTCTTTTAATTCAGGAGTTAGAGCTAATATAACTCCATGTCTTTTTGCCAATTCCCTCAGTCTCTCTTTTGTGAAATTTTCAGTCGCAGCTTTAGCTTGAATATCCTTAATCTTTAACTCTGCTGCTTTCTTTTTCATTGCTTCTCTTAGATCAATCTCATCTTCTATTTTACGAATTCCCATATTTACTTAGCACTATTTTTTAATACCTTTAGTGATTAATAATAATAAGACTTCTTATTTCTTTTTATTTTAATCGAAAATGAATACCTTAAAAAACTTTAGACCAGTTAATGATTACGAAAAAGAACTAATTATAGATTCTATTGGAAAAATATCCCCCAATTCAAAAGCTATCTTTGAAGATGGTCTATACGACTACTACTTAATTTTTAAACATAATAAACAGCTAAAGAATAGATTACAGATTTATTTAGTAACCCACGATAAAGCAAAAATCGAGAGTTTAAATAACTTACATGCTAAAATTCACTCCATAGGATTATATTTTGGTTTTATAAATAAAGGAATTTTTTATTTAAGCTTGGAAGGGGCGGAATTCTTCTACAAAAAGGGATTTCTTTCTGAAATAAAATATGTTTACTTAAATAAAACAGGAGAAAAGTCAGTTCTTTATGGAAATAATATATTGAAAAGTATGATAACCAAAACCTCAACTAAGTTACTAAAGGATGATTTTTTATTGATATTTAATGAGTATAATGAAATCTTAGCTATAGGATTGTCTAAAACGGAAAGAAATATAATAGATAAACTTAAACCTAAAGATATTGTCGCTATCAATTTAAGGGATAAGGGATATTATTTGAGAACTCCACAATAGAGAAATCGATAAATTTTATAAAGGGAGGATTTCACCCCCAACTTCTCCCTTAAAATTAATTATAAATATCCATTTAATTTTCTAATATAAAAATCAACTAGGACCAAATTTTTACAAGAAATTAATGATGTTTTTAATTTAAAAAAATCCTTTTCTAATCTTCATCTAGCAACTTAAGATCTTCATTTGAAATCTGTTTCATCTCATCCTTAAGTTCATCATGGAGTCTAATAAACTCAGAAGTAAATGATAGAGGAGATTTGATTAATTCTGCTTTTATGGACTCATAATCTTCCTCATCAGTAAAAATTTTTCGAAGTTTATTCTCTAATTCCAATGGGATCCTTAAATATCTTCCAGTTAAGAGAAGAGGTTGTTTTTTGCTCTCAATAATTTTGTAAGGAAAATTTGAAAAATATTTTTCAATCAATTCAAAAGCATTCTCATATTGAGAAGGATCAGTAATAGATTTTTTTAATTCACGCTCGAATTTTTTCTCAAAATCAGCAGTAAACTTAATTACAGAATCTCTTAACAATTTTGATGATTTTGATGACACCAATCCCACAGTAATACTTTTAGATTCTTTTAAAATTAATATACCCTCTTTTAAATTGATATCTAACAAACCTCCGATATTCATCACCTCTTCACTCATAAGTTGGACCGCATTTAGAAATCCTGTAAATATTGTTTCATTCAATACAGATTCTGACCAATCGTGATAATACAGTGGCACGCCGTCCTTGTTTTTGACAACTATTCGGTATATAGTATAAGGTAAAATATATAATAATTTAGGTTCTCGAATAACCACTAATGAAATTATCAAGGTACCTATTGCTATAGAAATATCACAAATAAGAATAAAAATTGGTTCAAATATGTATAGAAGATAAAATAAAAAACCAAAAGGAAAAATTGTTAAAATACCAAGAAAGAAGATTAAAGCTTCCTTTTTAATTAAAAAGGGAGCATTTATCCAAGTTCGAACACCCCAATAAAATAAGTATAACATCGCAATACCCGTCAATACCATACCAAGTATGCCAAATAACCCTCCCCAAGCCACTCTTAAGTAACCTGATTGAAATTCTATATAAACCGCACCAGGCAGGAATCCAGAATAAATTAATAAAGAGGATAAACCAGCTACTATAATAAGACCGTAAGAATATATATTTTCTTTCATTGTATAATTTAATCCAATTATTATGAACAATGTGGCAGGAATAATTAGAAGTCCACTAAGCAAACCTAAAATTTTATTTAAAAACAGAAAAGAAAGTCCATCAGTAAGAATAAAAACCCAAAAAAGAATAAATCCCAGCCGGATGAAAAACAATGATTTAATTTTCTTGGCTTTTGGACTATAATAAGTTATGATGGTAAGAATAATTCCAAAAATAGCTGTGATAAAATCTATAATTACTTCAATATTCCAATTTAATGCCATGTTATCTTTACCTTTTAATTTATTACTCTTTTTTTAATTTTGATGATTTTAAGATTTTGGACAAGAATTTCTTAACATTAGGATTAATAATTAATTGTTTCTCAGATTCTGGATTTGCTATAAGGATTTCATAATCCATCAAATTATTAATCCGATAATAGACAATTTCCCGCTTTTCATTTACTTCTTTGTAAATTTCAGATTTGATTAGCAATTTTTTTTTAATCATTAGTTTTAAAATTTGAAAAATAATTGGATCTCTCATTAGAAAATAAAGTTTACCTAAATTCTCTTCCATTTTAAAAGGGAGAAATATTGAGTAATTGCCCACTTTCACTTTTTTAACGTAGTTAAACTTGATTAGCATTCCTAAATGCCATATAAGCTTTCCGGAACTAATACTTTTCCCTGAAATACTCTTTTTCCTAAGATAAGAGAAATGAACTCCTGGGTTCGACAATATAAACTTATAAATTTTTTTTCGGAACCGATTTAAAAGGACGGTATCCTTTGAAAATTTAGAACCTTCAATTAAGACTTTTTTATCTATTAAATAATGGATTATAAATAGGAGCCCTTTCCTTGGGATTTTTAATTCTTTCTTAGCAACATTATAGAGAGTTTCTATATTTAATACAATATTTTTCTCCATTAGGTTTTCTGCTATTTCTATAACCTTCCTTACAGTGGGGTGATCTAGTCCAATTGTTTTTCTTATTATCTCAGTCTTCATCTTAGAATTTAAAACCACTATTAAATGTATTAATTAAATCAGCAGATTTATTGTTTTGAATCTCATTTTTAATGTTTGTAAAGTAAAAGAGAAAGTAATATATAATCACCTATTTGAATAAATCAACTTTTATAATATCCTATAATCTATTTCAGAAACTAAACTGCTTGAAAAAATAAAAAACTTTTTTCTTATACAAAATTTTACTTATCAATTATATATAGCTTTCTCTTATGACTCGAGTTTTTGTCATGATACTAATCCAACTTTTGAATGACACATAAATAAAATCCTATTGTATCTTGTAGATGGGGATAAAAACGTTGGGAAAATCTTAGATCATCCCTTAATTTTAATCCGAAAACTTTATTTAATCCATTAGCTCCGTAACCTTTAGAAATTTTTGCTATCGAAAAATCTTTTAATTCATTTAAGACTTCATTAACAACTAATTCATTTTCTTCGGGAGCAATCGAACAAGTACTATATAAGAGCTGTCCCGAGGGTTTTAAGGAAAGCAAACCAGATTTTAATAATTGCTTTTGAATTATACTCAATTTTTTTAGATCATTTATACTTCTACTCTTTCTTCTAGTAGGATCTTCGCGAATCAGTCCTTCCCCTGTACATGGAGCATCTAATAATATTTTATCAGCTTTGATGTTGTATTGATTCAATTTTATTGCGTCGAAATTTAAAACTATTGAATTTGTTATGCCCAATCTACGAATATTCATTATTAGAGCAGGAATCCTTTTAGGATTCTTTTCAATTAAGATTAAGTTTCCTTGATCTTCCATAATTTGTGCTAATTGAGTTGCTTTACTTCCTGGAGCAGCACACATGTCGATAACAAGGTCTCCCTTTTGAGGGTTTAAAATGGATACTGGCAACATTGAGGCAAGATTTTGCACATAGTAATATCCCAAAAGAAACTCATGAGTTGCACCAAGACTATAGGGTGATTTTAATATCTCAAATGCGTAAGATAACCATTTATTAGCCTTTAATTTAAAACCCTTATTCTCAAGTCTGCTTTTCAAAATATTTGGTTCTATTTTTAAAGTATTTACACGAATATATGGTTTCAAAGGTTTTTCATTTGCTATTAAAAGTTGCTTAGTTTGCTCCAAACCTAAGAATTGAAAATATCTTTGTACCATGTAAGGTAAATAACCATACTTCTCAGCTAATTTCTGTATATCATCTGAAAAATTAGAAATTTGTAATCAACCTAAATTATTTCTATAAATAGTTATTATAAGATACTAAATTATAATCATTACCATCAAAAAAGAATATTATCTTGATAGAAGTAGAAGTTAAAATTCAGATTTCTGATCCCTTTTTTTTACGTAATAAATTTAAACAACTAGGGGGAATCTATAAATTATCACTAATCCATGAAGATATATATTACAATATGCCTACAGGACTAAGAGATTTCGCTAAAACAGATGAGGCTTTGAGAATTCGAAGTTCCACGGAATATAAAAATGGAGAAAAAAACAAAACTGAAAAAAAAGTCTTTTACCTCACCTATAAAGGAAAAAAACTTGATCAAATTTCTAAGTCACGCCATGAAATTGAATTAAAACTTGAGAATGCTAATAGTATGAAAGAAATCCTTGCTAATTTAGGATTTCGAGAGATATTAACCGTGAAAAAAGAACGAGAATTGTATGAGTTCGAATATAAGGATAATAAAATTGAAGCTCTGCTTGATTATTTACCAGCTCTCAATAGTTACTTTTTGGAGGTAGAGTTAATTGCTCAATCTAGTGAAGAACTTTCTGAGAAACGGGACCAATTATTCCGATTTCTTTTGGAATTTGGATATACTCAAAAAGATTCAATTACAGAATCATATTTAGAATTAATTATTAAAAAATCTAAAAAATAAATCAAGTATTTAAATTTTTATTTATCTTTTCTATTTGCTTATCCAGATTAAGTTTTACACGCTTAATGTCATAATTTTGGATAGTTAGGCTCATATTTTGTTTTTGAATTGATTTATTATTAATCCCGACAACATTAATTAATTTAAGGAATTCATAATAACTCAAATCACATTCCATTTTTACATCCATCTTAATTTCACAACTTAATATGACATTTTCAATTATTTTCTACAGATCATATCGATTTTCGTAATTATAAATAATTTGGAGTCCATTTTTTAAATAATACTATTCTTAATCTAAATCATTCACAATCAAGTTTAAAATCCCAAATCATAGCCAAATTATAAAATAAAGGATAAAAACTTAAGTCAGATTTTAATTTAAATACGATTATGAATTTTTCGACGTCAATCATTGAAACCATTAAGAAGCGAACTTCCTGGAGAACTTACTCCCCCGAACCGATCCAGGGATTGAAAAGGGAAGAGATAGACCATTTTATTAAATTAAAAGACATTTCAACACCTTTCGGTATTAATCCATCAGATTATCGCTTTCGTATTCTTAGTATTCCAGAATTTGACCCAAAGGAAAAAAAAAAGATTGGCACATATGGTGTAATTCAGGGTGCTCAAGATTTCATAGTAGGCGCCATTAAATCCTCAGAGTTGGATCAAGAGCATTATGGATATTTAATGGAGTTAATAATTTTAAAAGCTACAGAATTAGAGTTAGGAACCTGTTGGTTAGGGGGTTTTTTTAATCGAAGCCTATTTGGTGAAAAAATCAATTGTACACCATATGAAGTTGTACCCGCCATAACTCCTATCGGATATCCAAAAGATAGACGGGCAAAAGAAAAATTTATTCGGTTCATAGTGAAAGCTAAAAAACGAAAACCATGGGAAGAGATATTTTTTAGTGGAAATCTTGAAAATTCCTTATCAAATATCGATTTGGGAAAATATAGCGTCCTCTTAGAAATGATAAGACTCGGTCCCTCAGCGGCAAATAGACAACCATGGAGAATTATTAAAGAAAACAACGATAGTATTTTTCATTTTTACATAGCACCTCAAAAAGGACGAATGGGGCAAATTTATGAAACGATGACACGATTAGACATTGGGATAGCAGTGTGCCATTTCGATTTATGCGCGAAAGAATTGGGTATAATAGGGAAATGGAAAGTAGAAAACCCAGAGATTCAAGGCACCGAGGAATATTCATATACTATTTCCTGGTTCGGATCGTAAATCAAAAGATTTTTTGTGAAATATTCATGGTTTAAGAAAGTAGCAGTGATTTTAGGTGGTTATGTTTCTTTCTTAAGTTCTCTAAATTCTCCATCAAAAATTTGATACATATATCGTCTCCCTTTAATGACCCACATTATTTTATGCCCTTCTCTTGCTTTCTTGCCCCATTCAGATTTCTTAAGACGATTTTGTTCGATGAATCTATATCCAAAATAATCTAAATACTTAACTCCACTCGAAAATTTTTTAAATGAATACTCTACATTCTCTAGTTCCACATTTTTATTATTCTCGAACATTGCAGTATAGATTTTTAAGCTAATTTCTTTTAGGTTTTCCATAATTATTGGTTTAAGTATGATTTTAATTAAGTTTAACTGATAAA